>NC_015436.1:954555-1272740 GCF_000208385.1 Parasphaerochaeta coccoides DSM 17374 | reverse complement strand
AGTGCATCCGTACCGGTGACATCGACAGCGTGGGAGATCCCCATCATCTGACTTTCTTTGAAATGCTGGGCAATTGGTCCCTGGGGGACTATTTCAAGAAAGAGTCGATCGGATTCAGCTTTGAATTTCTGACAAAAGTTCTTGATATCGATGTCGCTCGTCTTTCAGTTACTGTTTTCGTCGGGGACGCGGATGTGCCGCGTGACGAGGAAAGCGCCGCCACATGGAAACTTTTGGGAATCCCGGAAGAACGTATTTACTACCTTCCCCGTGAGGACAACTGGTGGGGTCCTGCGGGAGAGACCGGCCCCTGCGGACCGGACAGCGAGATATTCTTTGATACCCGTCGCCAGACAAATAATCCGGACAGCCGTCCCGGTTCCTCTGACGGCAGGTATTTTGAAATCTGGAACAATGTGTTCATGGGCTATAAGAAGGAAGCTGACGGCTCGTATGGTGAGATGACACGCAAGTGCGTCGATACCGGCATGGGCATCGAGCGAACCATTGCAGTACTCCAGGGCAAGCAGTCCGTCTATGATACGGAAGTCTTCCAACCTGTCATCCATGCCATCGAGGGACTATCCGGCAAGACCTATGGGGAGAATGAGCAGGATGATATTTCCATCCGCATCATAGCCGATCATATCCGCACCAGCGTATTCATCCTGGGCGACCAGAAAGGTGTGGCTCCCTCAAATGTAGGACAGGGGTACATCCTGCGCCGCTTGATTCGGCGGGCAGTGCGCCATGGCCGCAAGCTGGGCATCGAGGGCAAGTTCCTTTCAGGGCTGGCTTCCCCTGTCTTTGAGCTGTACGGGAAACCATATCCTGAAATCATCGAGAACAAGAAGTTCGTCATTGCAGAGCTGGACGCGGAGGAAGAAAAGTTCTCCGAGACCTTGGCAAAAGGTGAGAAAGAGTTTGAGAAAGTCCGTCTGGGAATGGAGAAGGGGAACAGCCGTCAAATTTCCGGTCGTGTCGCGTTCCGACTCTACGATACATATGGATTCCCGATTGAACTGACCACCGAGCTTGCTACCGAACACGGCATGACCGTCGATACCGAGGGATTTGCCGAGGCGTTCAAGAAACACCAGGAGATTTCCCGCGCCGGGGCTGAGCAGCAGTTCAAGGGCGGCCTGGCAGATCACAGCGAGCTGACCACCGCCCTGCACACCGCTACTCATCTTCTTCATCAGGCTCTGCGGACTGTCCTGGGAACCCATGTCGGACAGAAAGGTTCAAACATCACCGTGGAACGTCTGCGCTTCGACTTCACCCATCCTGAGCCAATGACCAAGGAACAGATACAGCAGGTCGAGGACATAGTGAACGAGCAGATAAAGCGGAATCTGACGGTGACAAAGAAGACGGAAACCTTGGAAGAAGCACAGAAAGAGGGCGCCATTGCGTTTTTCGAATCCAAATACGGCGAACTGGTAACTGTCTACTCAATCGGCAACTTCTCCAAGGAAGTCTGTGGCGGTCCTCATGTGACACACACCGGTGACATGGGGCATTTCCACATCCTCAAGGAACAGTCATCATCAGCCGGAGTGCGTCGCATCAAAGCAGTCTTGGAGAAATAAAACAGACGTATCTGTTGGTAAGCTACCACCGTCAGATTGTTCCCTGTGTATCTTCTGGAGGCAGTGTCCGCATGTTCTGTGGTACAGCCAGCTGTCCGCATGCTCCGTCCACGCCGCGACCACGGGAGAAGCGGCGGGTGCAGGGAACGCCCAGACGTTGGAGGGTTGACACAAAGCTGTCCATTTCGCGGTTGGAAGGCGTCTGCCATGGCAGATCGGGCGCGGGATTCCATGGAATGAGGTTGACGATGGCTTCCAGTCCCTTCATGAAATGGGCAAGGTTGCGGGCGGCCGTCTCGTCTGTGTTAACCCCTCCCAGCATGCAGTATTCAAAGGTGATGCGTTTTTTTTCTTTTTTCTGATACGTGACCAGTGTCTCTTTGAGTCTGATTAACGGAAAAGAGCGGTTTACCGGCATCAGACGGGTACGCAGTTGATCGTCCGCAGCAACAAGAGAGATGGCAAGTTTCACTCCCAGGCCGCTTTCCGCAAGCTGGAGAATGCCGGGAACAATGCCACACGTACTGATGGTGATGCGCCTGATACCAATATCAAACCAATCGGGGGAGTTGAGCGTAAGGACTGAAGAAAAGACTTCCTTCGTGTTGGCAAGAGGCTCTCCCATCCCCATGTAGACAATGTGTGAAGGTGTTCCGTATTTCATCAAATGAACGAATTGTTCCACGATTTCATAGGCATGGAGGTTCCTGGCAAGCCCCATGGTACCAGTGCGGCAGAAGACGCACCCCATGGCGCATCCTACCTGGCAGGACAAGCATGCTGTCTTGCGGCCGTCTTGGTCAACGAGAAGCACACATTCGACGACCAGCCCATCATAGAGCCGGATGCCCAGCTTTGTTGCGCCGGTTCTGTCTGTCTTTTCTTCAATGACTTCCGATGTGAGGATGTGGGGATACTTCTCTGTGAGACGCGTTCGTTCCAGAAGGCTGAGATTGCTCATTCCGGTGAAGGAAGTAGTTCCGCGGGCAAGCCACGAGCGTATCTGGCGGGCACGGAAGGGCTTGTCCAGTGAAAGAACGGTTTGGATGTCCTGGACGGACAGGCCATAAAGGGAAGGCTGCGACGGCACGTCGGAATTTTTCAACATCATGAGGTTATTATACAGTTTTTTCAACCAAACATCGAGATGATGGCAATGACTACACCAGTAATTCCTTCGCCTCCCAAAAGTCCACTGGATAATATGGTTCCCGTGGAAGTAATGTCGGCGTCAGACATCTTATGGGCAAATGTTTTGCGGCAGATGGACATAATCAAGGTTCCAATCCCGACGATTGCGGAAATATAGACCGGCAGGTAGATGCCCAGTCCGAAGGTAGCCGCAGGTACATTGAAAATGTAAAGAAGGATACCGCCGACTGCTCCAATGAGGAAGGCCGGAACATTCCCCAATCCTCCTGCCATGGCTGCGACTGCCGATGCCTGCGGAGCAGGCAGTTCTGCTGTGCCGAAGTTTCCGAAAGCGTCTTTCATCACCAACAACACAAAGACGGCAATGACGGCACCGGCAAGACTACCTATTGCCTGGGCAAACTGTTGGGTCGTGGAATCCGTCCCCAAGAGACTCCCGCTTTTTAGGTCGTTCATCACATCTCCTGTCATGCCGCATGCGACGGTGGTCACGGTGGCGACGGTGAATGCTATGGCAAGGGAAGGACTCCAGATTGCGCTGACCACCAGAAGAACCAGGATACCGAATATCTCCATGGGGTTGATTCCGGTCTGGCCGGTGAGCGTGGCGGAGAGGCTGGTGCTGATATACGTTCCGGCCAAGAGGACGATAATGTGTAGGAATGAGAGGTCGGTGAAAAAGGCCAGGAGAAGAATGACGGCAACGATGAGCAGTGAGACGGTACGCGCTGTGCCGGGATCGACTGAAGGCCACCGGGCACGAGTCTTGTCACGGGACAGGATTTCCTTGAACCGTGACACGATGGCTTTGAGGAAGATGCCGATGCCTGTGCCGACCATGAAGCCGATGCCCAGATTTGAACGGAACAAATCGGCCGCTGCCATGTCAGTGAACAAACCTGTCATGATACCCAGCGGGGTAAGGAAGAAATAGCCGAACACGGCGCCAGCGACCCAGACAAAAGAGTACTTGGGTCCGATCAAAGCTCCGATTGCCGCTCCCATCGGGGAAACCCAGATCATCAGGGTAGGAATGAGCGCGGAGCCAGCGAAGATAGTGATGACCGCAGGGATGAGACCCAGGCTGTCACGCAGGATAGTAAAAACAATGCTTCCCGCCATGGCAATGAAAAGAACGCGAGCTACCGAGCCGCCCTGTACTCCGGCGACCAGTGTGTCATGGGATGCTTGTCCCATAGGGAAGGGCAGCTTCCTCGTCTCAATCATCTCGCGGCGTTTCAAGGCGGTGAAGGCTGTGCCAAGGAGAGAACCGCTCAGGGCAATGGCAATGAGAGTCACTGTAGAAATATGGGCGTCCGGTTGGAGTATCCACAGTCCGGGGAGGGTGAACGCAAGACCTCCGGCGACCATTGCTCCAGCGTCCATCAGGGTATGGGTGACGTTGATTTCCTGCATCGTCACTCCCTTTGCCTTGCGCAGGGCAAGCATGCTGATGACTGTGACGAAGACTGTAGGCCATGGAAGGGCTCCCATGCGCAGGGCGACATACATGGAGCTGGTGGTGATGATGAGCAGACCGATAAAACTGACGACAAGACCGCGGCTGGTAAGCTGGTTTCTGTTCATGAGAAGTTCCTCCCGATTACCTTTAGCACTCATTTATATAAGAAAAGATTTTTTTATACCATAGTTTAAGATTTTATTATGAAAAAAATAAAGGGTCTGGAATCAGGGAATCCAGATTTTTAACTGTAGACTTTTCAGTATAAAAATGATTATGCTTACCAGTAAGATACTATTTCATGGGCGTGGGAACTTACCGCGCCGCAAGGAGAGTAAAAAATGAAGAAGATTGCTGTAGTCGCACTTCTCGTCGCATTGGCAGTGGTTCCTGTTTTCGCTGCTGAAGGTCTCGGTCTCGGTATATCCTTTGGATATCCGGCAACGGGTGTTTCTTTCTCTTATGCCCAGAAGGATTTTGATGTAATCGGTACTGTCGGTTGGAATTTCTCTGACAACGGTTACCTTGCTGCTGAGGCAGGCGTAAACTATGCTTGGACATCCTTCAACATTGACAGAGCGAAGTTTGATGTCACCGCTGGACTCGCTGGCGCAACGTGGATTCCATTGAACGACAATAGCCAGAAACTGGGTCTTGCCGTAACAGTTCCCGTGGGTATTGACTATGATTTCCGCGACATTCCGCTTGAGATTTTCTTCCGTGTTTCTCCTGGTGTACAGATTATTCCTGACACAGGTTTTTATATTGGCGGAACTCTCGGAGTCCTCTATCATTTCTAAGCCATACAGGTCATGAAAGATTGCCGCTATGGGAAACCATGGCGGTTTTTATTTGAGTTCAGATATCTCTGGATGTCGAAAGACAAAAAATGTCCATGAAAGATATCCTTGAGAAACTCTCTCGATTCCTGGGAAAGGACGGAAGTGCAGTCAGGTAAGTAAAGTATTCTACATTATGTACTTAATTATTTATTGCTGATGAATGTCCGGCGCGTCTATCTCATCATTTTACTGTTGGAACGGCAGGAAATCACCCAGCATGACGGGAATCAGGCGTGCTGACAGGAGGATGCCATCATCTGTATATTCCAGGGTCTCAATTCGTCCTGACTGGCGGGTACGGGAAACAAGGTCATGCCGGTCGGCGGGAATCAGGAAGGATCGGAGGGGGCAGGAGGCATAGGCGGCTTTTGCCATGGCTTCAAGAAGGGCGTTCAATCCCTGACGTTTTTTGATGGATGTTTCCACCAGGTCGGGAATCATGTCACGCAGCTTTGCAACGGCGAAATCCTCGAAAGGAACATCCATCTTGTTAAGCATGGTCACCGTTGGCTTCCCGTCTGCGCCCATGTTATGGAGAACATCCAGCGTCGCCTGGTAGCAGGAAAGCATGTCGGGATGGGAAGCGTCACAGACAATGACCAGGAAGTCAGCGTCGGTGGCCTCCTCCAGAGTGGAGCGGAAAGCATCGACAAGATGGTGAGGCAGGTCACTGACAAAACCTACGGTATCTGAGAGAAGCACCTCACCGCTTTCCGGAAGACGAATGCGTCGGGTCGTCGGATCCAACGTGGCGAACAGCTTGTCCTCCACCAGGATGTCCGCGCCGGAAAGAGCCTTGAGCAAGGATGACTTGCCGCTGTTAGTATACCCGACGATTGCCCCCACGGGGATTTCCCCGGACTTGCGCTGTGTCCTTTGCCGCTCTCTCCTTGTCCTGACAGCCGTGAGTTCCGTCTTCAAACAGGCAATTCGGTCAGAAATTCTGCGCCGGTCAAGCTCCAGCTGCGCCTCGCCTCCGCCGCGCGTGCCCTTGACGCCTCCCTGTTGCCGTGACAGATCTTCGCGGGAGCCTGTCAGCCGGGGCAACACGTAATGAAGCCGTGCCAGTTCGACCTGGAGGACTGCTTCCTTGGTCGATGCCCTCTGGCCGAAGATGGTGATGATAATGCCCTGCCTGTCATGGATGGGGAGCCCAATGATATCTTCAAGATTCCTCTGGGCGCGGGGAGGGATGTCCCTGTCAAAGACAATGGCATCCGCTGCATGATATTCTGCCAGTTCCTTAATCTCAAGAGCCTGTCCGCTGCCGATCAGGGTCGCCGCCCGCCCGGTACGGAGAGGCAGGATGCGTGCGCCGAGGGGTTCCATCCCGGCGGTTCTGACCAGACTGTCCAGCTCCTGTAGCCGCAGTTGTGCGCGAGGGACGGATTCATCCGGTGTACGGAGACCTACCAGGAATACAGAAAGAGAGTCTTCTTCAGTATCATGAAGACGGGAGTCGTGAGAAGGGAAAAAATCTTGGTCATCGAGTCGTTTCTTCGTACAGGGCATCCTTTGCCCAGGGTTGTTTCCCCGCATGCTAGTATATGATATACTGCCGTCCAAGAGAAAAGCAAGTGGTTGTTTCTCATCCGCATCCCGCTTTTCCATTGCATCCAACGTGAATCCAAGAGGTACGCCATGGCATTGAATTGTGGTATCGTCGGACTTCCCAATGTCGGCAAGTCAACTATTTTCTCCGCCGTCACATCAGCTCCCGCGGAAGCCGCGAATTATCCGTTCTGTACGATAAAGCCCAATGTCGGCATCGTCACAGTGCCGGACGCCCGTTTGGACAAGATTGTGGAATTGATTCCTCCCAAGAAAGTCGTGCCCGCTGTGGTCGAGTTTGTCGATATCGCCGGACTGGTCGCGGGAGCTTCCAAAGGAGAAGGGCTGGGCAACCAGTTCCTTGCCTCAATCAGAGAGGTAGGCATCCTTGCGCATGTGGTGCGTTGTTTTGAAGATCCGGATATCATCCACGTCAACAATAAGATTGATCCTGCCGGAGACATTGAGACAATCAACATTGAGCTTGCTCTTGCGGATCTGGAAACCGTGGAGAAACGGCTTGCCAAGCAGATGAAGCTGGTACGGACAAACAAGGACGCGGCGCGGGAAGTTCCTCTCCTTGAGAAGCTGAAAGCCGAGCTTGCCGAAGGCCATCCGGCGCGCGGCCTGATTCTTGAAGATGAAGATAAAGATGTCGTCAGGGACTTTCATCTCATCACCATGAAACCTGTCATCTATGTCTGCAATGTCGATGAAAACTCTATTTCCGAGGACAATGAGTTTGTGAAGGTCGTGAGGAAGATTGCCTCCGCCGACCGTTCCCAGGTCGTTGTAATCAGTGGGAAGCTGGAGAGCGAGATATCCGCCATGGAGAGCGCCGAAGACCGCAAGGAGTTCCTTGAGGCCTCCGGACTGGAAGAATCCGGCCTGAACCAGTTGATACGTACAGCGTACAAGACCCTTGGCCTGCGCACCTTCTTCACGGCAGGGAGCGACGAAGACAGGGCTTGGACGATTCGTCAGGGGGATACCGCGCCAAAGGCTGCGGGCGTCATCCACACTGATTTTGAAAGAGGCTTCATCAGGGCAGAGGTATACAACTGCAACACACTCTTTGAAATGGGCAGTGAAGCCAAAGTCAAGGAAGCGGGGAAGCTACGGGTTGAAGGAAAGGAATATGTCGTGCAAGATGGTGACATCATGCATTTCCGGTTCAATGTCTAGGTGAAAACTGGAAGATTGTCTGAAAGACTAGAAACTGTCGGGAAGACTACCACGTGACGGAGAATGTGAGCGGGGAGTGCAACAGAAGGAAATCAATGAGGGGAAAGCTGAATTCGCATACGGAAGATGAGATGATTCTGACCCCTTGGGAAGATACGATAGGCGCCGGCGTGGTGAAGCGCAGCGAGATGCGGGAGTCGGTTATTGCTTTCGGTCCGTCTTCTCCCAGGATATAGCCGATCATCTCAAGATATTCGTCCGCGCTCATGTCCTGGTTGTACAAAGGCCCGTAGACTTCAAAGCCCGGATCAGTCAAGAAGGGGATGATGCGCGAAAGCTCGTCATAGGTGTCAAGGGATATGTCCAGTGCCAGGGTCGTCCTGTTTCCCGTCGCGTTCAGGGAAAGGACACGGCCTTCCTGGTTTCCAGCCAACGCATTGAACAGTGCATTGAAATCCTGGAACGTGAAGTCGATGACATATGAGTTCCGGCCTGTTTTCCGCGTGTTTATTCCCAGTGCCTTCTGGCTGTTCACAAGGCCGGTGACGAAGTCCCGCACGATTACGTCCAGGATGGAATCATCGGAAGGCTCGGCGGTGAACGTTGAGAAATCTTCCAGCACATCAATGAAGAAAGGATAAGCGTCTAGCGTGGCGGAAGACGAACCGCCGCGTGATGATGAAAGAGTCATGCTTTCGGCCAGGACGCAACCAGAAAGAAAGAAGGTGAGCAGAATCAGGGGAATGGCCAACCTGTGCGTCGTGTATCTCATGGCAAACTCCTCGCATCCGTAAATGACAGATTCAAAATACCAGTATCGGAGGCAATTGGCAACCGGGATTGACGGCGATGGCGTTAACCATAGCTCCAACCATGGCGTTAACCATGGCGCAATCATGGGGAAGCGATGCTTGCCCGATGCTTGCCGGAATACTCCTTTTATTCATATGATATGTTTTGGTCAAAGATTGACAAAATTTACTGAGGCTTTTATAACAACATCGAGCTGAGCGAACTTTCAGCCTTTGGAGTGTGTGAATGGATTCCCAGAAAAATGAGAAAGTACTGATCATCGTCGAATCTCCGACAAAAGCCAGGACCATCAAGAAATTCCTGCCGGGCAATTATACCGTGGTGGCGAGCAATGGACATGTCAGGGATCTGCCGTCCGATCGGCTGGGAATAGATGTGAAGAAGGGCTTCAAGGCTGAATATGAGGTGGTTTCGGGCAAGGGTACACTGATTAAGACGTTAAAGGCTGATTTAAAGTCTGTAGACCGTCTCCTGCTTGCCACTGACGAGGATCGTGAAGGCGAGAGTATTTCCTGGCATCTGCTTGAGTTGCTCAAACCATCCATACCTTATCAGCGGATGGTGTTCCATGAAATCACGAAAAGGGCAATCCTGAATTCCCTGGATACCGGACGGAAGCTGGACATGTATCTGGTTCATGCCCAGGAAGCCCGGCGCAAGCTGGACCGTTTGTTCGGTTTCGAACTATCGCCTGTCCTCTGGAAGAAACTTTCCAACAAGAAGTTGTCCGCCGGACGGGTTCAGTCTCCTGGTTTGCGCCTGATTGTCGAGAGGGAAAGGGAACGCATCCAGTTCGTCTCCAGCACGTATTGGGATGCAAAGGCGACCTTGTACTCCGCGTCTCCGGCTTTCACCGCCAAGCTGGAAGCCCTTGAGGGCAGGCGAGTGGCGGGCAGCAAGGACTTTAATCCTACCACCGGAGCGTTCCTCAAGGAAGGGAAGGCTGACGCTCCAATCCTTCTTGACGCTGACACTGCCCGCGATGTGACTGAAAAACTCCGTTCCGCGGAATGGACGGTGGCCGAAGTGGTGGAGAAGCCGGTGACCAGCCGACCTGCGCCTCCTTTCATTACCAGTACGCTCCAGCAGGAAGGCAACCGCAAACTTCATCTCAGCGCAAAGCAGACCATGACGATTGCCCAGAAACTCTATGAAAACGGGTTCATCACCTACATGCGTACTGACTCCCCGTCCTTGAGCCAGGACGGTATTGAGGCTGCCCGTAAGAGCGTAGATGAGCTGTATGGCAATGCTTTTCTTTCCGATGCTCCCCGCCAGTATGCGGCCAAGAGTGCTTCCGCCCAGGAAGCCCACGAAGCCATACGTCCTGCGGGAGATGTTTTCATCAAGCCTGATGAATCAGGACTCCACGGCAAGGACAAGGCACTGTACGAGATGATTTGGAAACGGACGCTGGCCAGCCAGATGGCCGAAGCCCGTAAAAGCTTGACCTCCGTGCGGATTAATGCGCAGGCAGACGGGGTATCCGCCCGTTTTGTCGCTACGGGGACACAGATACTGTTCCCCGGCTTTATCCGCGTCTATGTGGAGGGCAGCGATGACCCGGAAGCCGCGCTTGAAGACAAGGAGAGTTTCCTGCCGGTATTGAAGGAAGGGCAGAAGCTCGATTTGGAAACCCTTGAGGCAGTATCTCATGAAACCAAGGCTCCTGCCCGGTTCACGGAAGCCTCTTTGGTTCAACAGCTGGAAAAGATGGGGATTGGACGCCCGTCAACGTATGCGACCATCATTGACAAGCTGTTCGACAGATCCTATGTGCAAAAGGACGGTTCCGCGCTGGTTCCGACCTTCGTAGGTTTCAGCGTGGTACAGTTGCTTGAGAAGCATTTTGACCGATATGTGGATTACAGCTTCACCAGCGGGATGGAAGAAGACCTTGACGGCATTGCCGCGGGCAAGATTGATGAAATTGACTTCCTTACCCGTTTTGCCAGTGGCCCGCAAGGGCTTGAAGCCATAGTCGCTGAGAAAATGCAGGAAATTGTTGCGCCTGATGCCAAGAAGATTGATTTGCCCCAGCTCACCGGAGAGCCGGACATCTTCATCGGTCCTTACGGGCCGTACATTATCTCACAGTCTGATGACAATGGAAATGTCTATGTGTCCCTTCCCCGTGCGTGGATACCAGCAGATGTGACCAAGGAGATGCTTGAGGAGCTGTTGGAGAAGGATTGGAAAATCCGTAAGGATGGCAACGACGGCGGTATAGGGACGGATCCTCGGACTGGCAAGACAGTGTTCCTCATTTCTGGCCGCAATGGGGATTTCTGGCAGCTGGGAGAGAGAGTCGAAGGTTCCAAGGAAAGGCCGCGGACATCTTCCGTCCCAAAAGGAGAGGATGGACAGTCCTTGGAGACAGCTCTCCGCTATCTGGCACTTCCCCGTGAACTGGGCAGTGATCCTGCGACCTCCGTGCCGGTTTCCGCCGGTATCGGCAAGTTCGGCCCGTATGTGACCAGAGGAGGAGAGTTCCGTTCCTTGAGGGGAGGCGAGACCAGTGTGTTCACTGTGACGCTGGAGGAAGCTCTGGCACTTCTTGCCCAGCCGAAGTCCGCAGGCCGACGCGCCGGTTCAGGTCGGGGCGGAAAGATTGGAGGCGCGGACAAGACACTGGTTCTTTCCTTTGGAGATTACAAAGGAGAAGCTCTGGCCATCCATGTCGGACGGTACGGATACTACTTGAAGCATGGCAAGAAGAATTATCAGTTGCCTGAAGCATCCATGAAGAAGGATGAGGCGGCGGCCAAGACCTTGACGGAGGACCAGGCGCGTGCCATTGTGGATACGAAAGCGTGAAATGTTTGTGTATCTGACGTTGTATCTGAATGGAAGCATGGCGGACAACATGAGTATGGCTGTACTCAGCCGCATGGAGAGGGAATGAAGCCGGAGGCTTGGTTTCCAGTGATGAGTGATGAATGAAATTGATGAATGAATCCGCTGGAGACGCATGTATATCGTTCCCGGCGTGATGGGAGGAGTATATGGACACACGTCCAGCAAAACGTCCTGGCAACCAAGCCAGACGGACTCCCGGTCGTTCTTCTGTTCGTACTTCCCAGGATGTGATTGCTTTGCTCGCGAAGGAATTTTCCATATCTGCCAATGATGTGATGAAGACCTTCCGGGGCTGTGGCATCTCTCCTGAACAGGATGTGCAGGAAGCGCTGCTTCCTTTGTACCGAGAGATTTTTTCCTGCCGGTTGGGGCGTTTCACCGTATACGCTTCGACCGACAAAGCCAAGGCGGAACTGCTTGACAGCCAACTGCGTGGCTTTGATGAGATATTCGTGGATACCGCACCAATCATCCATGAGGACTTGTTCCTCCGGTTCGTGGCGGATGCCTATCCCATGCTCAGACGGCGCAAGAAAAGACTTGTCATCCTGGAAAAGACGATGGAAGAGCTTCACGGGCTCAAGGACAACCCCGCCAAGGACCGCGAGGTGAGAATCAGGGCTCTGGTGCGTCCTGAACTTATACGGCATCTTGCCCGCATGGGAGTCGTCCGGATACAGGATACAGGTTCGACAGGGATTGCCGACGATCATCTTGTTTCTCTGTTTTCAGCGAAACGCGCCCACGAATCTTTGCTCTTGATTACACAGGACAGAGGGTTGAGTGAACGTATCGTCCAGCTTGCCGAGATGCCTCTTGATGAAAAAGATCAGTCACCTGTCCAGAAACTCAGTTTTTTCGCCCGGCTCATTGGTCGGACGGCGGATGCTTCACTGGAACGGAAAATGGAGGTCTGCAAGTTTGACGGAGAGGGTGCGTTGTTGAGATGTTATGTCTGTCCGGATTGCGGTGAAAGCTATTATGATACGCCGGACGAAGGCAGCGGCATGGTAATCTGCCAGGTCTGTTATGAGAAAAGAAAAACTACTGGACAGATTGAGACGAATACCGCTCCCGTGCCTGGGTCAATGGATGTCCGCACGCCTGCGCCTATTTCCGCGCCATCCTCTACTGCTGCCGCTCCGGTTCTTCCAATGCTCGCGGCTAGTTCTCCGGCTGTCACCATGAACCCGAAGGACAAGGAGGTCGTGATGGATGAACCGGCGGCAAAGCACAAGCACGTCGATGCTACAGCCGTGCGGATTCGGACTATATCCGATGTACTGAAAAGCCGTCGCCGCCATCGCTTTCGCATAGTTGCTGTTGTAGCGGGCATTGCGGCCATGGGTGTTCTTGGCATGATTCTGATTCTGTAAGAGCTGTAAGCCCTGCAAGTTCCGCACGCAAGGATGCTACGGAGAAAAGCGAAAAAAACGATGGGGATGTCGCAAGCTGACTTTGCAACATCCCCTGTTCCTTATGGCTTATCCCTGATTCTTCGGGTTTCAGATTTTCTGCTTTTCCAGTACCGTGCGCGTGACAGGAGAGGACTCTTGGGAATAGTAATCGCGGAACTTAATTGACCATAATTTTGTTTCACGCGCTTCGGCGAATTTTTCCATCGTCCCGTCATATTCCTCAATGAAGCGGTAGTCAAATTCCTTCCATGCGTTACGATGGACGACTGTGTCTTTGGGCAGGCGTGGCTTGACACGCATTTCCACCGCAGGCTTCCCTATGCTCAAGCCAAGGAGTGGCAGTGTGTATTCCGGCATGTTGAACATTGTGATGATTTTGTCCCCGACACTCCTGATGCTGCCGACAATGACACTTCCCAGTCCAAGGCTCTCGACAGCAACTACGGCGTTTTCCACGGCAAGGGCTGTGTCTATCGTTGAAATGAGAAGTGGTTCCGGTTTTCCGACAGGGACGAACTCAGTACCGTAATGTTCGCAGACGCGATGCATCCTCCGCAAGTCAGCGACGAACAGCAGGAACACGGATGAAGCAATGATGTGTTTGGCGTTTGAAGGAATGAGTTCCGCAAGTCTCTGTTTCTTTTCGGAATCATCGACGACAATGATGCTATAGTGCTGTCCGTTCATCGATGATGGTGCTTGGCATGTTGCGTCAAGGATGGACTGTAGCTGCTCGTCACTCACGGTGAATGAAGGGTCAAAGTCTCTGAAAGTGCGATGCGCCTTGAGTTGTCGTATGATTGGATTCATGGATTTCCTCCGTGTCGTATCATATGTGTCATGTATACAGTACGGATGCACGGCAGGAAATGCAAGAGAGAGGGTATGATGTCCCGGATGCGATTCGAACGCATGACCTGCTGCTTAGGAGGCAGCCGCTCTATCCTGCTGAGCTACCGGAACTTCACGATAAAAAGCCTCGTCAATCTAACATAATTCGCTCGTTGTGTAAACATCGGTACCTTTACGCTGCCACGCTACGCTGCCATGCAAAAATACATCGCATTCTTGCGGCTCATAAAAGGATGTACTATAACTGGACTATGGACAGAAAAATATACGACACCATAAAAGAAAGATTGCTCGAAGTAGAGAAAGAACATAAAGTAAAAATACTCTATGCTGTAGAATCTGGCTCAAGGTCATGGGGCATTGAATCCACGAACAGTGATTATGATGTACGTTTCATATATGTTCATGACAAGAATTGGTATCTCAATATTCTTCCCAAAAAAGATGTCATTGAATACCCGATTGTTGATGAATTTGATTATGCTGGATGGGATTTGCGTAAAACATTATTTCTGGCGAATAAATCGAATCCGGTGCTTTTCGAGTGGCTTAAATCCCCGATAATTTATTATAAAGACAATTATTTTTATGATGTCATGGAACAATTATCACAAGAGTATTTTTCACCCATATCATCGGTTTACCATTATTTACACATGGCACGTGGAAATTACCGGCAATTTTTGCAGACGGATAAAGTAAAGATTAAAAAGTACTTTTACGTACTACGACCACTTATGGCATGTATGTGGATAGAAAAATATAAAGAATCGCCTCCGGTGGAATTTGAGAAATTATTAACCCAAATAACCGAAAAAGAATTATTGGATGAGATAACAGATTTACTAAAAAAGAAAAAATCAGGAATAGAATTAGGATTGGAACCCAGACGGGACAGAATCAATGATTTTATAGAAAAAATACTTCAGCATTTTGAAGATGTTGCAAGCTCATTTGACCCGAAGAAAAAACCAAAGCAAAAAATATTGGAAGAAGGATTCATAGGAATATTGGATTATATGGAAAAACAGCGGGATATTGGATAGAAGCACTTATTTGGCACAACTTTTCATGTGAAAGAAGTTCTTTACCGAGAGTAAAGGAAGCGCATTGACGAGCGAAGGGTGCGCAGGTTTCTTTTTTTTGATGCATCCGTATTGAATAATTATACCAATATGTGTATATACTCCCATAATATGCCAGCGCCTGAAGTGGGGAGAAGAACAGGTTACGTTGCTTCGTGGCTGCGCGTAAAATACCTAGGGAGGGTATCCATATGAAGAAAAAGATCCTTTTGATGCTTGTGCTTGCATTGGTTGGTTCGCTTGCAGTCTTTGCCGGAGGTTCCAAGGAAAGTGCCGGTAGTGCCGCTGCTACGATTGGATTCATCGGACCTCTGACCGGTGACAATGCAAACTACGGTATCCTGACAAGCCAGGCCGCCCGCCTTGCCGTCGAACAGTTCAATGCCAAAGGAGGCATTGCAGGCACTCCCGTCACCTTGCGCCTTGAAGATTCCGAAGGAAACGCGGAGAAAGCTCTTGCGGCCATCGAGAAACTTTCCGGCACCGACAAGATTGTGGCGCTTGCGGGTCCTGTGTTCACTGGCGAGTCCTTCGCCGTAGGGGAACGCGTGCAGAATGAAGGTATCGCGATGATCAGCCCTTCCGCCACACATAAGGACATCACCGCTATTGGTAATTATGTCTTCCGTACAGTAGTCTCCGATGGACTTCAGGGTGAAGTCGCCGGAAATTATTTCTACGAAGTACTCGGCTACCGCAACATCGCCGTCCTCTATGCAAAGAACGACTATAGCCAAGGGCTGTATGAAGGCATGAGCGCCAGCTTTGTAGCCAGAGGCGGGAAGATTGTCATTGCCGAGACCCTGATGGTCGGCGACAAGGACTTCAAGACCCAGCTGACAAAGATTCGCGCGGCGAACCCGGAAGCTATCTACATCCCCAACTATACCGCTGAGATGGCTCAAATCCTTGAGCAGGCGAATCAGCTTGGCATTACCGTGCCGTTCCTTTCCTGTGACGGTTTTTCAGATCCCGCAATCTATGATTTGGCCGGGAACTTTACCCACGGCGTTATCTACTTGGGACCTGCCAAGGTTGCGCAGAACGAAGTGTATGATAAATTCCTTGCTGATTACCAGGCAAAATGGGGAGTCGGGCCTGATTCCTTCGCAACCAACATGTTCGATGGAACCAACATCATTTTGAACGCCTTGAAGTCCGTCCATGCGGCTACCGGAGGTTTCGACAGGGCTAAAGTCCGTGATGCTATCGCCGCCACCAAGGATTATATCGGAGCAAACGGCGTCATCAACTTCGCGGAGAACGGAGACTTGGTCGCCTACCAGGGAGTCTACAAGGTCAATGGCAAGACTCCTGAATATCTTGGCACCTACACCGTTGAGAACGGAAAGTTGATCAAGCTCGACTAAGCGGCTATTTTACGCAACGAGGTCGGACAAGTCCAATGACATCCTTCTTATCGGGGGATGTCATTGTGTATTTTGGACGTGTTCTTAGTTGAAACAGCCATCCATAACAGGGTAGACTGTCCGGGTTCTTCTGCTCATGTAACCCTGACCTTCCGGTCACATCCGGTCAGCATGGGTTGTATGTCCAGAATGAGGTTTTTCATAGGCGAAGTCCTATGTTTTCATATGAAAAAGCCTGTATCCTGCGTTCCATGGGTTCTTTCCCTGAAATGACGGGAAATGAGAGCAGGTGACAGCAAGGAGTGTCAGAACATGGGGTCCGTTTCTGAAGTATTCCAACATTTGATGAACGGCCTGACGCTGGGTGGTATTTATGCGCTCATCGCTCTGGGATATACCATGGTGTACGGCATCCTGAAATTCATCAATTTCGCTCATGGGGATGTTCTTATGGCGGGAGCCTACATCGGACTGTTTATCTTTGATTTCCTCCGTGGTGATTCTCCTCTGGGCGCATGGACGGTCGCGGCTTTCTTCATTGCCATGGTTCTCAGCATGGGACTCACCTCTTTGCTGGGGATGGTCATTGAAAGAACCGCTTACAAGCCCTTGCGCAAGGCGACCCGCCTGGCTCCGTTGCTTAGCGCAATCGGGGTATCCTTCATCCTGTCCAACACCGCAGCATGGATGTTCGGTACACAGTCCCGCAAGTACAACTATCCTTTTGATAACACATCAATACATCTTGGAGGGGTGGTGATTACCCCCCACCAGATACTGATTCTGGGGGTTTCGCTCGTCATGATGCTTGCTTTGAAGCTGTTCGTTGACAAGACACGCATGGGCAAGGCGATGAGGGCGACCAGCCTTGACCAAGAGACGGCCCAGTTGATGGGCATTAACGTCAATCATATCATCAGCATGACGTTTGCCATTGGTTCGGCACTGGCCGCTGTCGGTGGCATCCTGATAGCCCTTGACTTCAAAGTCTACGCCTCAATGGGCATGATGACAGGGCTTAAGGCTTTCGTTGCGGCGGTTGTCGGTGGCATCGGCAATATTTCCGGCGCAATGCTCGGCGGTGTGCTGCTCGGCTTGCTTGAGACTTTCGGCGTCGCCGTCCTTGGCATCCCGCAGGGACTGAAGGACACCATCGCCTTCGGCGTGCTTATCATCATCCTCCTGGTTCGTCCGGAAGGTTTGCTGGGCAAGATGGAAAAGGAGAAAGTCTGATGCTCAATTTTTTCCTTCTTATCATGATTTATACGGGTATCTATGCTCTCATGGCGATGGGGCAGAACGTCATCACCGGTTATACCGGCATGCTTGCCCTATGCCAAGCAGGGTTCTTTGCCATTGGCAGCTACGCTACGGCCATCCTCTCGACTACGGCTGGCTGGTCATTTTGGGCGACGCTTCCTGTTGCGGCGCTTCTCAGCGCGGTGTTCGGAGTGTTGATTGGACTGCCGACCTTGCGGCTCAAGGGCGATTATCTGGCAATTGCCACCCTGGGTTTCGGGGAAATCGTCCGCAATATCCTGAACAACTGGGACTCTCTGACCCGTGGTCCCATGGGAATACAGAGGATTCCCATGGCTTCCATTTTCAGTTTTGTGATCAACCCCTATCAGAAATGGGCTTTCCTGGCCATGGTCTGGATTTTCGTCCTCATTGCTTATCTGTTCTTCCGTCGGCTTGCCCGTTCCCGTCCGGGACGTGCCCTGGAGGCAATCAGGGAGGATGAGATAGCCGCGAGTTCAATGGGCATAAACACGACGGCCTACAAAGTGAGCGCGTTCGCCATTGGCGCGGCCGCCGCGGGAATCGCGGGGAGCTTACAGGCAGTATATTCGCTTTCGGTCAATCCTGGCTCATATACCTTCATGGTGTCGGTGCTGGTACTTTGCATGGTCGTCCTTGGCGGCATGGGCAACTTCGCCGCATCCATCCTTGGTGCTTTCATCCTGCAACTCATATCCTATCTGCCCCAGCTTGTCGGTCTTTCCTCGGTGATTCCACCCCAGTTCAAGCAGATACTTTTCGGTCTGATTCTGGTCGTCATGATGATTTGGCGTCCCCAGGGACTTCTTGGTCGTCGCGTCAATCTCTATGGGAACGATGATTCTTTTCAGGGAAAAGGATCCGGTTTGACTAATGTTATTCCATTCCGTAGTGGAAAAGCCAAGGGAGGTGCTGTATGAGCCTTCTGGAAACCCAAGGACTGACGCGGCGGTATGGCGGTGTCCTGGCTGTATCCGGTGTAGATTTTTCCGCCGAGCAGGGACTGATAACCGGACTTATCGGGCCGAACGGAGCTGGCAAGACGACGTTGTTCAATAACATGACCGGACTTGATACCCCGACAAGCGGCAAGGTATTTTTTGAAGGAAGGGATATCACCGGCATGGCGGCTCATCTGATATGTCGGATGGGAATTGCCCGCACATTCCAGAATATCAGGTTGTTCAAGGGGATGACAGTCCTTGAGAACGTGATGCTCGGTCGGCATTTTAAAGTCGGTTCCCCTACACGGAAAGGGCGCATCGCGGCTGCCGTGATGAGTTTTGTCAATGCTCCTCAGGAGAATGTAGTCAGCAGTTCCGCCGCATTGGAGTGGCTCGATTTCTTCGAGATGGCCGATTTCCGTAATGATTTGGCCGGAAGCCTGCCTTATGGATATCAGAGGGAACTGGAAATTGCCCGTGCTTTGGCGACTGAGCCTCGCCTTTTGTTCCTGGATGAACCAGCTGCCGGCATGAATCCACAGGAGACAGAGAAACTGATGGAAACCATCGCTCGTATCCGAGGGCGGGGAATCAGCATTGTCCTGATTGAACATGACATGAAGCTGGTGATGAACATTTGCGACACCATCACCGTACTGAACTATGGGCAGAAGATTGCCGATGGTACGCCTGCTGAAATCAAGATGAATCCTGCGGTCATCGAGGCATATCTGGGCAAGGAGGAAAACGACGATGAGTGAACTCCTCTCCATTGACGGAATCACCGTATCATATGGCAGCATAACCGCCTTGCGTGATGTGAGCATGCATGTCAACGAAGGCGAGATTGTCTCTCTGATTGGAGCGAACGGAGCTGGAAAAAGTACATTGCTCAAGGCCATCGTCGGGCAGGTTCCTCTATCGTCCGGTTCCGTGAAGTACAAGGGAGATGCAATCTGCGTGTCCAAAGGAGAGACTCATAGTCATTCGCTCCGGACTGACCAGATTGCCCGTAGTGGCATAGCCTTGGTGCCGGAAGGACGACGGGTCTTTGCCGACCTGACGGTCGAGGAAAACCTTGACATGGGAGCCTTCATGGTCAGGGATGATGCCCTGATAGCGCGAAAGAAGCAGGAAATGTATGATTTCTTTCCCATCCTGGGCGCCCGGCGCAGACAGAAGACACGTTCCCTGTCAGGTGGCGAACAGCAGATGATGGCCATAGCCCGTGCGCTGATGAGCTCCCCCCATCTTCTTTTGCTGGACGAACCCGGTCTTGGCCTTGCTCCCCTCATCATCCAGGACATCTTTCATAAGATTAGGCTGATTAACAGGGAAGATAAGGTTACGGTGTTCCTGGTGGAGCAGAACGCACGCATGGCTTTGAAGGCTTCGGACAACGGATATGTGATGGAAAACGGCAGAATCGTGTTGTCTGACAGCGGGGCTGCGCTCCTGACCAATCCTCAGGTTCGCGCGGCTTATCTGGGGGAATGAAACATCTGGCATCTTACCGGTCTATGAGGTAAACTTGTATCAGATGAATGCTATATCTACATGGGAGGCTGAATATGCTTATTGAGCTGAGGATGACCCGGAATCCTGTGACTGCGACTCCAGATATGTCTGTCATCGAGGCGTCCGGCCTGATGAAGAAAGAGAAGGTTCATAGACTTCCCGTCTTGGACAAGAACAAGAAGCTGGTCGGTATCATCACTGAAAAAGACATCCTGTATGCGTCCCCCTCTCCGGTGAGCAGCCTGTCCATCCACGAGATGGCGTATCTGCTGTCCGAGATGAAAGTCAAGAAACTGATGAGCCGCAATGTGGTCACTATCTCCAAGGATACGACAGTGGAGGAGGCCGCGCGGTTGATGGTTGACCAGGATTTGTCCAGTCTTCCCGTGGTTGAGAATGACAGGCTTGTCGGCATCATCTCCAAGTCCGATCTTTTCAAGATATTGCTTGAGCTTTTCGGCGCTCGCCACTTTGGTGTGCGTGTTTCTTTCCTGGTGGAGGACAAGCCAGGCACTATTGCCAATATCGCCCGTATCATCGCTGAGTCGGATGGGGACATCATTGCTTTCGGCACATTCATGGGAACTGATCCGACGAATGCCGTCTGCACAATCAAGGTGCAGGGTATCTCCGAGGACAAAGTAGTTGAGCTGATTAAACCTTTCGTCCTCCAGATTACCGATGTCAGGGAGGTATGAGGGTGAGCTCTCATTCCTCGGAGAAGGATGGGGAGCCTGATACCCCGGATGGGGAAACTTACACTCCTTTTTCCGGACTTGACCGTTCAAAGACTTCTCGGTGTCAGGATGCCCCTTTGGTAAAAGAAACGCCGTCAGTTTCCAGGGGTTCCGCAGGTGTGCGGAAAAACCAAGTCATGGCGAATACAGCGGAATCACAGCTTCCCCGCCAAGTTTCCCGTCAGGTTTCCCCTCCAAAGGGTCAATCCATTGTCGGCGGCTATAATCCCGCTGATAGCTTTGCCGATATCTTTAAGGCATGGGAAAAGACCGGCGACCCTTACAACTCCTCCATTCAGCGCAAGCAGCGGGGAAAAAAGGAAAATCAGAAGAAACCGACTGTTGTCACGGAAAGGGAAACAACTCCTTCACGTAATTTCGGAGACATCCTGGATTCATGGGAAAGGAAAGCCGGTTCTATCCAGGGTTCTCCTGCCTTTGCCGAAAAACACCGGGATGCACAGGAAAAAGTGGGAAAAACAGAAAAACACCGAGGCATCCAACCCCAGGGCATCACCCGTTCCCAGCTCCGCAAGATGCCACCCCAGGCTGTTCTGGATCTGCATGGTGACACTGCGGAACTGGCGGCGGCTCGTGTACGTTCTTTTCTGTTTGATGCCCGACAGAAAGGCTTGCTGAAAGTAGGTGTCATCCATGGCAAGGGTCTGCATGCCGCTGATGGGGAAGGAGTACTCCACACCGTGGTGATGGATGAGATACGGCGTTCACGCATGGTCAGCGAGGCGTCAGTCCCTCCTGCGCGTCATGGGGGCAGCGGAGTCCTCTGGATTATCATGAAGAACTGATTGGGATGATGAAGCCCGCTTTGAAATCGGGGACTTGAAATCTGAGACTTGTCCCTGTCATCCTTGGAAACAAGAAGTGAAAAACATATACAGACAAGGAGCGTGGCATGAAGAAGAAAATTGCAATTTATGGAGCAGGCTCTCTGGGAACCATCCTTGGAGCATATCTGGCCAAAGCTGGCTTGGATGTCGTCCTTATCAACCACAACAAAGCGCATGTCGATGAACTGCGGAAGAACGGTGCCAGGATTATCGGGACGGTAAACTTCTCCGTGCCTGTACAGGCATGTACGCCACAGGAGATGTCCGAAGGATATGATGTGGTATTCCTGATGACCAAACAATTGGACAATGCCCGTGTCGTAGCGACCATCAAGCCGTTCCTGTCTCCGGAAGGGATTATCTGCACCATGCAGAACGGGCTGCCTGAGTTGAGCGTTTCCGAAGTAGTAGGAGAGGACAGAACCTTGGGGTGCGCCGTCGGGTGGGGAGCGACCCTCCATGGTCCAGGAGTTTCGGAACTTACCTCGGAACCGGACCGGCTGGTATTCAGTCTGGGATGCATGGATGGCAGGACGGATGATTCTGCCATCAGGGATGTGAAAGCCATCCTGGAGAACATGGGGCCTGTTGAAGTCGATGCGAATTTCATGGGAGCCAGATGGTCAAAGTTGTTAGTCAATGCAGCGTTCAGCGGTATGAGTGCGGTCACCGGACTGACTTTCGGCGGGGTGGCAGACGACAAGAAAGCTCGCGCCTGCGCCCAGAACCTGATGAAGGAAACGATAGATGTCGCCCATGCCCAGGGAGTGAAGATAGAGCCTATCCAGGGAACCGATGTGGTGAAGATATTCAACTACCGGGGCTGGTTCAAAAAAAAGATTTCCTTCCTGCTGTTCCCTCTGGCAATAAAGAAACACCGTAGCCTGAAAGCAAGCATGCTCCAGGACTTGGAGAAGGGAAAGAAATGCGAGGTGGACGCCATCAATGGTGTAGTATGCGCCTATGGGAGAAAAGCATCCGTACCCACGCCATACAATGACACGGTCGTTTCACTGCTTCATGCCATTGAGGACGGAAGTGCGAAAATTGGTCTTCAGAATCTCAGTAAGTTTCCTTCCCACAACTGAAGGGCAGCATGGTCAGGTAACGAAAATCCCTCTGGTTGGAGGCTGGTAAACGATGGATACTTTGGCATCCTCTCGTGTCTCTTAATGAGAAAATGAGCTATACGGGCGTACTGGGGTGAGTCGTAATGCTGTCAGAATCCGTATTCTGTCGGAAATGTCCTTCATGACAATAGGGACGCTCGTATACGTCGTACCCAAGGTTTACAATCAGGCGGGAGAACATATGCTCAAGTTTCAGATGCACCGTCGAGGTATTGTTCTGTACACCGTCGGTGCGTCTCCACAGGAAGTCAGCCTTTCCGGTATCCTGTTCCCCGGAACCAAGGGGATAGACATTTATGGGGTCTTTAGCGTTCGCGGTAGATGATGCGGCCTCGCGTGAGGTCATAGGGGGACAGGGCTACCCTGACGGTATCTCCCGGTACTATGCGGATATAATGCTTGCGCATCTTTCCCGACAAATGCGCCAGGATGACATGCTGATTCTGTAGTTCGACGCGAAACATAGTATTGGGCAGGGCTTCACGCACGATTCCCTCGACTTCAATTGCTTCTTCTTTGGCCACGATTCCTCCGTGTGAATACATAAATGCTCCCCGATTATAGACATAAGATTTTTTGCTGTCAATGTATGTTCCTGACCATATTTTCTCCGTGATGTTGCGCCCGCCGCACGTTGACATTCCCATGTCATGTCGGCAAGATGGGACATACCCCCTCAGGCTTTTTCCTGACGTAAAACGGAACCAGGAGCAGGTTCTGGAGCAGGAAAATGGAACAGGGGAATCACGAGGCAAAGGAGTGACGACGATGGCTGTAGGAAAAGCTTTACAGGCGTATCTGGACAAACGCGGAACCGGGGAAATTGAAGAATCCATGATTGCTTATGTCGCGGCATTGGACATGGCCGCCCAGGTATCGCCGAAGATTGCCGGGGACATCGTCAATGAACTGGCCGACCAAAGGTCGCATCTGAAACTCATAGCCAGTGAAAATTTCAGCAGCCTGACCACCCAGCTTTCCATGGGGAACCTGCTCACCGACAAATACAGTGAAGGCTTCCCATACCATCGTTTCTATGCGGGATGTGATAACGTCGATAGCATCGAATCCTACGCAGTGGAGAAAGCCAAGGAACTTTTCGGCGCGGAACATGCCTATGTCCAGCCTCACAGCGGAGCAGACGCCAATCTCTGTGCTTTCTGGGCAATCCTGAACCAGCGGGTAGAACTACCAGCCTATGAAGAATGGGGAGAATCCAATCCTGCCAATCTTGGAAGGGAGAAATGGGAAGAACTGCGGGCGCGTTTCGGCAGCCAGAAGCTGCTTGGGCTGGATTATTACAGCGGCGGACACCTGACCCATGGCTACAGGCAGAACGTTTCCGCCCGTATGTTCGATGCGTATTCCTACGCTGTCAACCCGGCTACCGGCCTCTTGGACTACGACGCCATCGAGCGGCAGGCCATGGATATCAAGCCACTGATACTCCTTGCAGGCTACAGTGCCTATCCCCGTTTGATTAATTTCCGCCGGATGGGGGAGATTGCCCGCAAGGTCGGCGCGGTGTTCATGGTGGACATGGCACATTTCGCGGGTTTGGTCGCAGGCAAGGTGCTGACCGGAGACTATGACCCTGTTCCCTGGGCGGATATCGTCACGACTACCACGCACAAAACCCTGCGAGGACCGCGAGGCGGCTTGATTCTTTGCAAGAAAGAATTTTCCGAATCCGTAGATAAAGGCTGTCCGCTTGTCCTGGGAGGACCGCTTCCCCATGTGATGGCAGCCAAAGGCATTGCCTTGACCGAGGCACTGTCCCCTGATTTCCGCTCTTATGCCGCAAAAATCGTTGAGAACTCCGCCGCCCTTGCCGCCGCATGCATAGCGGAAGGCATACCGGTGGCGACTGGAGGAACTGACAATCACCTGATGCTGCTTGACGTGCGTCCCTTCGGCTTGAACGGTCGGCAGGCGGAAACCCAGCTCAGGGACTGCGGCATCACCTTGAACCGGAACGCCCTGCCTTTTGATCCTAACGGTCCATGGTATACCAGCGGATTGCGTATCGGGACTCCTGCTGTCACTACCTTGGGAATGGGCGTGCCGGAGATGAAGAAGATTGCCTCCATCATCGCCTCCGTCCTCAAGGCAAGCCATCCCCTTGTTTTGACCAAGGGAGCCAATGCAGGAACTACATCCAAGGCTAAGGCGGAGACAGATCCCACGGTCATTGTCCGCGCACGGGAAGATGTCCAGACCCTGCTTGATGCCCACCCGCTTTATCCGGAACTGGATTTGTCTTTCCTGCGGAAATTTTTCCCCTACGTTAGTTGATTGACACTCCTGCTTGAGCGAGCCGATGGTATAAGATACATGGTGTAAGATAAGTAGCGTAGGATACGATGCGACAGAGAAAGGGAGGCCGTATGCTCACAGCCGTTTTGTTCGACATGGATGGAGTCCTGATAGATTCTGAACCTTTGATACAGGATGCCATGATATCATGGTTCGCCGATCAGGGCGTCACCGTATACCCGCGGGATTTCAAAGCATTCTTCGGTGTAGGCGAGACCGCCATGCTGCGGGGAGTGGGTGGTTGCCATGACTATGTGATTGATGACATCGATACCGCCAAACTCGATGTCTATGAACGATATTACCGCCTGCTGGAAGGCAAGGATTTATCCCATCCGGGAATCCTGAGATTCTTTAAGAACGCCCGCAAGGCAGGGCTGATTACTGCAATCGTCTCCAGCGCTGACCGGACGAAAGTCCTGAAAAACATGGCTGCGGTAAAGATTTCTGTCGAGGATGTCGATTTGGTTGTATCAGGGGATGATGTAAAACGCAAGAAGCCTTTCCCTGATATTTTCCAGTATGCCGCGCTCTCCCTCGGCGTGACCTGTGATGAAGCCTTGGTGGTTGAAGATGCCCTGACCGGGGTGAAGGCGGCTGTAGCGGCGGGGTGTCTTCCGGGAGCCGTGGCTACTTCATTCGATGCCGCATCCCTGATCGAGTCCGGCGCCTGTCTCGTGCTGCCGCATGTCGGTGATTTCGATGATTTCTCCACTGTGCAGGAGTTCAACGCGCTTGTCGGGAGATACATCCGGGAGACTGCTGGCAGAACCGTTGCCTATGGCGCAGTGAGATTGATGAAAGAAGACAGGGTTGTCCCGGCTCCGGATGCTGCCGCTTTGGACAGGCTGCGCCACGCTGCGTCGGCTGTCCGGCTCCATGCATACGCACCTTATTCGACCTACAAGGTGGGCGCGGCTTTATTGAGTGCCCGGACAGGGGCGGTTTACGCAGGATGCAATGTAGAAAATTCCAGCTACGGCGCGACAATCTGCGCTGAACGCAATGCCATCCTGCATGCTATTGCGGAAGAAGGGAAGATTGGCATTGCTGCCTTGGTCGTTGTCTCTGATGACGCGCCTCCCGCGCCACCTTGCGCCCAGTGCCTTCAGGTTCTGGCTGAATTTTGCCGTCCGGATACAGTAGTACGCCTGTGTTCGGCATCAGGAGATGTCCGGGAACATCTGTTTTCAGATTTATTGCCCTATCCATTCATTTTCCCAACGCAGCGTTCCGAGGGCATATGATGAAAACCCGTCTCTCCGTTTTCCTGATTCTGTTCTTGCTAGGTGTGACAGGCTGCTCTACGACCAGGATGATGACTGACCCTGTTCTTACCGGGCAGGGAGCCGGGATTGAGGAAAAACTGGAGGGACTACGACTTCCTTCCGCGCATTCCATGCGTCCTGTCATTTACACATCGGGACCTCAATGGTTTGAACGACAGTTGGAACTCATCGAGGCATCTCAGGAACATATCGTCATGACGACTTTCCTTGCCTCGCAGACTGATAGCAATGAGGCTCTCTATGAAGCTCTTGCCCGCAAAGCTGATGAAGGGGTTGATGTCTGGCTGCTCTATGACGGGAGTTCCTACATGGAGAATACTGCGGGGAGGAGTTTCATCAGGAGCCTGAGATGGCTTGAGGAACATGGCGTCAAACTGTTTGAATTTAATCCCCTGACAGTTTCCCGGCTTCCTTCTACGTTGCGCTTGATTATCAGGGATCACCGTAAACTGTTCATCAGCGACGGGCTGACGGTCGTGGTCGGTGGCATGAATATGAATCATATGTCCTTGGCCTCTGACCAGCATGACCTGATGTTTGAGTTTACATCTTCCGGGCTTGCTTCCTTGGCTCTTGAGGTGTTCAGGAAAGACTGGAACGCCCTGTCATGGGATACGATTCCCGAAGGACGTTTTGCCGGGTTCCAACCTTCCGGCTTCCAGACTCCCATCATGGGACATGACGCTCATGAGATGACAGTCTGGCTGGCTAACCAGTCCCTGGACGGAAATCCTGTCATGGCATCAGTCTTTGCCGTACTGTTTTCCGGAGCCAAAGAAAGCATCCTGCTGACACCTTTGTTCCCCATCCTCGACGGGAACATGAGACGTTTGGTCGCGGATGCCGTCAACCGTGGTGTCAGGGTTGTCATTGTCCCGCCGTATGATGGTGTTGATATCAATAGGAACGCTACGGAATATGCCGTTGCTGATTTGATTGCAGCGGGTGCGGAAGTGTACATGCAGACAGAAGACGCCGAGGGGAGATTCCCCGCGATGCTTCATGACAAGCTGATGATAATTGATGGAAGATATGTGCTTGTCGGTTCGACGAACTTCAACTTCCGCTCTATGAATTTCTCCAAGGAAATCAGTATCCTGATAAAGGATGATGTTTTCGGCCAAGAGATGAGCGACTATTTTCAGAACATCATAGCCCGTTCCCGGCGCATCACCGCTGATGAGGCTGGAGAATGGCGGACGTTCAAGAACTGGCTGATGCATCTCGTATCCTATATCACGGCATAGGGACAGCGGAGAACAGGGAAAGATGAAACGCAGTGTAGTGACAATATTCATAATGATGGCGGTTTTCAGCGTCATGGGAGCTTCTCCGGCAGTACATCCCTGGGGAATAGGGATCTCCTTCACAGGAGCCTCATACGTTGGGGGAACGGAACCAGTGCCTTCCACCGACATCTCTCTCAGCGCCTATGCCGCGCCTTGGGATTTGAAGATTTTAAACCCCTCCCTGCGTGGTTCCGTTGACTTCCGTTTTTCCAAGGATGTTTCAGGGTTTTCCGGTTTCCGCATAAGTTTGGGACTGGATGTGGTACGGACGGCGAATCATCCTTTTGGATGGCTGGTCACCAATAAAGCCCTGTGGGTACCCATGATTGAGGTTGGCGGTTCATATGCCGCCTGGAAGACGGGACGTTCTCCCTTGACCTTCCACCTTGCGGCTATTCCTTTCCGGCTCGCTCATAGGGACTTCATCTATGAATGGTTCGGGGTGTACGCAGACATGGCGGGTGACGCATGGAAGGTGGATGAATGGGGAATCATCCTGTACAGGGGGACAATGCTGTTATGAAGAATAGTGCCACAAAGGAAAGAATAGGGATGGGGAAATGGAAACTGATGCTTTTCCTTGCAATCAGTTTTATGGTGTCTTCCTTACCAGTTTCTGCCGCTTGGGATGGCATCCAAACCCTCTCCATCCGCTGGGGTCACACATCGCTCGATTTGAACGAAGCGTCTCCTGCCTATTCCACAGGCATCTTCATCGGCCTGGGGGCAAGCCTGAATCCTTATATGGAAATCAACGTGACCGGGGCTATGGAAGCAACGCCCCGTCCCGCCAGTACCGGTTTCCTTTCCGCGGAACTCTCATTTGCTCTCCTGGGACCGGTATACCGTTCCGGTGACTATGGGGGCAGCGGGTTGAATTCCTTTGTATCCTTGGCACTCGTAGCGACTCCCTATGGCGAGTCGCAGAAGCTGTCGCCAAACTATCTTGTGCTTTCCTTTACACCGATTGCCATAGGAAACGCCATGCAGGGAAAGAGGGAGAACCTGTTGAAATTCGGTCTGGCATGGGATTTCCGTGCCTTTGCTGATGGCAGAGGGGCTCGTTTCAGCATGCTGTGGAGCCTTTTCTCCGTAGATTCCTACCTCATAGGGACGTGGAGTGACCGGGACATAAGGAAACAAATCGTCGATTGACCATCGACTGAAATACATCTCTGCCGTCAACGCTCCAACGCCATGATTTTGTCCACCCTCCGCTGGTGCCTGCCTCCTTGGAAAGTAGAATCCATGAATGCGTCAAGGATGTCAGTAGGTTTCTCAGGATAGACGACACGACCACCGAACGCAATGAAGTTAGCGTCGTTGTGTTCTCTTGCCATGGTAGCCGCAAAGATATTCTGGGGAAGGGCGCAACGTATTCCATGTACTTTGTTTGCGCTGATTGATATGCCAATGCCAGTACCACAGCAAAGGACGCCGAAATCGTATCCGCCTTTCAGGTATTCCGTGGTGGCTTTCTCCGCCATGTCGGGGTAATCAACGGAATCTTCGGTGAATATGCCCAAATGGTTCACTTCGTAACCTCTGCGTGTCAGATGCTCCGCCAAGTCCTTGGACAATGCCACTGCTCCCTGGTCATTGGCTATGACGACCTTCTTGCCGCTGCTCATGTTTTTCCTCCTTACACGCTGCTTACACGTTGCATCTTCATGATATCGCTATTTTTCGTATGCGACCACCCGATATATGGTCAGTCGATATATACGGACACCGCTAAGGTCACCACCGGGTCAGGAAATGGGGGTGATGGTGACGATGGAGGGGATGGAACGGAGGCTTTTGAGGATTTTCTTCGAGTCGTCGTCCGTGGAAACTTCCATGGTGAATGTTCCGGTAAGCCGCCCTTCCTCGTCATCGTCAAGCCGTCCTTCAATCAGATGACCTTTGTACTTCCTGATGGCTCCTTCAATCTCGCTGAAAAGGTCGGTGGTCATCTTGCTGGTGACGCGGAAACGTTTGAGAAGAAGGGGAGACGCGGTCTCCCATTCCACCTCGACCTGTCGTTCCTCGACTTCTGCCATGTTCTTCAAATTCTTGCAATCACGCCTATGGACGATGATTCCCCGTCCACGGGAGACATAGCCGACAATTGCGTCGCCTCTGGTTGGATTGCAGCATTTTGCAAGATGAATCATCATGCGCTTTTCATCACCGACACGGAAAGTGAGCCGTGAAGGATCAGATACATGACGGATAATCTTGCCGCCTGATTCCGCTTGGTGCTGAGCTTCCTTGGATGCTTCCTCAGCCGCGGCCTGTATTTCCGCGTGGGTAGGCGTCAGTTCGACAGGCTTCTTGGCAATGATGTTCTTGTCAATCAGGAGCGTCGGGTCATTCTTGTTCAGCCATGTCCGTATCTTCTTGCGTGCGCTGGTCGTCTGGGCATAGCGCAGCCACGTAATACGGGGACGCGCGTTTGGACTGGTCAGTATCTCTATGACCTGGGTGTTCTTCAGCGGCCTGTTGAGTGGTATGATGCTGCCGTCGGCCTTTGCTCCGGTGGTATGGTTGCCTATTTCCGTGTGGATTTGGTAGGCAAAGTCCAAGGCTGTGGCGTTGCTGGGCAGTTCCACGATGTGTCCTTGGGGAGTGAAGACATAGATGGTGTCCTTGAGAAGCTCGCCCTTGATGTCTTCCATGAAGGATTCGCTCTGCTCGATTTCGTTGCTCCAGCTCTTGAGCTTGGAGATGATGCGGGAGAACTGCTGGTTATCCAAATCAGGATCTTTGCCAGCTTCGCTTCCGGTGGCGGACTTGTATGCCCAGTGGGCGGCTACGCCATATTCGGCGGTGAAGTGCATCTCCCGTGTGCGTATCTGGATTTCCAGGAGCTTTCCGTCCAAAGCCATGACGGTTGTATGCAGGCTCTGATAGTTGTTCGCCTTCGGCATGGCAATGTAATCTTTAAAGCGGTTTTCTATAGGCGGCCACAGGCGGTGGATGATGCCAAGCAGCGCGTAACATTCGGTGACGGTGTTGCAGAGGATGCGGACTCCAAGGATGTCGTATATCTCATCAATCTCCTTCCGGCGTTTCTTCATCTTCATGTAGACTGAATACGCATGCTTGGCCCGGCTGGTCACGGTTATGTTACCCATCTTCTCCTCGCCACAGGCGCGGTAGATGGTTTTTTCGACCCGGTTCAGATAGGCAGTCTGCTCGCCTTTCTTTGACAAAAGGTAATCTTGGATTAACTGGAAGGTGTCCGGCTTGAGCATCTTGAGGGAAAGATCCTCAAGTTCATCCTTGAGCCATGATATGCCCAATCTATCTGCCAGGGGAGCATAGATATCCAGGCATTCATCGGCTATCTCACGGGCTCGGTCGGGCTGGAGATGCTGGAGGGTTCTCATGTTATGGAGCTTGTCCGCCAGCTTGATGATGATTACCCGCACATCCTTGCTCATGGCAAAGAACATCTTGCGGATTGTCTCGGCTTCTTGCAGGGATTTGCTTTTTGCCTTGAGCAGTGAGAATTTCGTTTCTCCCTCTACCAAGTCGGCTACTTCCTTGCCGAACAGCTCGTTCAGTTGTTCATAGGTCGCGTCGGTATCCTCAAGGGTATCGTGAAGAAGCCCGGCGCAGACAGTGTCACGGTCCATCTGGAGCTGTATGAGTATTTCACCGACGGCAAGGGGATGAATCAGATAAGGTTCCCCGTTGGCGCGTTTTTGGGTCATGTGCTTCTCTGAGGAGAATATTGCGGCACGCAATATTTTTGCCTGATCCTCTTTCGAGTAATTGTAGGCTTTCAGGATGAACCTTTCTATCAGTTGTTCATACATATGCCGTTCCCCCGCACGACCCGCGGACGCCCCGCAAGGTCATTGTATATCCAGGTTTGGGCGAACCCGCACCTTTCCATGATTCGCGCCACTTCGTCACACTGACGCCAGTCGCATTCCAGGAACAACGCCCCTTCTGGAGCAAGGACAGACCTGGCGCCGACGACCAGCCTCCTGATGATTGTAAGCCCGTCATCTCCCCCCACAAGAGCCAGACGCGGTTCCTTCAGAACCTGAGCCTCCACATGGGAATACCAGTGGGGAGTGAGGTATGGTGGATTGGATACTACTATGTCAAAGCTCTCTGATGCAACGGGTTCAGTCACATCCCCTTGGTACAGGCGGATATTGCCGGCGCCAAGACGCATGGCGTTTTCCGTGGCGACTTCCAGCGCGGAAGCTGAAATGTCGGTCAGTGCGACACGGGAGGAAGGCAGTTCCAAGGCCAGGGTGATGCCGACCGCGCCGCTTCCTGTGCAGATGTCGGCTATGTCGGGAGCCTCCAATGAATGTTCCTGTATCCAGGCAAGTGCCGCCTCGATGAGCGTTTCAGTATCAGGGCGGGGTATGAGGACACGTTCATCGACATGAAATCTCCGGCCATAGAACTCCCGCCATCCAAGGATGTAGGCCATGGGAGTGGCGGCAAGCCGCGCGGACAGCATGGCGGCAAAACGCTGGGATGCTTCTTCTGGCACCTCCGTGTGCCACCGCGCCAAAAGCTGTTCCTGTGAAACATCCATCACAGCGCAGAGAAGCAGACGGGCATCAAGGGAAGGACTGTCGGCAAGCCCGGCATCTTTCATCAGGCGCGTCGCTCGTGCCAATGTGGATGAGACAGTATCCATCAGCTTTCCTTGAGCGCTGCTTCCCCGGCAGCAATCTTCAATGCCTCGGTCACTTCTTCAAGCTGGCCGTTCATGATGAGGTCGAGCTTATACAGCGTCAGGTTGATACGATGATCCGTAAGGCGGTTCTGGGGGAAATTATAGGTACGTATGCGTTCCGAACGATCACCGGAACCAACTTGGTCACGACGAGCATCGGCTCTTTCCTTTGCTTTCTTTTCTTCTTCCATATCGTAGAGACGGGAACGCAGGACGCGCAGGGCCTTGGCCTTGTTCTTGATTTGGGATTTCTCATCTTGGCAAATCACGACAATGCCGGTGGGGAGATGGGTCATGCGCACGGCGCTGTCCGTTGTATTGACGCTCTGTCCTCCGGGACCGCCTGAACGCATGACATCCACTTTCAAATCCTCCGGCCGGATTTCAATGTCTGTTTCCTCGGCTTCCGGAAGTACTGCCACGGTACAGGCTGATGTGTGTATCCTGCCGCCAGCCTCTGTCTCAGGAACCCGTTGGACACGATGCACGCCGCTTTCCCAGCGGAGGGAGCCATAGACATCCTTGCCGCTGATTGAACAGACCACTTCCTTGATGCCGCCCAGCCCGGTTTCATTCAAGGTGAGAATCTCAATCTTCCAGTTCTTGGCTTCCGCGTAATGGGTATACATGCGGTAGAGGTCGGCGGCGAACAGCGCGGCTTCCTCTCCGCCTGTCCCGGCGCGGATTTCCATGATGATGTTTTTGCCGGAAAGAGGATCGGGTGGTATCAAGAGGACTTTTGTCCGGGATGTGCTGGCCTCGACTTCAGCTTTCAGTCCTTCGATTTCCTCCTTGGTCATCTCTATCATATCCGGATCGGTTTCGCTTTTGAGCAAGGCAAGGGATTCCTCAAGCTGACTGGAGACGTGTTTCAGGTGTTGCAGCTCCTCGACGATAGGGACAAGATGAGACCTCTCCTGCATGAGGGACTTGAACAGATTCATGTCCTTCATAGTGTCCGGTGAGGATATCTTCATATCGAGTCCTGCGAGTTCCTTCTCGAATGAATCAAGTTTTTCAAGCATGCGTCATCATCTCCTTGGTATCTCCATGGCCGCCCTGTGGCGACTGCATGGCGGCAAGCGTAAGGGAAAGTATACCGTGACACAATGAATGTGGGAAGGGACTTCCCGTTTGGTCAAATTCTGAAGAAGAGGAAACCAATGTGCCGATGGCTATGAAAAATAGTGTAGAATACATAGGCGGATGTTTTGTGTAGCAAAAAGTGGACTTATTGGCAGTGGCTGACTCGTCTGTATGTTTTGAGAGAATCCAGATGAGTATTTTCCTCTTTTGAAAGGAAGGATAGGATATTGGCTGAGATGTTTTCCAATGAAGATTCTGGCAAGATTTTGATAAAGGATGTAAAAGAAAACTCCTTGCTGGAAAATGCCACGGTGCTCAACATATTGGAATGGATGTCGCGGGACAAAGCAAAAAGGGAACTGAAGACCTGCGGGATGACCCTGGATTTAGACAAACCACTTTTGCTCGTTGCATCAAACATAGATAAATTTTCTCCCAGAAGTAATTCCCATGAACGTTTTCTCATGATGTGCAAGGTCGAGAACATGTTCATCAGCTATCTTTCCCGGAAGTTCATGTTCGTTCATGCTTCCGATGCAAATAAAAACATGTTCTGGGTTCTGCAACCAAAAGGAGCATTGGAAAAAAGCTTGTCATATTGCAAGCATCTGCTGGAGGAAATCCAGGAACATTCATCAAAGTCCCATGCTCTTTCCATCAGTATTGTTTATGACAAGTTTGTCCCTTTTGAGGAACTGCACGACAAGTACCGTCTGTTACGCTCGATACTTCTCCAGATTTCAATTCAAGGAGAAGGGCAGGTTCTGGCAAATTCTTTGTTTTATCAGGACCGGCATATCCCGCTTGCGGAAATCAGTGAAAGCACGTATCTCAATGATCTGGAAAATATGAAGAATGCCCTGATTTCAGGAGATGTTGATGCTGTTGATGCTGTTTTGCATGATATTCTATATTCTCAACAGAACACTGTCGCCATACACTCTCTACGAATGTATCATTCCGTGTGTGACATTATCCTCAGCTATATTGAAGACATGGGCATGAGTGATAGTCTGCTGTCGTTGCCGTCGGTCTTTGAGATTTTTCACCAGTATGAAGACAGGGCAATTTTCTATGACAAAGTATCGGCTCTCTCAAGGATCTTGATTGAACAAAGAAAACAGCTCTACAGCTCAAGACGGGAAGCCCTCATCCATAGGATCAATAATTTCATCAGCGCAAACCTTTCAAGTGATTTGTCGCTGCAAATCATTTCAGATACGTTTTATGTAAATCCATCGTACCTGTCACGCATTTACAAGCAGGCAATCGGGCATACCGTAGGTGAAGAAATCACGGACAGAAGAATGGAAATGGCAAAAAAGTTGCTGTTACGGATGGAATACAAGGTTTCTCACATTGCTCATGATATAGGTTATAAGTCAGCGGCATATTTCACCCGTGTTTTCAAAAAGCGAGAAGGAGATTCTCCGCAGGTTTGGCGGGAAAGGAACATGGAGAATCGTTTGGAGAAAAAATAGTCATAATTGTTCAAGAGAAACAAGAAAAGTGTCATGGCTTCCTTTATCGTCCAGAAGTAACATGAACCGTGAGATCAAGACTGTTTCATGGATGATGCATTGATGCTGGATCTAAAGGAGGATTCATATGAAGAAGCACGCCGTTGTCTTTTTATTTCTTTTTCTTACCGTAGGGTTGCTGTTCGGGACTGGCCGAAAAGAAACACTGCCGGAAGATTCCGGCTTGGTCATTGTCAAGGCAGCCCGTCCTATTCCAGACAACGTGACGTTTCCTACAGGGGATTCGCTGGAAAGCAATATCTGGACCCGTCTTTATGAAGAGGAACTTGGCATACGACTGAAGTACGTATGGATGGTTCCCGTAGCGCAATACAACCAGAAGCTCAATATCTCGATCACTTCCGGAGACTTGCCTGATATTTTCCAAGTTAATGCCATGCAGCTGAAACAACTGGTTGAAGACGGACAGTTGGCAAACCTGACGGATGTATACAACGGTGTCGCCGCGGATTATACAAAGGATGTCATGACGCAAGACGGAGGGAATGCGCTGTTGTCCGCAACCTTTGACGGAAAACTTATGGCCATACCGAAGATTGGCAGCGGGATTGGAAATTCTAATGTGCTATGGATTCGGACTGACTGGTTGGACGCTCTTGGACTTGATTCTCCTGAAACCATTTTTGACGTAATGGACATAGCACGGGCATTTACCAAGCAGGATCCTGACAGAAATGGGAAAAATGATACTTTCGGCCTTGCTGTGAATAAAGACCTGTGGGGGATGTTCGGTTCGTTGGAGGGATTTTTCAATGGGTTTGACGCATATCCCAATATTTGGATTGAGTCTACGGACGGACAGTTGGCTAGCGGCAACATCCAACCTGGGATGAAGAAGGCCTTGGAAGCCATACAGCAACTTTATAAGGAAGGATGTATCGATCCTGAATTTGGGGTAAAGGACAGCTTCAAGGTCAGCGAAGATGTGAACAGGGGAAAGATTGGCATGATGTATGGCTACTTCTGGAACATGGGGTGGCTGACGGATGCAAAAAACGCAAACCCTGGCATGGAATGGCAGGCATATGCAATCCCAGGTACTGGGGACTCTCCTGTTTTGGTTCAGGTCCCATTTGCAGTTACTACATATTACGTCGTGGCAGCTACGTATCAACATCCTGAGACCTTGATCAAGATGCTTGATCTTCAGCTTGAAAAAACCTATGGAAAGACCGCAGAACCGGACAAGTATAATGTCGATGAAGCCGGTAATCCTATTTTTGAATATCCTTTGATTTATTGTGAACCGCCAATGAAGAATTTGGATGCGCAGACAGCAGTCACCGAGGCACTGGAGAAGAACACGTCGTCCACCTTGAATGCAGAAGAAACAGGATATTACAAACAGATTCTTTCATACCGCCGAGGGGACAAGGAAAATTGGGCGTCTTGCTGGGCTACGGAAATGATGTATGGTCCAAAGGGCTCCCTTGCAGTTCTTAACGACTATGTGAAAAATGGAAAAATTTCCGATGACCGTTATTTCGGTCCTGCTACCGCAACCATGACCATGGCTGATTCCATCTTGGATCAGACGCAGCTCCAGGTATTCACCGAAATCATAAAGGGCGGGGACATCAGTAAATTCGATCAGTATGCAAGGGATTGGAATTCCTTGGGTGGCCTTTCCATCACCAAGGAAGTGAATGAGTGGAATGTTCGGTAATGAAGATTTACACAAGGGCAAGAAGGCCGTGTCAACAGCTTTCTTGCTCTTGCGAGTAATGTACAAATAACGTTTTACACATGATGAAAGGAAAAATGATGCAAGCGGAACGTCGGAAACCATTAATGACATCGAACCATAGGAACAACTTTCAGCTGCATATGATGCTGGTGCCCGGCGTTGTGCTCATTTTCCTTTTTTCATATCTCCCTATGTTCGGTTTGATCATAGCATTCCAGAACTTCTCACCACGTAAGGGTTTCCTGGGATCGGATTTTATTGGTTTGAATAACTTTGCCTATGTACTCAAGATACCTGGATTTTGGCGGGTCGTTTGCAATACATTGCTTATTTCAATCCAGAAAATTGTTTTGAATATCATTGTGCCGGTATTTGTTGCTCTTCTGTTGAACGAACTTACGTTAAGAAGGGTCAAGAAAGTTGTCCAGACAATTGTTTATTTCCCTCATTTTCTTTCTTGGGTGATACTTGCGGGCTTGTTCGTTGACATCCTTTCTCCGTCAGAAGGGTTCGTCAATTCCTTGATTTCTCTTTTCGGTGGAACACCTGTTTTTTTCTTGGGTGATAAGAATTGGTTCCCTTTCACCATGGTGCTCACAGATGTCTGGAAAGAGTTCGGCTATGGAACAATCGTGTATCTTGCTACGCTTTCCAGCATAGACCCGACTCTTTATGAGGCTGCGGGAATTGATGGAGCCGGAAGGCTGCGGCAGGCTTTCAGCATCACCATTCCGGCGCTCATGCCTACTATCATGCTGATGGGAATGTTGTCTTTGGGAAGCATCCTTAATGCCGGGGGAACACTTAGCACAGCCGGAAGCAGTGGATTCGAGCAAATCTACAATCTCTATAGTCCTCAGGTATTTGAAACAGGAGATATCATTGAAACTCTTGTTTTCCGCTTAGGGCTTGCTGGTGGACAGTATAGCGTGGCGACAGCTATCGGTCTTGTAAAGTCGCTTCTCTCCCTTGTTCTGATGAGCCTCGGATACTGGATTGCAAAAAAGAAGGCGAATTATGAGATTTTATAGGATGCGCATGTCATGAAACATCATACCTCAATTCAAGCGAAGATCTTCCAATTGGTCAATGTCATCATCCTCTGTTTCTTGGCACTGGCTTGTCTCTTGCCTTTCTTGAACTTACTTGCAATCTCCCTTAGTTCCAGTACTGCCGTTTCGACAGGACGCGTGAACTTCTGGCCAGTGGGTTTTACATTTGATTCTTATAGATTTGTACTTGAGAAACCGGAATTTTATCGTTCATTCTACATATCCGTTGCAAAAGTACTGGTTGGAGTACCGCTGAACATGGTTCTTTCAATTATTACGGCATATCCCCTGTCAAAAACGAAAAAGGAATTTAGGGCTCGTACGGGTTATTTATGGTATTTTCTTGCTACTATTGTTTTTAGTGGTGGTCTCATCCCATGGTATCTAGTCATTAATAAACTAGGTCTTATAGACAATTTCCTCGCTCTCGTCCTTCCTGTGGCAGTTCCTGTATTTAATGTCGTAATCTTAGCGAACTTTTTTAAGACCATACCTAAAGGACTTGAAGAAGCTGCGTTGATTGACGGAGCCTCCCACTGGCAAACCATGACAAAGATTTTTGTACCGCTTTCAACAGCAGCTTTGGCCAGTATCATGCTGTTTAGTATTGTTAATCATTGGAATTCTTGGTTCGAAGGGTTGATTCTGATGAACAGACCGGAAAATTATCCATTGCAAAGCTATTTGCAGACAGTTGTCGTAAACCGTGATGTTCGTCTCATGACCACCCAGAATGCTGCTTATCTTTCCTCGGTTTCAGAACGGACATCGCGTGCCGCGCAGGTGTTCATAGCCACGTTGCCGGTTGTGCTCATCTATCCGTTCCTTCAAAGGTTTTTTACTACAGGCTTGATTTCCGGAAGCATAAAAGAATGACACATTCCGGGAACAATCCTGTATGTACGGTTAATAGATAGAGTCAAGCAATAAAATGAATATCCACTTTGTTCCTAGGGACAATAGAGGAGACTTTGTGTCATGAAGAAGGGTATTACCATGGATTATTCATCACAGGACGTAGCTGATGTGGATGCTGTGCGTGGTTCATTTCCTTGCGGGGAAATGAATCCTGATGTTTCTCGGACTGGGGGCGTTTCCGGTCAAACTTATTTTCTTCCCGCAACGGAATCGCCGGATGGTAGGATTAAAGCCACTCTTGTAGTTAAAGACGACGGGAGCGTCTTTTTTGAGGTGACGAAAAATGAATCCCGGATACTGCGGTCTTCCAGATTGGGTATTGTCACCGACAAAGAAGATTTTTCCACTGGGCTATCGTATGTATCTGTTGTCAGTAACATCATTGATGAAACGTACTCACTGCCGCAGCGAAAGAGTGAAAGATATAGGAACCATTGCCGTGAAAACATATACGTGTTTGGAAAAAACGGCCATGTAGTGGAAGTAGTATTCAGGTTGTACGATGATGGACTTGCGTACAGATACAGGGTTCCCGGAGAAGGCCATGTGGCTATTGTCCAGGAGAAATCATCGTTTTCTTTTCCCGTGCATGACGTTGAGGCGTGGGGTTCCGCATGGAGGAATGATTATGAAGGGATACAGCGGCATTGGCAGCTTAGTGAAATTGATGTCCCGGATATTTCCATGCCACTTTTGGTTTCAGTCGAAAAGTCCTGCTGGCTGCTTCTGACCGAAGGAAACGTTTATAACGCAAAAGGCAGCTATTGTGCTTCACATTTGCGTCCTTCGTCCGATCATGAACTGGATTTGGTGTTTACCGCTGAACAGACGCACGATATCGTTGCGACATATCCATTCGTGACTCCATTCAGGATAGTCATGATTTGCGAAACTCTGGATGCGTTAGCAAGAAGTTCTTTGGTAGAGAATGTAAATCCCCCGTCCAAGATTTACGATACGGACTGGATTGTTCCGGGAAAAGCCGCATGGTCGTGGTGGTCGGAAGAACGATCTCCCCAATGGTTCTTCAAGCAGAAGGAATATGTGGATTTTGCTTTCAGGCACGGTTGGAAATATGTTACGGTCGATGCCGGATGGGATGCGAGTTGGATTCCAGAATTGTGTTCCTATGCGTATGAGCGCAAGGTCGGGATCATGGTCTGGACTGACGTCGATGCTCTGGATACGAAACAAAAAATCGATGAAAAGTTGCCGGTATGGGCTTCATGGGGAATCAAAGGAATCAAAGTTGATTTCATGATGAATGATTCCCAGATGCGCATGGGGACATACCAAATGATTGCCGAGAAGGCAGCGGAGCTGAAATTGCTTGTCAATTTCCATGGTTCCACGAAGCCTTCCGGGGAAATGCGCACATGGCCTCATGTGATTACCTCAGAAGGTGTACGAGGTTCGGAGCATTATAAGTGGACGGACTGGACTACGGCTTTTACCAATTGCATATTGCCTTTCACACGTAATGCCGTCGGTCCCATGGATTTCACGCCAGTGGTTTTCAGCAACGCCAACCTCAATACGACTCACGCCCATCAATTGGCTCTAGCTGTGATTTTTGAATCAGGTGTTCAGCATTTTGCAGATTCCATTGAAAGCTATGAAATGTGGAAAGGAACGCCATTCCTTGATTCAGTTCCTGTGACGTGGGATGAAACGAAGGTGCTGGAAGCATATCCGGGACAGTACGTGGAAATGGCTCGTAGAAACGGAAGTTCCTGGTATGTCGGCTGCATTTCTGTCGAAGCACGGAATGTCGTGCTTCCTTGTTCATTCCTGGACGGCGATGGCTATGCCGCTTATATCTTTAAGGATGGCAACCAGCCTGATATCATCTCTTGTGAGGCACAGCCTGTTACCCCAGGATCGGAGATAGTGATTCCATTGCTTCCTTGCGGAGGCTGCGCTGTTCTTATTACACGGGATCCATTTGATTTCAGGATTCATGAGGAAGAAAGTTTTTCTTACCATGAAGTCCATGGAGGGACGGGACAGAGTGGAGTTCTTTTTTCACAAGTTCAGGCTCTTGCTGACGGTATGCATGATATCAAACTTTTTTATACTTCAAAAAATGAAAGTGAGTGTTCAGTGACTGTCAATGATAAGTTTGTCATGAACTGTGAACTACATGGTTCCGGTAGTGCCAATACTATCAGGACGACGACAATTCAAGCCTCACTTCTTAAGGGGCAGAATCATTTGTATCTGAGCGGTTGTCCGTCAAGAGTCTCTTTTTGTGTTGATCGTATAGGAATAAGGCCGTCTGCTTGCGTACCTATCATCGTTAGGGAAGCCGCGAGTCATGAGAACGTCCTGTCGGGTGGAGCTCATACGAAAGATTCACTATCCGGTGGGAAACTTGTCACTAAGATTGGTAAAGGTGGCAAACTTGTCTTAAAAAGAATAATGGTTCCTCATGAAGGAGCCTATTTTGTGAGGCTTTATTATTTCTCTGCCGAGAACAGGGAGATTTTCGTCCGGATTAATGAAGGATGCGCTCAAAGCGCATTATGTTTCAACTGCATGTCAGATGCTTCGGAAATGAAAGATATATGTGTGAACCTACGGGAAGGAGAAAACACACTGGAATTATCCAATGATTCCGGCGATGCTCCGGATATTGAGAGAATACTCATATTCCCATGATGAATGACGACTGATCGGGAGAATGAAAAAAATGGCGATACTTTTTGATGAAAACACTCATGGTTTTTTTCTTCATACTGTAAATACAACGTATCAGATGCAGGTGGATACGTTTGGTTTTCTGCTGCATGTTTTCTACGGGCAGCGTATCGATGGTCAGGACATGAACTACCTGATCATTCCAGTTGACAGGGGTTTCTCCGGGAATCCATATGATGCAGGGACGGACAGGAGATATTCCTTGGATACGTTGCCTTTGGAATATCCGGTAGAGGGAGTAGGAGATTACCGGCAACCTGCCCTGAGTATCACAGGGAAAAATGGAAGTACTTCCTTGGATTTGCGATACAAGGGACATAAGATTTTTCACGGCAAATACAATATTCCAAGTCTTCCAGCTTTGTACGAATCTGAGGAAGGTATGGCAGAGACGCTGGAAATCATTCTTGGTGATGAAACGCTTTCCTTGGAAGTTTCATTATTTTATGGAGTCTTCGCTGAAAAAGACATCATAACCCGCGCTGTCAAAGTGGTGAACAAAAGTTCTGAAGATGTTGTCATGAACAGAATCTTTTCTGCAAGCCTGGATATCCAGCATGGCGACGGTTTCTGGGATTTCCTGCATTTCCATGGTCGGCATAACATGGAACGCATCTGTGAACGTGTACGGGTATGCCATGGCATCACTCTGATAAATAGCCGTCGGGGAATAAGCAGTCATCACCACAATCCCTTTCTGATCCTCTGTGATGAAACTACTACGGAAGACGCTGGATCGTGCTACGGCATGAATCTGGTTTACAGCGGCAATTTCAGCGCTGGCATCGAACAAGACCAGACAGATGCCATACGTATGTTCGCAGGACTCAATGATGAGAACTTTTCATGGAACCTCACCGCAGGGGAAAGTTTCTTTGCCCCGGAAGTCGTACTGACGTTTTCTGCGTCTGGGTTTTCACGTCTTTCGCAGAACTATCATGATACGTATCGCCATAATCTGTGCCGAGGAAAGTTCAAATTATGCCGTCGTCCCATAATGATCAACAACTGGGAGGCTACGTACTTTGCTTTCTCCAGCAGGACATTGGTTGAAATTGCCAGATCTGCCGTTGATTTGGGTATAGAAATGCTTGTCATGGATGACGGATGGTTTGGAAAAAGGAATGACGACACAAGTAGTCTGGGGGATTGGAAAGTAAACCTTGAAAAGATACCGGGAGGATTGGGTCTTTTGGTTGATGAGCTCAATTCATTGGGTTTGAAATTCGGACTCTGGGTGGAACCGGAAATGGTGAGCGAAGACAGCGATTTATATCGTAAACATCCGGATTGGGCATTATGCATTCCCAATCGAAACCCCATCAGGAGCCGTCATCAATTGGTCTTGGACATGTCGCGGGCAGACGTGCGGGATTATATATATACATCGCTTTGCTCTGTGCTGGATAGTGCAAACATCGAGTATGTGAAGTGGGATATGAACAGGAGCATTGCCGACTGGTTTTCCTGCAAGTTGCTTTCTGAGACACAAAGCGAACTATCTCATCGTTACATGCTTGGAGTCTATGATTTGCTGGAACGGCTGACAAGTCACTATCCTGATATCCTTTTTGAAGGGTGCGCTGGTGGCGGCGGTCGCTTTGACCCCGGCATGTTGTACTATCAACCGCTGATTTGGTGCAGTGACAACACTGATCCCATTGAGCGTTTGAAAATCCAATATGGAACCAGTTTCGCCTATCCTGTTTCTTCAGTGTCTTCCCATGTTTCCGCCGTTCCTAACCACCAGACGGGAAGATGCACTTCTTTTGCGACACGGTGTATTGTTGCCATGTCAGGAAGTTTCGGTTTTGAATTGGATCCTCGTTCTCTTTCGGCTTATGACAGGGAGACTATCAGAAAACAGATTTCAGAGTACAAACATTTTCAGCATATCATTCATGATGGATTGTATTACAGGTTGAGCAATCCACTGAAAGACCGATATGCCGCATGGATGATGGCATATGCTGATAAGAGCGCTGCCTTGCTTAATATTGTCGTGATGCATGTCGAAGCAAATCCACGGCATGTCCATGTCCTGCTGAAAGGACTTGATGGTGAAAGTCTTTATAAAGTTGAAGGAAAAACAATTTCTGGAAAAGCACTCATGAATGCGGGGCTCTCTCTTTCATTACCCACTCAGGAATATTATTCAAAGCAGATATATATTGAGAGAGCCGATGAAAATGCATGAAAACCGATTGCAATGTTTTTCTTAAACCAGTCTGACGAACATTAGCCCACCATCAAACATATGAAATGACGAGGAGACTGGATTATCGCCTGGCGCTGTTCTCTGTAAGACTACAAATCCATCTGCGTCAGGCGTAATCTATTTTCCTCTACCGTCTGAGGCGTCAGCCTGTTCAGACGGGAGAAGACCAAGACGCCGACCAAGAAGAAAATGGCCGGTACCGCAGCCATATGGAGGCTGATGCCGAATTTCATTGATTCCGATACCAACGCAGAATCAGTGACGGTCGCGTCAAAAGCGGTGAGTTTATGGGTCAACCAGAAGACAATGGCTTGGCTGGCATAGGAAAAGCGCATGAAGAACGCCCTCATGCCCATGATGACACCATCATCACGCCGACCAGTCTTGACGACGAACCAGTCAACGACATCGGCCATAGCAGGACCCATGAAAGTCCAGAACCCACCGAAGCCTATGCCCCACAAAGTCATGAAAAGAGCATATCCACCCATTGTGCGGGTGAACGTCATGGGGAACGCTGTGGCGGCCAAGACTACACCGGTGATGCAGAGCATCCTTTGGTTATTCTTCAATTTTCTGGAGACTATGGTCCAGATGGGAATGGAAATAAGGGCACCGACCAGCATCCCGGCAAAAATCAGCGTGGTATCAGTGCTTTCTCCTCCCAATATGTAGTCCCCCACATAATGGACGCTGCCGGTCATCAGGACGCACCCACTCTGATAGAAAAAGAGGAAAAGGACAAAAGCAAGCATGTTCCTGTCCGTAAGAGTTGTCTTCAATTGCTTGAAGAAAGACGGAGAAACCGTCCGGTTCGTCCGTTCCTCCTCAAGTTTGCGCCGGTGACGTTCAATCATGGTCGTGGTTTCCCTGACGCCTGGTATGATCAGGACGGCGCAGAGGAGACCGATACCAGCAATGACCAAGGCACTGGTGGAATAGGAAGCCCTGTCGCCATAGGAAAAGAACAGGGGCGGAACAATGAATCCCGCGGCGACGCCGAACACGCCGATAATTGTGCCGATGGAAGCCGCCGTGGTACGTTCCGCCATGCTGCGGAACTTATCCGGATAGACACTCTGATAATTAAGCTCCCAGAGGGAATAACTGGCATCATACAGACAGACGGCAATCACCATCCATAGGAAAACCGGAACGGGACTTATCACTCCTGACCATGCGCGTGGCAAGGCAAATATGCCCAGGAACATCAGGCTGGCAAGAATGATGCCCAGGATAATCCATGAGAAACGACGACCGAATCGTGCTGACCCAGGCGCTTTCTTGCTGGTAAGATACCCAATGAGAGGATCATTGACGGCATTCCATAAGGAGTAGATGATTGTCGCGATAGCTACGTAGCCTGCCGCAAGCCCGACTTCCGTCTCATAATATTTGTAGACGATTGCCCCATATGCTCCAGTGAGGAATTCGGCAAGGAATTTCCCTGTGCCATACGATACCATGACAGATTTTCGTACCATTCCGTGACTCCTTGGTTTCCCAGTGTGGCCCTTCTGGTTTTTTGCATGGTAGCAAAAAGTATTGGAGGCGGGCAAGAGTCCGTACCAAAGTGGTAACACGCGGGCACAGAAGCACCGCGTATCAATATCAGCGTTTCTCGTTCTGGAAACGAACCACCATATGAACCTCGGCAGGCTGGTTTGATTCATTGGAGATTTCATGCTGTACATCGCAATGATAGATGATGAAATCCCCCTTCTTTATCCTGGCTACATTCTCTCCCGCTGTCACGGTGAGAGAACCTTTGGTCACTGTAAGAAATTCTTGGGCACCGGCGTAATGCGGGTCGCTTTTCAATGTTGACAAGGGATCGAAGGATACAAGGTATATCTCCATGTCTTCCACCATATTAAGGGGAGAAAGGACGCGGATGTTCACGCCGTTGGCCTTTGTTTCAAGTCTCCCATCATCGGCTTGTACAGGATTGACCACAAAAGTCCGCTTGATTTGGTCGTCAATGTCCAGGACATCCTGAAGCTCCACGCCGAGTCCCTTGGAAATCTTCCAGACAGTCGCGACTGTCGGGTTGACTTTGTCAGATTCAATCTGGCTGAGCATCGCCTTGGAAACTCCTGATCGCTCTGAAAGCACATTGAGGGTCAAATTGCGTGACATCCTCAGTTTCTGGATGTTTTTTCCTATTTTGGGAGGCCGTTGTTCCATGATGCTTTCCCTCTCCGTCTTGAAGATGTGGTGCCTTGTTCGGTACCCTGTCCCGCGTCCTGTGCCGTATTATTTTTTTGACATAGTGAATTGAGTTCAATATACTGAACAAAGGCTTGTTAATGCCATGTATTGTAGGGTCGTCCACCTGTTGGTGTCAAGCAAACGCGCCGAATGGAACCAGAATGAGACTGGAATGGCAACGGTATCCTGCGGACAATGAGAAGGGGGCTTTTCATGAAAAACATCCTGATTACAGGTTCATTGGGTCAGCTTGGCTCGGAGATTGCCCTTGAACTGCGCAGGAGATATGGGGAAGAACATGTCGTCCTATCAGATGTTCGGGACGATGTAAATTGTGCGCTTATCAACGGAGGGCCTTTCTACAAGGTCGATTGCCGGGATGCCGCCGCTGTGGCAGAAATCGTCCGCACGCATCGGATTGATACCATCTATCACCTTGCCGCGCTCCTGTCCGCCACGGCTGAAAGAAAGCCATTGGCGGCATGGGACCTCAATGTCGGCAGCCTGATATCGACGCTGGAGATTGCCCGTGAATATGGCTGCGCTGTGTTCACCCCTTCTTCCATAGGAGCCTTTGGTCCCGCGACTCCCAAGGTATTCACTCCCCAGGACACCATCCAGAGACCGACGAGCATCTATGGCATCAGCAAGGTGACAGGCGAGCTGCTTTGTGATTATTACTACCATAAGTATGATGTCGATACACGGGGAGTCCGTTTCCCTGGTATAATCAGCAACATGACTCCTCCGGGCGGAGGGACTACCGATTATGCGGTCGAAATATACTATGAAGCGGTTGACCATCAAAGGTACACCTGCCCTCTCCGAGGGGATACATACCTCGACATGATTTACATGCCGGACGCGGTGAGCGCGGCCATCGACCTTATGGAAGCGGATCCCTCCTGCCTCAGGCACAGGAATGCTTTCAATCTGGCTTCAATGAGCTTCTCCCCGGAGGAGCTTGCCGCCTATATCAGAGCCGTGATTCCCGGATTCACCATTGATTATCAGGTTGACCCTGTCCGTCAGGCCATTGCTGACTCATGGCCGGATTGCATGGAGGATTACGCAGCCCGTGTTGAATGGGGCTGGAAGCCGCGCTATGATGTGGCTGAGATGACAGAAGATATGATTCGGACAATCCGTGGGCGGAGAGAAAAGGAGAGACGATGATGTTGGGAAAAACACAGGACGAACTGAAAAGTTTCCTTGATTCCCTGGAAAGTCAAGGGTTGAAAAAACAGGAAAGGATTCTGACTACCCCCCAGAGGGGACGCATTGGCGTCGAGGGGCGGGGAGAAGTCCTGAACTTCTGCGCGAATAATTATCTTGGACTCTCCGATTCGCCGGAGGTCATCGAGGCGGCTAAGGCCGCGCTGGACAGATGGGGTTATGGGCTGTCGTCGGTTCGTTTCATCTGCGGCACGCAGTCCATCCACAAAGAGCTTGAAGACAAGATCAGCGCTTTTCTCGGCACGGAAGACACCATCCTGTTTTCATCCTGCTTTGATGCTAATGGCGCGGCGTTCGAGCCTTTGATGGAAGCCGGAGACACAATCATCAGCGATGAATTGAACCATGCGTCAATCATTGACGGCATCAGGCTTTCAAAGGCTGATCGCCTGCGTTATAAGCACAGTGACATGACTTCCCTTGAAGATGCGCTGAAAAATTCCGCGTCTTCCCGGCGACGCCTGATTGTCACTGACGGAGTATTTTCCATGGACGGCGACATAGCCTTGCTGAAGGATATCTGTGACTTGGCGGAAAAGTATGATGCCATAGTCATGGTCGATGATTCCCATGCCACGGGGTATATCGGTCAGACAGGACGGGGAACGCCGGAATACTGGGGCGTGGCGGATCGTGTGGACATGGTGACTACGACCTTCGGCAAGGCGTGCGGCGGCGCAAGCGGCGGCTGCATCAGCGGACGCAGAGAATTGGTCAATCTGTACCGGCAGAGGGCGCGCCCGTATCTTTTCTCCAATACCCTTGCACCAGCTATCTGTGGAGCGACCATCAAGGTCATTGAGCTGTTGGAGGCTGGGAATCCCTACAGGGAAAAGACTCTGGAGAATGCGGCTCTGTTTCGTTCACGCATGGAAAAGGCGGGCTTCGAGCTTGTAAAGGGGAACACGGCCATTATCCCCGTGATGACCTATGATGAGGTGCTTGCGGTTGATATGGCATCACGGTTGCTTGACGAGGGTGTGTATGTCATCGGCTTCACCTATCCTGTAGTGCCGAAGGGCAAGGCGCGCATCCGTGTGCAGCTTTCCGCTCAGCATACTCAGGATGACATCGGCAGGGTGGTCGAGGCTTTCACCAAAGTGGGAAAGCAGGTGGGACTCATAGCGTGACGATGTAGAAACGATGTCCCGGAATTACCGTTGTCGTGAAAAGTGACCTCCGTTTGCATGTGGCAGAACGCATACGGGGAGAGAGATAACTCCCGCACGCTGCACTGTGCATTGTGGAGGTCACTTCAGAGTATCTAAAAAATTATCTGCACGGGCGTGCTTGTTTTGTTCACAATGCCGACGTTACCCAGTTGTCCATCCACGTTGCTTCCTGTCCCCCAGAGTGTGCCGTCTTTCTTCAGGATCATCGTATGGTAGTATCCGGTAAAGACAGCCGCGACATCAGTCATGACCTGCACGGGAATGGTGGTTTTGTCGATTATAGTGCCGTCACCCAGTTGACCCAAATCGTTAAGTCCAGTCGCCCAGAGTGTCCCGTCCTTCTTCAAAATCATCGTATGGGCGTCTCCGCCGGAGACTCCCACGACAGGATTGCTGCTCGGATCAGTATTCATGGATGTGACCTGCACGGGCGTGCTTTTGTTGAGATGATCACCGACACCCAGTTGACCAGAAGAGTTGTATCCGGTCGCCCAGAGTGTCCCGTCCTTCTTCAGGAACATCGTATGGCTGTCTCCAGTGAAGACGGTCGCGACACCAGAACTGACCTGCACAGGAGTCTCTCTGTTGATTATAGTGTTGTCACCCAGTTGACCAAATCCGTTGTATCCAGTCGCCCAGAGTGTGCCATTCTTCTTCAGGATCAACGTGGGAGAGGCTCTGACGGAGACAGCCGCGACATCAGAACCCATGTCCGTGACCTGCACGGGCGTGATTCTGTTGTTATTATCACCGACACCCAGTTGACCAGAACCGTTGCCTCCAGTCGCCCAGAGCGTGCCGTCCTTCTTCAGGATCATCGTGTGAGTGTTTCCGGCAGAGACAGCCGCGACATTAGTCATGCGTATGGAACCATCAGTAGAATCCCAGACCTGCTCGGGCGTGCTTCTGTCAGTCGTATCGCCGACACCTAGTTGGCCATGAGCGTTGTATCCTGTTGCCCAGAGCGTGCCGTCCTTCTTCAGGATCATCGTGTGATAATTTCCGGCGGAGACAGCCGCGACATCAGAACCCATGGACGAAACCTGTACGGGAGTAGTTCTGTTGGTCGTAGTGTCGTCACCCAATTGACCATATTCGTTGTATCCGGTCGCCCAGAGCGTGCCGTTATTCTTCAGGATCATCGTGTGATAAGCTCCGGCGGAGACGGCTCGGTATGGTTTGAACGTAGCAGCCCCGTTCACGCCGTCCCCGGTGTCCCAGTCCTGTATCTCAATCTCAATAGCGGCAACGGCGACTTCATCATCAGAGGTATTGAGCGTCATGTTGTAGACATGCTGCTTGCCTTTGTCAAAGTGAATCAGGGGCTTGTCTCCGTCAGCTACAGCACCTGTGCTACTTGGCTTCCAGGTGTATGTACCAGCTCTAGCACCACCGCTCAGGGTAAACTCCAGGCTCACGTTAGCCAGGGCTAAAGTGTTGCCCACAGGTATCAGCACTGCCTCGAACCGTCTCTTGCCCTCATTTCTTTCAGATTGAGTAAGGGTGTCGGAAATGTCCTTCATGACAATAGACTCAATGACACTGGCAGCATCCAAGGTTCCGTCATTCAGATTGATTGCGGTCTGCGTGTTCAAACCTGTGACCGTAGCAGTAAATCCACCGGTGGCATCATTGATAGCCGTAGCATCAACGGTCGTGCTTGGGGAGATGTTGACAATCAGGCGGGAGAGCATATGGTCAAGTTTCAGATGCACCGTCGAGGTATTGTTCTGTACATTGTCGGTGCGTCCCCACAGGAAGTCAGCCTTTCCCGTGTCCTGTTCCCCGGAACCAAGTGGATAGACATTTATGGGTAGAGCCGTGGTATCAGCGATGGATGACACGTAAGGATAGTAGGAGATGAAGTCAAAGAATGGTGCAGGATTCGTACTAAGGTCATCCCACTTCAAGGTATCGGCAGTGGTGGCAGGAGTGAAGCCGGAAGTCTGGAAGGCTGTGTCAGCCGTGTAGAGTTTGTTTGCACGTTCTGAGGCGGCAGTAGCTGCCAGGGCATCATGAGCTACCATGTAGATGCCGACTTCATCATCGGCTTGCCATTCGGAGTCTGCCGTGGCCTTGCGGCCTATCTCGGAAATGAATCGTACTTCGTTTGTATTTGAAACATTCAGCTTGTTGTCGCATGAAATGAAGGTGATAAGAAGCATCAGGATGGTCAGGAAGACCATGACGCTTAGTTTAGTCTCTCTCTCTCTCTCTCTCTCTCTCTCTCTCTCTCTCTCTCTCTCTCTCTCTCTCTCTCTCTCTCTCTCTCTCTCTCTCTCTCTCTCTCTCTCTCATAGTGTCTTTTCCTTTCTCCATGAAGAAGATGATGACATGCCAGCTTACGCATATGGTAGTAATTAATAAAGTAGTATAAACGTGGTGATGGCAGAAAGCTATTACCCAAAGGTATGATTTTGCATGAAAAGCAGAGAAAACCATATAATACTTTCGGGTTATTTAGTGATTTTGAGCGCTAATATTATTCATTAATTAGTTTTTAAGCGTGACGAACAAAAGAAAGCCAAGAAAATTGAAACCATGGGAAATATCAAGCGTTGTCTTCTGGAAAAAGAAAACTCATAAGAGGTCACCGAGACAACCCTGTCTCCCTTGCAATCATCTCACCCCATTCCTTCAGGGCCGCAAGTACGGGCTTCTCATGGGCAGGAGTATCGTTGCTCTGGAGCTTCTCCTGAATTTTCCTGGTATAGAATTGCCACGTGACCATGATGTCTCCGGGAGGATTGAGGATACGGTTCGCCGAGAAACTTTGCCACCGTGCCTTCTGCTGCTCATCAAGGGTTTCAGGCCAGTTGCGGCATACGTAACGCCATACCATCTCTGGAGCGCGGGAATCATCGAAGCGAAGGTTGAGGCTGAGTTTCTGTGATGCTTCTGTCTTGCGTACTATGGAAAAACGCTCCCTGTCGGCATCGGAGAAGAAACCTCCGGCATAGATGCGGAAATCAGGATCGGCGACCTGTTCGTACTCATCACGCTCAACAGCGGAACGAAAACGGGAAGGAAGATTGATTTCCTGCCGGATCCTTTCATATCGAGCCATCGCCGTCTTCATGTCTATATCCAGCCTTCTTGCTATGGCATCATCTTTCCCAAGGACTGAAAGAGGACTGACAAAAGGACATTTGTTCAAGGCTATCCTCAAGACGCCGGGGACGCGCATGATGTCCTCATCGCTCGCCGTGAAAAGAGGGTCAAGATCCTGGGTCAGGTCAAAGCAGATGACGCTATTTGGATTGCTGGGGACAAATGAAATAGCAACGACCGGACGGGTACAGCCGCGTGGCGTAGTGAAGGAAGCGCAGGTGTGGAGGAAAGGAGTGCCGAACGGAGGATTGACGATTTCCTTGACCTTCTTCTTGTCACGGAGGCTCAATGCCCAGACAAAGAGCTGTGGGTTCCGTTCTTTAAGGAGACGGCTGATTGCCAGCGTCGCGTAGACATCGCTCAAGGCATCGTGGGCATGCTCGTGGGAAATATTGTTGGCGGTGGTGAGTTCGGTCAGCTTGAATACTGGATTACCGTTGTCCTTTGAAGGCGGCCATGCAAGGCTGTCAGGACGCAGATCGTGCGCGGCGCGGATTAAATCAAGCACATCCCAGCGGCTGTTGCCGTCAGCCCATTCCCTCCGGTAAGGATCAATGAGGTTGCGGTAAAGGAGATTGCGGATGAACTCGTCATCGAAACGGATTGAATTGAAACCGACGGAACAAGTGTTTTTCTGTCCCATCTCCTTGAGGATGGCATTGGCGAAATCATTTTCCCTGAGCCCTTTCTCCATGGCCTCCTGCGGAGTTATGCCAGTGACCAGGCAAGCGAGCGGATCCGGAAGGTAATCGATTGTCGGACGGGCATAGAGAAGAATCGGTTGTCCGACTGGCGTGAGATCCATATCGGTACGTACCCCGGCGAACTGGACAATGCGGTCATAATAGGGATTCAACCCGAATGTCTCCAAATCATACCAAAAAAAAGTTTTCTTTTCGTTCATGCCTGCATGGTACCATATTTCATGGTCAGGTTCGAGAGAAGATGACAGCTAAACTGATGCCGAATGAAACTGGACAAGGATGCCTACAGGCCATAGAATGGGCGGAAGAACAAGGCAAATGAATCATGGAGGTCTCACATGGGAGATATCGGTGCCAGAACCGGAAAGTTCCTGCGGAAATGGAAACTCACCCCTGAAGACGTGGATATGGAAGTGGTGGTGGGAAAGTTCCTGGATGAAATGGAGAAAGGATTAACCGGAGAGACATCATCGCTCCACATGATTCCTACCTATGTTGACGACAAAGTGACCATACAGCCAGGCGAATCTGTCATAGTGCTGGACGCGGGCGGAACGAATTTCCGCACGTGCGTAGTGACTTTTGGCGCGAACATGGAGCCGACCATCACGGATTTCCAGAAGACAGGCATGCCGGGGGTGAAGACAGAAGTATCGGCCTCCGAGTTCTTTTCTGTCCTTGCGGATGATGTTGAGCGCATCATCGACCGGAGTGACAGGATTGGATTCTGTTATTCCTACGCGGCCAGTATTTTCCCGGATCATGACGGACGTACTATTGTGTTCTCCAAGGAAATCAAGGCGCCGGAAGTCATCGGCATGCCGATAGGAGCCAGCCTGCTCGCCGAGCTTGCCCGGCGGGGACATGATGTATCCCGCAAGCGCGTTTCCGTCATCAATGATACGGTCGCGACTTTGCTCGCCACCAAAGCGGAAGCCCGGTCTTCCCATGCTTCCGGTTTCATCGGATTCATCCTGGGAACCGGAACAAATACGGCGTACATAGAAGATAACTCCCGCATAACCAAACTGTCGAATCTTGAAGCAGGTTCGCAGATCATCAACGTAGAGTCAGGAGGATTCAATTTTTCACTGGGAGAGATGGATCGGAAATTTTTTGCGACAACGAAGGATCCTGATTCCTACCATTTTGAGAAACTAATCAGCGGGGCTTATCTCGGCGCGTTCAGCCATCAGGTCATCCTCCAGGCGATTGAAGAAGGGATTTTCTCCCGTGGTTTTGCCGACAGGTTCGTCAGGATTGCTCCGTTGACCACTACGACGATGAGCAATTATTTGGAAGAACCTTTCAACGCCGCATATGCCTTGGTACATGTCGTCGGAGACAATGATGATGACGCCTTTGCTTTGTGGCGTATCATTGATTCCCTGATTGCCAGAGCAGCCAAACTGACCGCGGTGAATCTTTCCGCGACCATCATGAAAGCCTCTCCGGGCAAGGATCCCCGCCGTCCGGTGGTGATTAACGCTGATGGCACGACGTTCTATAAGACTGAAAACCTCAAGCGATATACGGACTTCTATCTGCACAGTTTTCTGACCGAACGTCAGGGTATCAGCACCGCCATGGTGCGCATTGAAGACTCTCCGGTCATAGGAGCGGCCATTGCCGGTTTGAGTCTCTGAACGTAAACCGTTGAACATCTGAAGTCTTCACGCTTCTTTCAATGCTGTCTCCACAAGGTCGCGATGCCACCTCATGAGCTGATTGTATGTCCTTGCTCCGCCAGCTTCGGCGGAGCAGTCAATGACAAGGCGGAACACTGGTTCAGTGGAACTGGGACGCATCCACATGAACGCCTGATCCCTGCCAACGGCATCCATGAAGACAATTTTCAGGCTGCCGGTGAAAGGATGGTTACGATACTCAGTTCCCATTCCGGTACGCATCTGTGTTCCTTCTGTCTGTTCTTCCCGCCAGTGTGTGATACCAGCCTTGGAAAGCCACTGTCGCTGGAGAGGCCATGATGACAGAAAGGCTCTTTCATACGCTGTCTTGAACCTGTCATAGTCAGGGATGGAAGCATGAATCATAGCCTGTGGATCGGTGGAACCGGTTGTCTGAAAAATGGGAAGGCATTCAAGGAAGTCCTGCACAGTGGGAGCGTAGGGAAGGGTGACACCCGCACGTCGGGCGTATTCTGATGCTGGTGTTTTCAATCCATGGCTCCTCAGCAACCGGAGAAGGGAGAACAACGCTGTCAAAGGATCCCTGACCTGTGAGGGAGGAATGATGCAGCCGCCGTTTGAACCTTCGCCCATAATCCGGACATGATAGCCTTCCTCTTTCAGCTTGCTGGCAAGGGATGTGCCATTGGCTTCTCCCACCTCGGCGCGGGCAACTCGAACGCCAAAAAGTGAGCAGAGCCTGTCTATCCTCAAGGATGTGGCGCAGTTCACAACTACGGCTTGGGGATAGGTTTTGGAATCGGTAGTCAACGATGTGCCCAATGATGTGGACAATGATGCCGTCAATGAAGGAGCCGCGAGTTCGGAAAGGACAACCAGCGAGAACAACTCCTGTGCAGTCAGGATTTGTGCCGTTCCTTCGGAATCGATGCATGCCATGTTCCCTCTGTCCCCATCATTGTCCGGCATATAGGCCAGCTGCCAGCGGGCATCCTGCTTGTGCATGGTTTCCAGTGTCTGGCGACAGGTTTCCATATGGGAGCCTTCCGGTATGATGCCATGAATGATAGCCCCAGGAGTTCCATTGAGAACATGAACATGTGCGCCTGCCCTTGTGAGGATATCGTTATCGATGGATGTGGCACGGGCACTGCCGTTCATGTCCACAATGAGGCCCAAGGGATTGTCTTCCATGCCACGGCGTATTTCCTTGAGAAATTGGTTCTGGACAGCCGGTTCGGTGGAATGGGAGGCACAAGTCAGTATTCTTAGTTCGTAAGCATCCCTAATTAAATCACCACTCATTATATCACTGTCTGCCCTGCAATGATTCGCTTCCATTTCAGGCGGTAAATCATTTTCATCCTTCTGTAGGAGGATGGATTCTATCATTGATTTCATGGGGATGTTTTCATGAAACAGTGCCCTGAGCTTTTGCTCCAAATCACGGGAGATGACAGAGCCATGGCGACCAAACTTGAAGCCATTGTATCCGACAGGATTGTGGCTTGCGGTGATATAGATGACACCATCATATCCTGCGTTGGAATATCCTGCCTTGGACAGGGGACTTTCCGAAGCGGCCAGGACTTCCGGTATGCAGCGGATGCCTGCGTCCTCGATGTGAACGCCACATGCTCTGGCAGTCTCCGCTACAGTCGTCCTGATGGCTTCACCGGTCGGACGGGAATCCTGGGCAAGGAGGATGCGCAGGGGATTGTTCCTCTGGGAGAACGTGGCAAGAAAACGGATGAAGGAATGTGTTGCGCGAATGCAGAAATCACGGGCTTCTCCGGAGATGTTCTTGCCGCGGCCTTCAGGATTTCCGAAAGGGTCAAAGATGCCCCTCCACCCTGAGCCGGACATGATCATCCGGGACATGAAGGATGTTTCGGGTATATGGTGAGGGATGTGCTGATGTAGATGTTGAGATTTTTCCATGCGTGACAGCCTATAACGGTAGGGAGAATCCTTCAAGTGTCCAGCCTGGGTTTCCACCTGGGTTTCCACTATGTTTCCGCTTGCATTCTTCACCTCTGGTGAGATACTGTGAAAGTACTACGGAGGCTGATATCTGTGTTGTCATCATGCATAGCTGTCCACGATTTATCCTGTCACGGAAAAAGCTCACTCACGGTCATCATGCCTGTGCTGGAAGCAATGGGAGTCGAAGTGTCCCCGCTTCCCACGGCCATCCTGTCAACACAGACCGATGGATTCTCCGACTATGTCTTTTCTGACCAGACAGCCGTAATGAAGCGCGTCATTTCCCATTGGGAAGAACTGGGCATGACTGCCGACGCTGTGTACAGCGGGTTCCTTGGCTCCCGCGAACAGATTGGCTTGGTTCGTCAGGTCATTGACACGCAGAAGAATAAACGGACTGACTCTCTTGTCGTCATCGACCCTGTGCTTGGGGATGATGGCCGACTGTATGGGCCCATGGAAGACGCGATGATTCCTGCTATGCGGGAGCTTGTCACGGGAGCTGACATTGTTACGCCCAACATGACTGAAGCGTGTCTTTTGTGCAATGTCCCCTGGAAAAAAACATGGACAGAGCCAGAAGCGTTGGAGATGGTGGAGATGATTCATGCTTTTGGCCCCCGTAACGCCGTCATCACTGGCATATTGCTGGAGAATGATGGAGGGAACCACTACGGGGTGGCAATCTTTGATGGACAGGATGGTGGGCAGCACGGGAAGGCTTCCTTGCATGTCCATGAACGACATCCTGTATCATTGCCGGGGAGCGGGGACTTGTTCGCTGCTCTGATGTGTGGATTCATGCTCAAAAGAGTTTCTTTTTCCATGGCGGCACACCAAGCAGCCGGACTTACCGCACTGGCTGTCCGCAGGACATGCGAGGCCGGATACGGGCGGCGGCATGGTGTTGCTGTCGCATTGATACTTCCTGATGTGGTCGATGCACTCCGCACGGACTCCTGCTCATGGTAACAGCACAGGGGATTGCTCTGACTGCCCTGCGCCGGTAAGGACTCCTGTGCGTCGAACTTGGTCAAAGGTAGTCCGGGTGGATGCTTTTTTCAAGAATGAGGTGATTTCTTTTTCTTGCGCCGCAAAGGTGTTCTCAGCCAGTTTTTTCAGAGCGGCAAGTGATTCTGGCGCAATGTCATCCATCTTGATGGATTCTCCCTTGCTGGCTTTGTGTATTCGGACATACTCCAAATCGGGGATGAACGGCGCGATATCATCAACCGCTGTCATCTGTGAAGACGCGTAAATCCTATAAATGGGAAGTCCCTTGATTGGATCGACCCAGCTCATCATGCCCCCGCTGTTCGATGCGTCAAAAATAAAACGTCCGGAACCGGTCGAAAGGGAGAGGATGTGATATTTCCGCGCATTCGGATAAAGCCGTTTTGCCTCGGCATAAGCGTACAATGCCGGATTATTCGCTATGACCCCTCCGTCTATCAAGGTCTGTCGTTTTCTGGTTGATTTGTTGGTGATGGTCAGGGGAGAAAAATATGTAGGAGCCGCACTGGTTGCCGTCGCCGCCTCATGCATGAGGAAGCCTTGATGATGTGAGCTGGAGATTAGCACGGAATGGGCAGAAGCTGAATCATAGGCGATGACCAGGACAGGAACGACACTATCACTTACAGCAGCTTTCTTAAATATAGTTCCGAGAAAGGAACGTAAATGCCGTGAATCATACTTATCAGAAAAAACTTGGGAAATACTGCTTTTTTTGTTCTGCGGAAAGATGCGGTTCGCGGACTCCAGGTACAGTCCCAGAAGCTGTGAAGGATCGGCGCCGGGTATCAATGTTCCCCATGTCCTGGTGGCAGGCTCCCCCTTCATCCAATCCAGAAAGCTTCGTCTGTAAGGGTGGATAACAGGATATGGTTCAATGTCTTCGGCAAGCAATCCTGTTTCTTCAACAGGGGAACTTAGTGCGAGGGCTTGAAGTCCTCCCGTTGAGGTTCCCGCGATCAAGTCGAAATGTGCGTAGAATGGTATCTTGTCGCCCCATGAGTGGAGCATTTCCGCCATGCGTTGCAGATGATATGCCGGAATGATGCCGCGAATTCCTCCGCCATCGATGCTGAGAATGAACCGTTCTTCCTTGTAGTCCTTTAAGCTGTTCTTCATGTCCTTGCCTTGAAATCCCATAGTGATTAAAATGATGTCTTTGGCGGGTACTGTCAATAATGGAATCACCGGACATTGCGCTTTTGGCTCCATGTCCTCTCCGGTTCGCTCTGTGAATCCTCGTGTTGTCGTTCCCTCCAATCATGCCAAGGAAGGTTTATGGCTGGAATCCCTGAATATTTCAATCCTTACCGGACATGCCTGCTCTGTCCGAATCGCTGCGCCGTTGACCGTACACGCCAGCAGGTGGGAATTTGTCGTGAGACAGACAAGGTGCGGGTTGCCTGGAGCGGCCTGCACAGGGGAGAGGAGCCGCCTGTGACGGGGAAAAAGGGTTCCGGAATGATTTTCTTTTCTGGTTGTCCCCTGCATTGCGCATATTGCCAGAACCACCAGATAGCGGGATGTAATGCGACCTTTTCAAGTTACGGGTGCGTGGTGGATTGTGACAGCCTGGTGAATATGATGCTTGGTCTTCAGGATATGGAAGCCGCAAACGTGAACATGGTCACCGGGACTCATTTCATCCCTACGATAGCTGAAGCTGTCAGGAGAGCGCGTTCCCAGGGATTTGTCCTCCCCATTGTATGGAACTCATCCGGCTACGAATCGGAGGAAGGGTTGTCCGTCATTGACCCGTTGGTCGATTTGCATCTTGTTGACTTCAAGACGCTGGATTCGCAAGTCGCCGCTGTCTTCTGCGGGAACAGACGTTACGCTAAGGTTGTCGCGCCCATGCTGGAGGAACTTGTTTCCCGCCATCCTGTCACGGCCGTCGGTCCGGACGGTGTTCTGCGTGGCATTCTGGTTCGCCATCTTGTTTTTCCTGGGACCATGGAAGCGACACGCGAGGCTTTGCGCTGGTATGCGCACCATCTTAATGGCAGTGCATGGCTGAGCCTGATGGTTCAGTTCGTCCCGCCTTCCGGTGAACGTCTGTTCCCCCGCATGACTCAAGCGGAATATGATAGCCTCATTGCGTTGCTTGATGAATTGGGAATCGAGGATGGTTTTGTGCAGGAGCTGGGCGATGAAGACAGTTGGATTCCTGATTTCAGGAGGGATAATCCTTTTCCTGACGGCTTTGCGGAACCTCTGCCATATTTCCTTTCTTTGCGTTCATCTGTGCGCTAAAACAATCCCAATTATAGTTGGTAATTATTGCTTACTAATTATATTTCCATATAATTTAAGCAAATAGTAAAACATGGAACTAGTTTAGGGAGGGGATATGGAGACATGAAGCCCATGCCTTGATTGAGTTTTTTTGTTTGTAAGTTTCGCTTATTAACTCCGATATCAGCCGATTGTCGTTCCGTTGAATGCCTTTCCTTCAAGGATTGCCAAGGTATTGGATGTATCCCGTCCATCGGCGCAGATGACTTTCAGTCCCAGCCGGGAAGCTCTCTCACTGGCAATGGGGTCAAAGGGAAGGTTCCTGCCAGGAGTCCATGTCGAGCCAATCATCGTGCGGAAGTCTTCCCATGAAATGGTATCCAGAGGCACGGCATTCGGGTCGGTCTTCGGGTCGGCAGTATAAACATGGTGGATGTTCGAGAGGTTGATTACTTTGTCCGCGCCAAATTTCTCCGCAAGGTACACTGCGTCAGTATCTGAGGAAAAACCTGGTTTCCATCCTGCTGCGACGAGGATACGTCCTGTAAAGGTGATGTCATCAGCCGCAGGGTCAGTGACCACAGGGACATCGTGGCTCAGATCGCTGAAGATTGCGGCGACCAGTTGGGCATTCAAGCGGGTCGCCATGACACCGATCCAGTCCATTTGGTCATGATTTGCTTTTTCTGATTTCAAGGTGCGATACGCCTGCTGGTATACCCGTGCGGGAGCTCCGCCGCCACAGACAATGATGAGACGTGCATCTTGATGCGTGGCCAGGTATGAGCGGATCATCTTTTCAAAACTGGACAGAAATTCCGTATCAACTGAATCAGGGGAGATGATCGAGCCTCCCAGGGATAAAATTGTCAGCATGGCGGGAAACCTCCTGTGTGGTGGACGCCGTGAAGCTCAGTGTACCAAATATAGACACGACTCTCAACCTAAGCAGTTAGGTTTCTTGCCTAAGGAAACATTGTTCAGAAGATTGAAATACCACATGAAATCTTTATGAAATCTTTGCAAGTGCGTCATTCCCAAAGAAACATGTCCTGAAACGGACGGCAGGGGAAAGTGCTTATCACATATGAGTGTCCGCTATATGGCCAATGTCCTCTCGCTTCGATGAACCGATGGCATGAAACCGGCGGAGGCAAAGGAGCAAAGGTAAGTGAACAATCTCAATTCAGTGCTGCTGGAAGGCAATCTGGTCAAGGATCCGGAAAGACGTGATATGGAGGGGCACGGGCCATTGGTGAAGTTTTCCATAGCGGTTGATCGTTCCTACAAGGACGGTCAGGAGAGAATCAAGGAAGTGATGTACATGCTTATCGAAACATGGGGTAAGCTGGCCGAGAATTGCGGCACATTCCTCAAGAAAGGACGGAAGGTAAGGGTTGTCGGACGACTCAGGCAGAACAGATGGGAAGAAGATGGAAAAATCCGTTCTCGGTATAGTATTGTAGCAGAGCATGTTGAATTTGTCCCTGAAAGGCGAACTGAAGAAAAACAAATAGGGTGCGATGAAGAAGGGGCCAAGGATACCGGGGAAGTGGAAATGTTCTTGGACGAAGAAGCCTTCCGCGTCCCCGATGAAGATATGGAAGACGACGGGGAAGTGGTTCTTTGAGGGTTTCTCCGCCGTGTTCTTGTATGTATGTGTCTATGACCGCAGTGGCTGAAACCGCTGCGGACGTAGGTCATTTCAAGCCCTCTTTATTTTTTTGGATTCCTCAAGTACCATGGGTGCGTTGTAATTCATGCCAAGGGAGTGTCCGCTAATGGGAAATAAAGAAGTTACACATGAGGATTTTGAAGCAGAAGTCCTGAAGGCGGAAGTTCCGGTGCTTGTCTATTTCTGGGCTGATTGGTGCGGTCCCTGCAAAATAATTGCTCCCGCCATTGCGCAGATTACGGAAAAGCATGAAACCACCTTGAAGGTAGTCAAGGTTGATGTAGATGCAAGCACAGGGCTTGCTTCACGCTACAACGTGGCCAGCATTCCGACATTGGTTCTTTTCAAGAACGGGGAAGCGGTTGAGCAGCGCATCGGCGCCGCTTCTTTCTCGGTCATCGAATCATTCGTCATGAGTTACCTCTCCTGATTGCCTTCCCATTCTTCACGTGAATTATATGAACCGAAGCTTGCTTTTTTGGTAGCGCAGACATACCAGTCATTTTTTGTGTCAGTGTCCTTGTATGTATCCCGTCTACACAATGAGCGCGTGCTTGTGGTTGCTGCGCTATCTACTGCCCATGATGAGTCTACTTCCTGTGTGTTGGGAATTACAGGCTTCCATGCGTTTCGATCTATCGCCAGATTGGCCTGTTCCCATACTTCCTCCGTCCCAAACCCATGTGCTGTCTTGGTATGGGACGCATAAAGGACGCAATCAATTATCGTGGCGTCAGAAGAAGGGGAGTCAGTGAGGACAAGAATGCCATTTGATCCCGGAAGCCCTAGAAGCTCTTGACTCCGGCATATGAGCGTATTCTTCGGGATATCTTCGGCGTTGCCATCCTGGAAAAATACCACGATGAAGGTTCCTTCATCCACGTTCCCCGGCGGGAGGACGCATCGGTCGGTCCATCTTCCTGCCAGTCCTGATGACAAGGTGATACCGGCGAGATCGCCACTTTTCAACACGACAAGTTCCACCCTGTCGGGTTGTTTTTCCGTGCCTTTCGTAGTGAATTCCGTGATGAGCAGATGAGCGGCATGAGCGTTGAACCCCCAGATGGGAACCCGTGCCCAAAGAGCATTCCCGGAGATATCCTCCACCACAAAGGATACCCAGGCCTGTTTTCCGGGGATAAGGGGTACGGACGTATGCGCGACCAAAGAGAAATCATCCTCTTGCGTGACGGAGCCGGCAGTTTCCCCTTCAACCGACACCCGTGCGCTGGCAGCTTCCACCTTCTCGGAAAAACACAGCCGGATGGATTTGTTTCCCGTCGCCCGGATGCTAACGAGAGCAGGCGGAGAGCAGTCCGTTCTCTCCAACAAGTCAAGAGGCAGAAGTTCTTCCCCACAGGCCGTCGCAAGGAAAAGGATAATCAAAAACAGAGTACAACGTAAATAAAACAATGGTATTGCGGTGATTCGAATGCCTTTTTTCAATGATTTCATATGCATCAGTTCCATGTATTGTCCTCCCATCAGAAAAATACCGCTCCCATCCATCCTGTTTCAGAAGACCGTGGAGGAAATCTTTTCGATGTAGCGTCCCATGAATTGACAACGCCGGTTCAAATTCCTAGACTTTCCGCACAACAGCATGTCCGGCGGCATCCCTCCGGCACGGCCACCAGGAGGCATCCCATGGCAAAACTCTGGCAAAAAGACCATACCCTTGACTCTTTGATGGAGGAATTTACCGTCGGCAATGACTATCTTCTCGATCAGGAGCTGGTTCTGTCCGACTGTCTGGCATCAACCGCGCATGCGCGTGGTTTGCATAAAATAGGAATCCTTACAAAGTCAGAGCTTGACGCCCTTGAGCAAGGACTACGTGAAATCATCGCCCTGAAACTGGAGGACAAGTTCGAAATAAAGGCAAAGGATGAAGACTGTCATACGGCCATTGAAGGATTTCTGACAAGGAGAACAGGGGAGGCGGGCAAGAAGATTCATACAGGAAGAAGCCGCAATGACCAAGTACAAACCGCCCTGCGCCTTTGGATGAGGGAGTTTGCCGTCAATCTCACCGCTGAGACCGGTCGGCTGTCCGCAGCCTTGCTTTCATTCGCCCGCACGCATGAGTTTGTCCCCATGCCGGGAAGAACTCATACACAGGTTGCCATGCCCTCCTCGGTGGGACTTTGGGCTGCGGCTTATGCCGAGGAACTGTATGATGAAGCGCAAAGGCTCTACCAACTGACGTGGACATTGGATCAATCTCCATTAGGCTCCGCGGCCAGCTATGGAGTCCCCCTGCCGCTTGACCGAACCTTCACCGCGGCTCAGATGGGGTTCACCCGTGTGCAAAACAATGTTCTCTATGCGAACAATAGCCGTGGGAAATATGAGGCTATGCTCCTGGACAGCTGTGATTACATTACTCTTACACTGAGCAAGATGGCTCAGGACTTAATCTTCTTTACTCTGCCGGAATTCGGTTATTTCTCTCTTCCCGTTGAGCTGACTACCGGTTCGTCAATCATGCCGCAGAAAAAGAATCCTGACGGACTGGAGCTGGTGCGTAGTCGTTCTGTAACTGTCACTGCATGTTCTTTCCGTGTGAAGAACACAATCAGGAGCTTGGTGTCGGGGTACAACCGGGATTTTCAGGATACGAAGGAACCTCTCCTGAGCGGATGCCGCATGACCATGGGCATTGTCCGGATCATGAGCCGCATGGTAGCCGGACTTGAAGTTCATGCGGACCGGCTTGCCGCTGCCTGCACACCCGAACTGTACGCCACGGATCGGGTACTTGAGCGTCTTGATGCCGGTTCCAGCTTCCGCGATGTCTACAAGGATGTAGGACTGCATCTGGATCAGGTTGCACTCATGGATCCGGTTGCGACAATCCGGGCACGGACGAGCGAAGGAACGACCGGAAACCTTGGGCTGGATGATGACGAGCTTTCTGTTCGGCTGCTTCTTGAAGGATGTTCCGACGTCTCTGTCGCATGGGATGATGCCTATGAGAATCTTAGCGGCAGGAAGGGACTCCATCTGGTCAGTTTGTGATTGGAGCGGAGTGATTGGGGTACGTACTCGCGTACAACACGAACATTGCCGACCCCTGATACATGAGTAATCTGACAATTCATATTTTCTGTTGACAACTCAGGAAGATGGTGTATATTTGTTATGCAACCGCTTGCATAAAATTATATATAGAATATTTATTTTTATTTATAAATTTTTTATAAAAAAGGAAATATAAAATAATTTTTTAATAAAGCGGTTGCATAAATAAGGTGAGGAAGATATGCCGATAACAATTCATGATATTGCTAAAGCTGCCAATGTTTCTCCATCCACCGTTTCGCGTGTCCTCAATGAGAGCATGTCGATATCAGAAAAGACTAAGAAAAAGATTCGGGATGTGATGGAAAAGCTGGACTATCATCCGAACAGCAATGCCAGAAGGCTTGCCACAGGCAACAGCCAGGCGGTTGGTCTTGTCGTGGACATGGATAATCAAAGCGCCTTTTCCAATTATTTCTTCAATAACAGTGTATTCGGCATAGAACAAACTGCTCGCGATTTCGCATACAACCTTCTCATTGCCCATGTGGATGCTGATGATGCCAACGAGCAGACGATTGGATCCCTCATATACGAACGGAAAGTCGATGGGCTGGTCTTGCCTCCTGCTATTGTCAGGAACAGGCTGGTGAAAGACTTGGAAAAAGACGAATTCCCTTTTGTCATCTTGGGAGAACCGGGGACTTTGGAAAATGAATGTAGTTGGGTGGATGTCAACAATGCCCAAGGAGCGGAAATTGCCGTGAACCATCTGCGTAAAACCGGATATTCCCATATGTGCTACATCGGCGGGACAATCGGTCAAGTTTTTGTTAGGAACAGAGTGCAAGGATATCGCAACGCACTTCTTGCAAATGGTGCCAAAAACGAAGATATGCGTTTTTTTGAATGTGAGGATTCTGCGGAAGCATCCAGAAAGATAGTTGCAAACCTTGAGAAGACAATGATGCCTGATGCCTTCATCTGCAACGACAATGTCATAGCGTTCGGCGTATTGCAGGCATTGAAGGACAGAGGGATTTCCGTTCCGGATGAGGCGGGAGTAATTGCCTTTGACAATTATCCGCTTGCCGAATACATCGAACCATCGTTGACAGTCATCGATGTCGATACCAGACAATTGGGCGCTCAAGCGATGATGATGCTCATGCAGAAGATAGAAGGAAACAAAAGTATCCTTCACTTGCAGATTTCCCCTGGCCTGATAATCAGAAAATCTACTCGGAAAGGACCTGAAAACAATGAATGAAGCAGCAATCATCCATCGCGCATCCTCAGAATATATCTATGCCGGGTCACGCACGGACTTATACTTCAAAGTACTTGTGGCAAAAGGTGATATGGAGAAATGTACGGTGGTCTGTTGGAAGCGGACCTTACGGAATACGGATTCCAGGAAATCCGAGAAGATGGAGATTGCCTATCAGGATGCCTGGAGGGACGACTACAGGTGCCATGTTTCATTTTCTGAGCCGACACATTATATCAAATATTATTTCAAGCTAGAGGATCGTTCCGGAGTTTGCCATTACCTTACCAATGAAGGCCTTTTCAGGGAAATGCCTGAATCAGGATTCTTTGAGTACCTGTATACGAATGATTCTGACTATTTTTCAGTGCCCGACTGGGCAAAAGGAATAGTGTTCTATCAGATTTTTCCTGAACGCTATAAACCAGGAAATGTCAGTAAAAATAGACATTTGTATGAAAGATGGGATTCCATACCCACGCGTGACAATTATCTGGGCGGTGATTTGAAAGGAATAGAACAGTCATTGGACTACCTGAAGGAGCTGGGTGTCGGTTGCCTGTATCTTACACCTATCTTTCTGGCTGATTTCAACCATAAATATGCAACGATTGATTATAAGGAAGTAGATCCAGATTTCGGAACTTTGGACGATCTCAAACGTTTAGTCTGTAACTCTCACCACAAAGGCATCCGTATTCTTCTTGATGGAGTCTTCAACCACTGCGGAATTAAATTCGCCCCATTTCAGGATGTCGTGAATAATGATTCCCTGTCACGCTATTCGGATTGGTTCTTCATTCACAGCTTCCCTGTCACCGCCGAACCTTTGAATTATGAATGTGTCGGAGATTATCCCTTGATGCCGAAACTGAACACATCGAACCCAGAAGTACAGGACTTCATCATAGATGTCATGCTCTATTGGCTGGAAGTCACGGGTATGGATGGATGGAGGTTGGATGTCGCGGATGAGGTTGACGCATCCCTATGGGTGAAGGCACGGAGAACAATAAAAGCTCGATATCCCAATGCCCTTTTGATTGGCGAGACATGGACGGATGGTTACGGTCTTGTGGGGGACGGCATGCGTCTCGATGCCGTCATGAATTATCTTTTCAGGGATATCATGGTTGATTATTTCGCCAAAGGAGCCATCGCAACGACGGATTTTTGTTTTCGGATTGGAAACCTGCTGTCGCGGTATTGGGATGAAGTGAACATGGCGCAATACAATTTATTGGGTTCCCATGACACTACACGATTCCTTACCGAAGCAGGAGGGGATGTGCGCAAATGCAAGCTGGCTGTGGCGTTTCAGATGCTTTTTATTGGTTCCCCAGCAATTTATTACGGGGAAGAAGCCGGCATGGAAGGGCTGACGGATCCCCTTTGCCGGGGAGGAATGGTCTGGGATGCAGCTTCTCGGAATGAGGAACTGGCTGCTTGGTACAAGCTATTGATTTCACTGCGTACAACACACCATGTATTGCGGTGCGGTTCGTATGTACAGGTGCTTGCAGACGACATAAGAAGGGTGTTCGCGTTTGAACGATGTGATGGAAAGGAAAGATTCATAGTCTTTCTCCACAATGGGGAAGGCACTGCGCACGTCAATCTATCGGCGACATCCATAGGAGGAGTTTGGCAGGACATGATGTCGGATGCAGAGGTTCGTATTGATGAACAAATGATGCTTGATTCATATGGAGTCAAGATATTCAGGGAAATACTGAAGAAGGGGGAATAGAAAATGAATGGAAAACGAATTACGCTGGTTTTCGTTTCAATCTTCATGGGTGTTTGTTTATTGTTTGCTGGAGGAGCAAAGGAGAGCCGGACAAGTGATGCGGTGGTGACTCTGAATTTCTGGCATCACTACAGCGCACAGTCCAAGGAAAATGAAACACTCACAAAAGTCCTTATTCCAAGATTCGAAGCAGAGAATCCTGGTATCAAAGTGAACGCAGTATCCCATGAGTGGGCAGAACTGCACGACAAAATCCTGGTGAGTTCGAGTGCCATGAGTTTACCTGATGTCGCCAGGTGCGATATCGCTTGGCTTCCTGAATTTGAGAAAATGGGAATCCTTGTTCCACTTGACCGTGAATTTGAGGATTTCACACAGGTTGCCGGACGTATCCTGCCAAGCGCCATGTCTACAGCTTTCGTCAACGGACACTATCATGGACTGGGATTGAACACCAACACAAAGATTCTTTTCTACAATACGAAGCTGCTTGAGGATGCAAAGCTCTCCGTTCCCACAACGATGGATGAATGGATGACGGTTGTAAGGGCTTTGTCCGGAAAAAACACGAGAGGACAGCAGGTTTGGGGTTGGAATGAACCCTCGCTTGGCGGATGGAACCTTGGTCCTTTCATCTGGAGTTTCGGAGGGGCATTCACGGATCCCGCACAGACAAAGGCTACCGGTTATCTTAATAGCGAAGAAACAGTCAGGGCAATTGACGCATTCGTGACTTTAGCACGGGAAGGAGCGCTTACAGGTTTCAACAGCGGAGACATCCCCATGACTGATGGTTTTGGAACGTACCGATATGCAATGATGCTTGAAGGTCCGTGGAAGGTTGCAGAATTGAAAGGTGCCTATCCTGATGTTACCTATGGAATGGCTCCGATGCCCGCTGGTAAAGGCGGCTCATCCTCTGTACTGGGTGGTGAAGATATCGCCATGTTTACTACAGCGAAGAAAGACGCCGCATGGAAATTCATGCAGTTCATGACAGGGAAATTTGCTCAGACCGAGATGGCCAAGGCCGGACAGATTCCTGTCAATCAGGAAGCCCTGAAAACGGAAGAAGTGAAAAACGCTGAGTTCTCTCCGTTCTTATCCGCAATTGAGACAGCAAAAGCGCGACCTACGGTTTCCGTATGGACGGAAATCGACAACCTTCTTTCAATGACAATATCGAACATAATCAGGGAGAACAAAGATGTCCGGACATCCTTGGATGCTCTTGCTGCTCAGGTGGATGAACTTCTGAAGCCATAAACAGTTGTTGAAACAGGATGAGAAACTGTTCTTGTCCTGTTTTACTATCATGGAGCGAAAGAAGAAGATGATGAATATAAAAAGTAGAAGTTCACGGCTACAGGTAGCTCTTATCATGTTTCCTGGTTTGGTCGTCTTTGTCTTTTTTACCGTTTATCCCATTGCAAAGTTATTTATCATGAGCTTCTTTCAATGGGATTTCGGCTCGATGCTCAGACAGAAGTTCATCGGCTTCGAGAACTATACCACCGTATTCTCTGACAGAATATTCAGGACATCATTTGTCAATACGCTTGTATATACTATCGTGACTGTTCCTGGACAAATGGCCTTGGGACTTTTTGTCGCGTTGCTTCTCATGAACATACAAAGGTTGAAAATTACATTCCGGGTGGCAAATTACATCCCAGTCATCACATCATGGGTCATAGCATCATTGATTTTCCGTTATCTTTTCAATACCGAAGGAATCTTGAATTATTTTTTTACTTCCATACTTTACGTCACAAATCATAATATCCGCTGGCTTGATTCCCGCTGGTCCGGCTTGTGGGTAGCTATGCTTCTCGGTATTTGGAAAGGGGTCGGCTGGAACATGGTTGTTTTCCTTGCGGCATTGCAGCAAGTTCCCAAGGACTTGTATGAAGCGGCCTCTCTCGATGGATGCAATGGTGTGCAAAGGTTCTTTCATGTCACCATCCCATGTATCCGCGGGACAATTCTCTTTGCTCTTATCATGCTGACGATAGGTGGTTTCAATGTCTTTACTTCAATCAAGATGATTACCAACGGAAATCCAGCGCACCAGACGGATACCCTGCTTACATGGATGTACCATAAGGCATTCAGTACAGGAAAATTTGGATATTCATCCGCCTTATCCTTCGTCATGGCCGGAACCCTTGCTATCCTGGCAATCCTACAGTTCAAGGTCATGCGGTCACATGATGCAAAGGCAGGTCTGTCATGAAATCAAAAATCATCCTCAAGGACGAGAGAAAAACTTCTATCGTCAGTTATATCTTGCTTACGATTTTTACGATTGTGGCGATTATGCCTATGGTGTATCTAATCAGTACTTCACTTCGACCAAATGGGGCTTTATACGAGTTTCCTCCACGTTTATTTCCGAAGATTGAGAACCTGACCCTTGAAAATTATCGTTACATTATTTCCGAAAGTAAGTTTTATGTGAATTTTCTCAACAGTATCGTTGCCGCTGTAATTACGGTATGTGTGTCCGCATTCATCTCCACTGGTTTGGCTTTTGTGTTGGGAAAGTTCCGTTTCAAGGGAAAAAAGTTACTGTTCGGCTTCATAATCATGACAATGATTATTCCTGGGACGACGCTCATCATCCCGCAGTTTGAGCTGGCAATTACACTTGGTACAGTAAACAAGTTGATGGGACTTATTCCTTTTTATATCGCGTGGGTGATACCATTCTCAACTTTCATGATTAAAGGATTCATTGAAAATATCCCTGATGATTTGATGGAAGCATCAGAAATAGACGGAGCTTCCGTGCTTACGGTATTTTTCAGAGTCGTCCTGCCTTTGTCGAGTCCTGCGATTGCTTCGGTTTCAATATTCAATTTCTTAAGCACATGGGAGGAATATCCATGGGCAAACACAGTAATCAATGATAATCAGAAGCGGACTTTGCCCATAGCCATTTCAGGTTTTTTCGGACAACATCAATTCACTCAATGGGGATATGTGTTTGCCATGTCTGTCCTGACCTTGATTCCCGTCATTGTCGTATTCATCTGTTTCCAGAAGTATTTTGTGTCAGGTTTGATGTCGGGGAGTGTAAAAGGATGAATACCCCCTTGGGAAAATGGCTGATAGCATGGATAGGCAAACCTTTCCTGTACGTTTCCTGCATTGAACCGCATTGAACTTTCATAATGCTTTGGTGTATGGTAGGCATATGAGTATCATCAAACCGCATAAGCTCGGCATCATTGCCGGGCCCGGCACGGAATACCTTACGGGAAAAGTCATGCGTCATCTGCGCAGGCTTTATGTGGAAAGGTATAAGAAGGTATCCTCCGTTCTCGCCAGACGCCACAATATGACTGAAGAAGAGATACTCCACCAAGTCATATTCACTGACGACCTGAACAACCGCAAGATTCCCCGTGGAAAGGCTCCCAAGACTTTCCAGTGTCCGGATTTGAGCATCAATGTGAAATACACACGTTTTGCCAACGGGGAAGTGAAGGCCGAGATGTTGGCGCCAGTACGTGGACTCCGCATCTTCCTGATTCACGATGTGACCAACGAATCCCCGATTAAAGTTGCTGGGTTGGATGAACCACAGGTTTTTTCCATAAACGACCATCTGATGTTCCTTTTTACCACGATTAACGCGCTCAAGCTGGCAGGAGCTGATAATGTGACCCTTGTTCTGCCGACATATCCCTATGCGCGTCAGCATAAGAAAAGCGCGCGTGAAGCCCTCACCGCCAGCATGTTCGGACATATCTGTGAAATGCTGGGCGTCAATCGCATCATCACGCTGGACATCCATAGCCGGGAGATTGAAAATTCCTTTACTACGTTGCATCTGGAAAACCTCCATGCCTCATACCAGACCCTCATCCAATTGAACAAGGTCATTGACATCAGTGATCCGGATATCGTTGTCGTCGCTCCTGATACAGGCGCCATCAGCCGCAACAAGTTCTACGCCCAGGCGTTGCACAGACCTTTGGCCATGTTGTACAAGGAACGCGACTATTCCATGGTCAGCCGTGACGCGAAACATTCCAACATCAAGAGCATAAATCTTCTTGGCGATGTGAAAGGCAAGACCGTCCTGATTGCTGATGATATGATAGCCACCGGCGGTACCATGATCATCGCCATGCGTACGCTCAAGGAAATGGGCGCAAAGAAAATTATCTGTATGGTCAGTCTGCCGTTCTTCAACGGGTCAGGTATCGAGGACTTTGATGCCGCCTACAAGGAAGGTAGCTTCTATCGTATCATTGGAACCAACGCCGTCTACCATGGACGCGAGTTGACGGACAAAGAATGGTTCATCCAGGCAGACGTATCAGAACTTTTCGCACGAGTCATCAGTCGGCTCCATCATGGGCGTCCCATCAGTCCTCTCTTGGACAACAGGGCATTCATCCAGAACCTGATTGATGCCAAGCAGGCACATCCGCAGGCTCCTTTCGAAGCGAGCGATGCCAGTGCTAGTGACCCGGACCGTGATTGACGATATCGCGGCTCCGGGCTGACGCAAATCCCCATGTTCGGTACTGTGTGTCCGCATGAGGATAGTTGCCGGGCGGGTTCCCGGACGGGAACCTCCCAGGTATCATACCCTAATACGATTGTACCACCAATGTACAACAGGAGCTGCGCCATGCAGATGTCCCACAGAATTTCCGGTTTCCAGTGTTCCCCGATCCGCCGTCTCGTCCCCTATGCCCGTGAAGCAAAGAAGCGGGGTATTCATGTCTACCACCTGAATATCGGTCAGCCCGACATCAAGACCCCGGCAGAGGCTCTTGCCGCACTTTCTTCATTCCCTGACGACATCATTGCCTATGGCAGCAGCGAGGGGAGGGATGACCTGCGGCAGGCTTGGGCGGAATATTACAACCGTTTTGGCGTCGGTATCACATCTGACGACATCCTGATTACAACCGGAGGAAGCGAGGCAATCCAGTTTTCTTTCATGACGCTCTGCGATCCAGGCGATGAAATCATCATCCCTGAACCGTATTATACCAATGTGGCATCCTTCGCCAACATCGCTATGGTGACGCTCGTTCCGGTGACGAGTACGATGGATGAGTGCTTCGTCCTGCCTGATATCGGCGAGTTCGAGAAAAGAATCACTCCCCGAACCCGTGGCGTCCTGCTTTGTAGTCCTAACAATCCGACTGGACATGTCTATTCTCCTGAAGAACTGACTGCCTTACTGGAGATGTGCCGTCGTCATGACATTTTCCTCATTGTCGATGAGGTGTATCGGGAGTTCTGCTATGACGGCAAAACCTTCATCAGCGTCCTTGCATATCCGGAATATGCAGACAGGGTGATTTGCATAGACAGTTTCTCCAAGCGTTTCAGCATGTGTGGAGCCCGTATCGGCGCCCTTATCACACGAAACAAGGAAGTGCGGGACTCGGCGCTCAAGCTGTCACAGGCACGCCTCTGTCCCCCGGAGGTGGAGCAATACGTAGCCTGCGCAGCCTTCCGCGCTCCGGCCACGTATCTGGAAGACGTGAAGAAAGAGTACGAGAAGCGTCGTGATTTCTTTGTTGCGCGCCTCAAAAAAATTCCCGACATCCGGGTGAGTGAACCTCTTGGAGCCTTTTATCTGGTCGTCGAATTTCCTGTCGACGACGCGGAGAAATTCGCTATCTTCATGCTCAAAGATTTCAGTCATGATGGCAGCACGACGATGTTTGCTCCCGCCGAGGATTTCTATGTGACCAAAGGCATCGGTCGGAAACAGGCTCGCCTGGCATATGTCCTGAACACCGGAGACCTTGCGGCAGCGGCGGATTGCCTTGAAGCTGGACTGGCGGCATATCGGAAGAAGTACATGTCATGAACGCAACCCTATGAACTTACCTCTCCCCGGACAGGTACTGACTTTGAAACATATGATATCCATGATACATATGTTTCGGTCATGTCCGGTGAGAATGTATCATTCATAAAAAATGTGAGAGATACTTTTAAAATTCAAGGACTTCTGTATCAAGATACAAAAATAGCATTGGATACTCAAAACGTTCACTCGTCTCTTTTTTTCATCGAACTCGGAACAAAATATCTCTGTTTCCTTGTCTCAAGGCCGAGATGCCGTTGATAATGACGACTTGGGTTTTGCGACATTTTCCTTGTTGTTTCATGATTCCGTATTTGGTAAAAAATACTTGTTTTTTTTCGTTGACAGGCTAAGGAATCAGATTTAGGATATGGATAAATTGGTAAGATGATTTAACCTTTTATGTTTTTTCACCATGATTCAGCATCATATGTGTAAAGGGGTCGTATATGAACTCAGGATTAAGAAAGGATGCTTCGGTTGATAAGCCGCTGTCTGCGGATACCGGCATTGGACAGTCAGGACTTGACTTTTCGGATTTGAAAAACGGTTTCGGTCTTTTTGCACAAGTTTGTACTTCTGTGGAAGAACTGCGTTACGAAATGCGTATCCTTGAAGGAAAATCCTTCCAGTTCAATATCAAGAATAGTACAGATCTTGTTCATGAGGGCGCGGAGCCAGGTGACGAAGTGTTTTCCCTTGAATTTGGTCAGGGGAATTGCAAAGCCACGATGGGTCCTATCAAGACTAAGCCGCCGGTAGTTATCTTTTATGTGAATAAGGAAACGTTGTATGACCTGGTAAAAGGCGTTTTATATTCATCGGTCGCCCAAATGGGAGGATATATAAAATATACAGGGAATCGCCCTGATGCCATGGATTTTCAACGTGTCTTTGAGCTTTTTCTCAATCAGTTCCTGGTACACGACGTACAGTCTTTGAAAGAAGCTCAGAAGAAGATGGACTATTCCGGCAAGGTGAAATTCGGAGTCATAGGTGGAGGACAAGCATTCCATTTCCACAGTAATGGTGACCGGGGATCTTCTCTGATTGCTTATACAGGTATTTATGACCGCAATTATGAAAATGCGAAGAAAATGGCATTGACTTACCGGGACGGCGTCATGGTTCCCTATGAAAACATCGATGAAATGCTTGCTTCGGGAATCGATGCCGTCCTGGTAATGGTTCCTCATGTTTATCATGTGGAAATGGTCGAGAAATGCGCTGCCGCTGGCAAGCATGTACTCTGTGAAAAACCTATGGGTACGACCGTGGAAGGCTGTCGCCGGATGATTAAGGCATGCAAGGACGCCGGAGTGAAATTCATGATTGCCGAGAACCATCGTTTCCTTCCTGCCCATGTCGCCATGCATGAAATCGTGGCCAAAGGTTTGATTGGCGATGTGCTGATGGTGAGAGCTTATGAAGGGGTCAATGAAATTCATGGCCTCAGTAAAAGCGGTTTCTGGAAGGGAGATCCCATCAAAGCAGGTGGCGGCGCACTGATGGACATGGCGGCTCATAAATTTGCTACCATCGATTATATACTTGGGTCAAAAGTCAGCAGAGTTACCGGAGTATTGGCAAAACAGGCCGTTTTTCTGCCTGAGAAAGCCGAAGATAACGCTGTAGCTGTTGCAAATTATGCGAATGGGGCCATCGCTGACATTGTTGTCAGTTTCACTCAGAAAACAATTCCTTACAACAGCATGGAAGTATACGGGACAAAAGGCACCTTGCTTGAAAATCATGCATGGACGAAACCCGTACGTCTCTGCTCTTTCGATGAAAAAATGGGAGACCAAGTCCAGCAATGGATAGAACCCGAAGTCGAACACCTGCCGTTTCCAGAATACTATACTATTTCGGTACGCGAGACCGATGCCCATTTTGCCAGATGCATCTTGGAAGACAAAGAACCGGAATTTACTCCTGAACAGGCGATGAATGTCATTACGGCAATTCATGCAGGGTATCTTTCCCATATTGAAGGACGACCTGTTGATACGGCGGAAATCGAGAAATTGGCAGACGAAGAAAGAACCATTGAGATTCTGGAACGTTTAGCCCCTTCAATTCCAATTTATAAAAACCTACCGGAGGTGAAAAAAGTGAATCCCATAGGGTATGACTCAAAACGAGCGGCAAAACTGATGAAGGATTATGATCTTAGTCTGTTGATTGCCGCATCTCCCATGAACGTCTACTATCTGAGCGGATTGCCGTTGTTGCATAGCGCGGACAACCCGATTCTGCTTGCGCTGAATAATCAATATCCGAACTTAGCAATGATTCGCGCTGAGGGAGAAGGGACGCTTATTCACTGGGATGTGTATAAAAGCGCTGGATTCCACAGCTGGTTCGGTGACACTGTCGGTATTGAGAGTCAGGCGGAAGTCGGCGCGGCTTTGCAGTCGAAGATTCGGGAGTGGGGACTTGCAGGTAAGCGGGTAGGAGTGGAGACTACTGCTCCCAAGTATCTCATCGATGCGTTGACCGAAGGAAAAATCAAAGTACAACTGATTGATGCCGATGAAGTGTTCCAGGACATGCGGCTGGTAAAAACACCGCTGGAGATAGAGTATCTGGAGAAAGCGGCTGAAATCACTGAACAAGCCCTGAAGGATACGATTGCCATTGTGAAGGAAGGGGTGACTGACCTGGAACTCCTGAGAACGGCGAAAGAATCTTTGATCAGACATGGAGCCGATGATTGGGATCACTTGACATTGACTATCGGAGATTCTGATCCTGAGGCTCCTGGAACCGGTCGCGCTGTTCGTAAGGGTGAGATAGTCCGCTTGGATTTCGGCGGTATCTACAAAGGATATGTTGCGGACATCAACCAACACGTGGTAGTTGGCGATGTATCAGCCGAAGCTGACAAGTTAATTGAAGGACTTTTGGAATTCCAACACTATTTTGAACAACGGATTACTCCGGGAGTGAACATGAAAGCTCTCAGTGATGAAGCGTTGTCCTGGTACAAGACGACCTATCCTGATGGTATTGCCTTCAGCATTGGACATTCCATAGGACTGCAATGTGAAGATCAGCATATCTTTGGTGTTCTTGGGCAGATTGACCGTCCGTTTGAAGAAAATATGGTTTTTGAGATTGAAGCCTGGGAACCTTATCAAGGAGCGTTGATTGGGGTTGAAGATTGCTATGTCGTCACTAAGACAGGTTGCCGTAAGATGACGACCATGCCAAAGAATATTTTGAGAGTTTGAAAAAAAATAGGAGAATCCCATGAATAAGAAACCTTTAGTCATCGTAGCTACGCCGAATATCTGCTGGTTAAATTCCGAAGTCACCTATCCTCGCACAGCCGATGAGATTATAACGGAAGCGGTTCGTTGTCGTGAGGCGGGCGCGTCTGTCCTGCATACGCATGCGGAAGGACAATGGAGTGAAGTAATCAATGGTGTCAGGAATGCCAGTGATATCATCATCCAAAGTGGAATGTCCAGCATCCCGTTGCAGGAAAGGATAGAATTGTTCGAGCAGAAGAGTGATATGGTTTCCATCATAGCCAACCATCACGCTGAAGCTTTCACACAGGTAAACTGTGATCTCCTGCACCCGTTGGCTGAACTTGAGGAATATGCCGTTGCCTGTCGTCAGTATGGTGTAAAGCCGGAATGGGAAATCTGGCATCCGGGTTCCATATGGAATTTGAATAAGCTGATTGAGAAAGGTCTGCTTGACCCTCCGTATATCACGACGTTCTTCCTTGGATGGCCGGGTGGAACATGGTCTCCTCCGACGGTGCAAGAATACCTCTACCGCAAAAGCCTTATGCCCGAAAATTGTGTAATTACTGTCAGCATCATGTGCAAGGAGCAGATGGATATCCTTGTATCGGCAATCATCCACGGGGACAACGTTCGTGTCGGTACCGAAGATTGGCCATACTTGCAGAATGGAAAAATTGCTGAAACCCATGAATTAGTCAAGGAAATAGCTGATATTTCCCGCTCTTTGGGAAGACCTGTTGCCACTCCTGCCCAAGCACGGGAAATGACGGGTATTCCAATGATGGTTAAAAAGTGAGGCGGGAGGAAATGATGAAAGAAATTCGTGTTGCTATGATAACAGGGGCGGCCAGCGGTATTGGCCGCGCGGCTGCAAAAAAGTTTTCTGAAAACGGGTATGCCGTTGCCATGATTGATAAAAATACGGCAATCAAGGAAGTAGAAGACGAACTCAGAAAAAACGGGGCGGAAAGTTTTGGGTTTTCCGGTGATGTATCCCGTGAAACGGATGTAAAGGCATTCGTAGAAGAAACCCTCACCCGGTATGGGCGCATTGACGTGCTGAATTGCAATGCCGGTATTGTTGTCGTCAAACCACTTGAAGAAACGACATATGACGAGTTTCTCAGAGTCGCCGAGGTAAATATCGGAGGTACTTTCCTCATGCATAAATATGTCCTTCCGGTGATGAAACGTCAGAATAAAGGTTCAATTGTAAACCTTGGTTCTGTTTCCGGTCATGTCGGGCAGACCGAGCACGCCATCTATGGCGCGACCAAAGGAGCCGTAATCTCTTTTACCCGGAGCATCGCATGGGAAGCGGCAAAGTGGAATATCCGGATTAATTCAGTCAGTCCGGGTTCCGTGGATACGCCGATGTTGCGTAGTGATATCCAACTTGAAGCGACTCGTACCGGCAAAAGTTTTGAAGACGTGAAGCGTCTGCGAGAAGCGGAACAGGCTTTCGATCGCTGGGCGGATCCATCCGAGATTGCTACGGCAATTTATTTCCTTGCGAGCGATGAAGCGTCATTCATCACGGGCTCTGATTTGTTGGTGGATTGTGGATGGGTAGCAAAATGAACGGCAATGAGAAATATACGTTTTCCACTATAAAACGCTCCAGTACCGTGGAGAGAATTGTGGGAAATATTATCATGCTGATTAAACAACAAAGTCTGAATGTTGGAGACCGGCTGCCTCCGGAGCGGCAACTGTGTGAATTGATTGGTGTTTCCCGTCCGATTCTACGGGAGGCACTGAAGGCTCTCCAGATCATGAACATCATCGATATCCGCCAAGGTTCTGGAACTTATATAAAAAGGCTGGAACCGGAACAGGTGATTGAACACCTGGATATTGTCTTTCATTTGGATTCCAGCCTGTACGTTGATCTTTATGAAGCGCGACGTATTCTTGAGTCCGCCATTGCGCGTATGGCCGTAAATAATATCACCGACGAGCAATTGGCGGCCATCGAGGAGAACATTCGTGTATCAGAACAGAATCTGGATGATGAAAAGCTTTTTTATGAAAAAGATCTGGAACTGCACGAAATAATCCTGAAAGCGGCAGGGAATCGGATTATTCCTATTTTCATGCAATCCATAAACAAGCTTTCCTTATTAATCAGAGAGAAGTCCAACGCCATTCCAGACATCAGAAGGAACACAATGGTAGATCATCGTAAGATTCTAAAAGCCCTTCGAGATCGAGATAAGGATGCGGTGGCTGCTAGCATGGCAGAACATATTGCCAATGTCGAACATGCACTGCTGACGACGGAAGGAGAGAAAAATGAGTAAGTATTTTGTCACAGGCGTTAGCGGTTGCATTGGCGGTTGGGTCGCAAAAAATCTGGTTGAAGCCGGTCATGTTGTTTTTGCATTATTGCGTAACCCCGACAAATTAAGAAAGCTTTCGTTGATTATGAAACCGGAAGATATTGCAAAAATAAAAGTCATTGAAGGTGACATCACAGATTTGGATTTGTTGAAAAGAGTACTGCAAGAGAGCAAGGCACAAAAAATCATTCACTTGGCGGCCATGCAGATGCCATTTTGTAAAAAAGATCCTGCTTTGGGAGCCCGTGTCAATGTTGAAGGAACTGTCAATGTCTTTGAAGCAGCACAAGCCGTTGGATTGAAACAGGTTGTGTATTCAAGCAGTACAGCGGTTTATGGTGATATTTCCGATTATGCCAATGGCGAGTTTGACCATAATTCACCACTGATTCCTCGGTCGTTCTATGGTGTGTATAAACAGGCAAACGAATGGCAGGCTAAAGTCTATTGGCAGGATTTAGGAATCAGTAGCATTGGGATACGCCCATTCGTTGTATATGGACCATTGCGTGACCAAGGAATGACATCTACCCCGACAGCTGCTATCAAGGCGGCCGTCAAAGGGGAAACGTATGAAATTTCTTATGGCGGGGAATGCGAATTCCAATTTGCTGATGATGTGGCCAAAATTTTTGTCGCAGCAGCAGATGCTGAGTTCACAGGGGCGGAGGTCTACAATGCTGGCGGCGGTACGGTTGACATGAAAAGAATCGTCGATGCCATCGGAGCGGCTATTCCGGAATCGAAGGGCAAAATTACTTTTAAGGATATTTCTTTACCATTCCCCCGACACAAGGATACCGGAGCAATTGAAAAAGCCATTGGCTCATTGACGTGGACATCTTTGGAGGAAGGTATTCGTCTCAGTGCCGGATATTACAGAAACGCGATTGTACGAGGGGAACAAATTTAAGAAAGCCATCTGTTAGATGGTTAGAAAATAAAGGGAGGTTCATATGAAAACTATCGCCCGGAAAATGATGATCATTTTGATTGTCATATGTGTCATCATGCCAACTGTATTATTCGCGGGAGGCAAGAAGGAACAGTCAAATCTACCGCTGATTTATGTCGTCATGCAAGGTAGCCAGAGCATGTTCCCGCGCTACCAGGTTGCGGCGATGCATCAATACATGGAAACGGCACATCCTGCTGTCAGCATTCGTGTCGTATTTGCTGATGATGATGCATCCAACCAACTGCGTCAGGTAGAAACCGCAGTAGCAGAAGGTGCAGCGGCAATTGTCCTGAATCCGGTTGACAAAGTTCAATCGGGGGTAGCTGTTGATTTCGCCCATGCCGCTGGCATCCCAATCATCACGCTAAGTCAGTCAACGAACAGTCAAAATGAAACGGCGTTCGTCGGATCTGATGATATTGAATCAGGCATACTCCAGATGCAAAGACTACTTGAAGCAGCAAAAGAAAAGGGTATTGAAAAACCACGTTTTGCTTATATTAATGCTGTTCTCGGACATTCCGCCCAAGTTTTGCGTGAACAGGCGTACAAGCAAGAACTCGCGAAGCATCCGGAGGTTCAGTTGGTAGTTCAGAACACTGCTGACTGGTCGGGTGAAAAAGCTCTGCAACTGGTTGAAAACTGGATTCAGATTTATAAGAAAGGCGACGATCCAGGAATCGACATGATTGCAGCACATGCCGACTGTATTCTCGTTGGTGCGATTACAGCTGTAGAGAACGCTGGTCTGGTCGGTAAGGTTCTGCTTTCAGGTATTGACGCTGATATGCCTGTCCTTGAAAAGATTAAGGCTGGTGTTGTTGACAACACAATCTGGCAGGATGCTGTATTGCAAGGTGAAACTGCCCTTAAGGTGGCAATTGAAGCTGCCATGGGTAAGAAAGTCGAGACAATCCTGATTCCTTTCCAGACAGTGACGAGAGCAAATGTCGATGAATACATCCAGAAAGCTAATTTCAGGAATGAACTGGCTGCTAAATATTTCTAGGTAGGATTTTTCCGGATGGAGGTAATCTCCATCCGGAACTCTGGTGGTGGTTGCCATTCATGATTCATGTGAATGCGGAAAAGGAGATGTTCGGTGGAAAAAGCAACATGCCTGGAAATGAAGAACATAACAAAATATTTTGGTGGAGTTCACGCGTTGAACAAGGTAAGCCTTACTCTCAGGAGTGGGGAAGTACACGCCTTGGTGGGTGAAAACGGCGCGGGAAAATCCACACTGATGAAGATTCTTATAGGTCTTCATCAAAGTGATGACGGTGATATTTTGCTGGATGGAAACAACATTTCTTTCCGGAATGTAAAAGACGCCCAAAATGCCGGAATCAGCATGATATTCCAGGAATTCAACCAAGTCAAAGTTCTGTCAGTCATGGAGAACATCTATTTAGGGCGTGAACCAAAGACAAGAACAGGTGCTGTCGATTATAAAAAGATGTACCAGGATTCAGAAGCCTTGTTGTCTGAACTTGGTGTCGATTTGGATCCAAAGGTAAAAATAAGGGATTTGACTGTTGCAAAATATCAACTGGTGGAAATCGTCAAAGCTATTTCCCTCAACGCAAGAATCATTATCATGGATGAGCCGACTTCAGCGTTGAGTAGAAATGAAATAGAATACCTGTTGAATATGGTTCGACGATTACGTGACCAAGGCAAGTGCATAGTATTCATTTCCCATAAAATGGATGAGATTTTTGGGGTTTGTGAACGGGTTACGGTACTCCGCGACGGGAATTTGATTCATACCGGTATCGTGAGTGAAATCTCGGAGAAAGAACTGATCCGTCATATGGTGGATCGCGAGGTAAAGGAACTGTTCCCGAAGCAGAAAACTGACATCGGAGATACAGTCTTGGAAGTCGAAAATCTTTCCGTTGCAGGCAAATTCAACGATGTTTGTTTTGAATTACACAGTGGTGAGATTCTCGGAATTGCGGGTCTGATGGGTGCTGGTCGTACCGAATTGGTGGAAACGATTTTTGGTATGAGGAAGCCAGACAAAGGCGAAATTTTCCTGAGAGGGGAAAAAATTGTCAATCGCATTCCTGGGGACGCTATCAAGCGTGGTATTGTCATGTTGTCCGAAGATCGAAAGCGCAATGGAGTGTTTCTAAAACTATCCATCCGCAACAATATTCTACTTTCATCGTTGAAAAAGTGCATGAAATATTTTTTTATCAGGAAAAAAATTGAAGATCATTTTCTTAGTGAATATACACAAAAATTGGAAATTAAATATGCGGACGACTCACTTCCCTGTAAGAATCTGTCAGGAGGGAATCAGCAGAAAGTAGCGATAGCCCGTGTACTGAACGCTGATCCTGACATCATCATACTTGATGAGCCGACGCGAGGCATCGATGTAAAAACAAAATCTGAAATACATCGGCTGATGTCTCATTTGGCTAGTACAGGCAAGGCAATTCTCATGGTTTCATCTGAACTGCCAGAGATTTTGGGTATGAGTGATCGAATTCTCGTGCTTCATGAAGGTATGCAGACAGGGATTTTAGATAGAAAAAATGCGACTGCGGAAAAAATCATGGCTTTGGCAGTGAGTACCCGGCCGATGGAGGTATAATAATGGAACAAAAGGGTAAGGATTTGGGAGTAAAGTTGAAAAAATTTGATGCACGGCAGTTTCTGCAAGGTCACGGCATCATAATCGGATTCATTGCCATTGTGGGACTTCTGTCGATAGCAAGGCCGAATTTTCTGAGCATCGGCAATATCGTGACCATGCTGCGACAGGTTTCAGGTATAGGTATTGCTACGATTGGCATTGGTTTCTTGATCATTATGAGTTGCAATGATTTAGGTCTGGGCAGTGTTCTGGCGTTGGTGGGAATTTTGTCAGGATTGACGGTTTCTACCGGGGCTTTCGGTCTGGCGTTGCCAACTGGAGTTGGTTTTCTTGTCGGAATCGCTGCATCGACCATGGTTGCTCTGTTTGCAGGGACGATCATCGCTAAGGCACGTATCCCGGCTTTCATTGTGACCATGGGAACCATGAGTATTTGTCGCGGGCTTGCTTTGATTTTTGCCCATGGCATGCCGGTGGCAAATTTCCCTGCTGCCTTCACCTACTTGGGAACGGCCAATCTGGGGCCAATCCCTTGGTCGGTGATTATGTATATCATGGTGATAGGCGTGGCTTGGTATATCCTGAATAAACGGCCATTCGGAAGGTATATTTATGCCGTCGGGAGTAACGAAGAAGCTGCCAGAGTCGCGGGTATCAACGTTGACCGTGTGAAGATTCTGGCTTATCTGTTCGAGGGCATCACACTAGGTATCGCCGGCATCCTTTACGCTGGACGTCTCAAGTCTGCTTCCCCGACATTTGCTACCGGTTATGAATTGGACGCCATTGCTGGTTGCATCATTGGTGGAGTAAGTTTTTCTGGGGGTATTGGAACTGTCAGTGACATGGTCATCGGTGCGCTATTGTTGGGAGTAATCAACAATGGTATGGATTTGTTGGGCGTCGAAGCCTTTTATAAACAGGTTGTCAAAGGAGCTATTATCATCATTGCTGTTCTGATTGACCGTAAAAGAACCGGACGAAGCTGATGATTTTTTAGGAAAGTCCTGCTGGTAAAGATTAGTGTATTGTCAACATGAAAAACCCTTCAAAAGTGGAAATTTTTGAAGGGTAAATCTTAAGATAAGGAAGAGGCTGTGAATGAATCAATGATTCGTTTGAACATCATAAATTTCCCGAAAGAAGACATTGGTTTGTTTATTCCCCAATGATTTTGACAAGCACGCGCTTGTCCCTCTTACCATCGAACTCAAAGTAGAATATCTGCTCCCATGGACCCAAATCCAGGCGACCATCGGTAATAGCTACTACGACCTCACGACCCATGATTGTTCTTTTCAGATGCGCATCAGCGTTGTCCTCATAACCATTATGTTCATACTGGGAGTAGGGCTTTTCAGGAGCCAGCTTCTCAAGCCACTTCTCGTAATCGTGATGCAGACCTGTCTCGTCATCGTTGATGAAGACTGATGCCGTGATATGCATTGCATTCACCAGTACCAGACCTTCTTTGATTCCACTTTCTTTTACTAGATTTTCAACAGTGTCGGTGATATTTTTCAATCCTCTGCGGGAGGGAATGTTGAACCATAACTCTTTCCTGAAACTTTTCATGACAGCCTCCAAAAAAATGATACCATGGTTTCAGCTCTACGCTGAATAGGTATTTTATACTTGCTTAAAATACTTAACATATGTTAATATAATTGTATGACGACACAGGAAAAATTGGACATTCTGTCCCGTGATGCACAATATGATCTCTCTTGCGCCTGCGGTACGAAACGTCCGGATGAACATAGAAAACGTTCCTTGGGCGGTGATTCTTGGCTATATCCCGTGACAGTCACATCCGGTGGCACAGGCATCATGCTCAAGACGCTCTTGGGGAATGTTTGTTCCAATGATTGCCTGTACTGTCCCCTCCGTTGCCAGCGTGATTTCAAGCGTGTCATCATGACTCCTGATGAACTTGCGACATTCTACATGGATTTTCTCAGGAAGCGGCGACTGATTGGGATATTTCTGAGTAGTGGTGTCATGGGTAGCGCGGAGCGCACGATGCACGATTTGGTCGCTACAGCTGAAATCCTACGGAAGAAGTATCGTTATAGAGGATATATTCATCTTAAAATCATCCCCGGAGCATCCCGTCCTGCGATTGATGCTGCCATGAAGTATGCGTCGGCGGTTTCCTTGAACATCGAGACTCCGGGAGCCCAGCATTTCCGCCGTCTAACACATAAGAAAGACTATCATCAGGACATCCTTGAACCACTTCAATACATTCTTTCCCAGACCTCGCGGGAAGGTACCCATCCGCATGTCACGACCAGCAGTCAGTTTATCGTCGGGGCTTCGGATGAAACGGACAAGGACATCCTGACATACTGCAACACACTCTATGGCGAAATGGGAATGAACAGGCTGTACTATTCCGCCTATCAACGAGGACTGGGGGATCCGTCTATTCCCGGAGAGATGGTCGGGGAGGATGTGTCGGACGCGTCCTTTAAGGGTAGAGAACAATACGAGCATTACAGGCAGACAAGGGGAGGAGAGTTTACACAAAACTGGAGTTCCAATGCTACTCTTTTCCCTGAGCTTGCCAGTCTTCCTGCCAGGGATGATTCCCTGCTGGTTCGTGAGCATCGTCTCTATCAGGCTGACTGGCTGATGCGTATTTACAAGTTTTCCTTCGCTGACATCCAATTTTCCCCAGACGGAAACCTTGACCTGACACGGGATCCCAAGCAAATATGGGCGGACACGCATCCTGAATTCTATCCGGTATCTGTTCGGAAAGCACCTGAACAGAGCCTTCTCAGAATACCCGGCATCGGCCCTGTGTATGCCAAGAAAATCGTCATGCATCGTAGGAATGAGGGCATATATTCCCTAAATTCGTTGCCTGTTCCTCCAACTGTCCTCTCAAAAGCCCTTCCATACATCATTCTCTAGGTGTATTTGTTGACCGGAGATGTATCTATGCCGTACAGTTATGGCAAGAGGTAGATACAAGATGGTTCCGATGCGAAAAAAAGAGCGTGCGATGAATCGCAAAGAAGCACTGGAGGCCGTCAAGGAATGTTCTTTTGGCGTTCTTTCCATGGTGAATATTCGCTCGGAGCATCCGCTCGGTGTCGGAGCGCCCTATGCTATTCCTCTCAACATTGTCTTATGCGGTGAGATTGTGTATTTCCATTGTGCCCGTGAAGGTCACAAGCTGGATAATCTGCGCGCTGATCCTCGCGTGATTTTGAGCTGTACTTCTTACGAGAAAGTAATTTCAGAAAAGCTGACTACCGTCTATGATACAGCTTTGGTTTTTGGTAATGCCCGTGAGGTGACTGATGAGAAGGAACGGCGCATTGCCATTGATGAGCTGGTCAGGAAATATGCGCCTGCGGAACTTGGTCGGATGGATGACATTATGGAAAAGTCCGGACACATCATGGGTATCTGGGCGATAGATATTGTTGATGTTTCGGGGAAGCGACGGCAGATGCCTGGCTCTCAGGAGGCTCAGAGTGTTTGAGGGGCGCAAATGGGATATTGCTTCCCTGCGCGACATGAATGCAGAGAAGGTAAGGAAAAATCTCTCTGAAAGTGGCATTTATCTTGAACTTGCCTTCAGGACATTGCAGATGTTGCTTGCTTCCTATCAGCCTCTTTCCATCCTCAAGCTTTTGGTTTGGGAATACCGTCGTATCGATACACGATACCGTGCAGATGATATTTTCTCCCGTCAGGTCATCCTAAGGACGATTGACTTGGTTCAAAGCGCAGTCGTGTACCAAAGATTTCCCAGTCATGAACAGCTTACCACTGCGGTTGATGTCAAGAGCAGAGACTGGAAGCGTATCATGCAGATTGGCGAGGATTATTGCAGGTGGACTATCCGATATTGCGATAATGATGCTCTTAATAGATATATGCGTGGGGAATTTGGCGAAAAAAGCTCAAAAAATGCTATTGATACTATGGTGAAGTATCGGGATGGAGAGCTTGATGTTTTCTTTCCGAAGCCTGTTTCCTTAGATGCCTTGGAAAACGAAATCACAAGAATGAGGGCACATATTCTTCCTGTTTCTCCATTATTGGAAGATGTATTCGGCATGTCCGCGGAACAGATTGTCTCCGCAGTTCGTCACATTTCGGAAACCACTATCTCTGGTATCGACAAGTTGAGCGATGACGCCACGGCGTTTCGGGTATCTAGCGAATTGAGCATCAGGGCTTTGCGTGCCCAGGGGCATCAGAAAGAGAGTGATGACGAGCTGATGGCAAAAATCGTGAAGGAGCAAGGACTTGATGAAAAAGTGCGGGATATATTAGGTCGTCGGGATGGCTTTGATCTTTTCGATGTGTCCCGTCTTGCATATGTCTCCCTATCGTTCATGAAAAAACTGTCGCTTGGTACCTCGCAAGGCTCTGCATTTCCTGCTGTGGATGATTTCCCTTTGAAAAACATGGCAGCGGTGCTGTATCCGTTCATTGATGTTTCAGGTGTGGTATACTGCTTTACAGGGCTTTCTCTCCCCGGAAGGTTTGCAATGGTTTTACGTGAGGCTGTCATCCGAGCCCTTCCTAATGGTGGATATCTTTGGGATGAAGCGGTCAGACGGTACACACCAGAGATGCATCCCGAACCAGAGATGCATCCCGAACCAGAAGGGTCATTTTCAGCAGACGGAGAAATGATGAGGAAGATTTTCTTTTTCCTTTCTCCAACGGGAACAATGGCTCGCCTGTATCGTTCTTTTCCTGCCGATGTAAAAGAAAAAATGGAACACTTGCTGGTCGAGGGTATGACGGTTATGCAAAAACAAGGCAAGGAAAAGATGATTAGCTTTCCAGAACATAGGCTGACATTCATCCTGGCTGGCGATAAAGGCGACCAACTAAGAAATATGGAAAGACGAAACAGCGTCGGAGCCATCATGGTCGTGAATGATCAGGAAAAATGGGAAAAAGTTGAAGTAATCTTTGACGGGAACGGAGCAATCACAAGTGCCAATGAACAAGATCTCGGAAGAAACGATTTCAGCGCGACTGATTGGAAATGGATTACTGTACTTGGTGGAAGACTTAGGGCTAGACGCTGGGAAAAAGATATAAAAGCGTAAGAGTCTGGACGGGGTAGATGGATACGGATAGACGGATACTATGAAAAATTCCTGGGGTGGTATGACATTGCAGCGGGAACTGCTATACTGCGTGAAGCTGGCGGTCTGTTGAAACCAGTCGAAGAAACGTCCCCTTTGACGGATGACCGCTGTGATTTCATCGTATCGAACGGACATATACAAGAGTGGTTGTGCGCAACTATTCTTTCATGATATCAGGAGATGAGACTTCATGCGTTTCACGACAGTACTTTTTGACCTTGATGGAACCCTGATGGACACATCACCGGGGATTTTTGCATCAGTTCGTCATGCTCTTTCAGCCATTGGCTGGCCGCAATCAAACCAAGAAAAGCTCAATCTTTTTGTTGGGCCGCCATTGAAAGACTGTTTCCGGCTGGCATGCGACATGACTGACGATGAAGTCATCATGCAGGCAGCGGCGATTTACCGGGAAAAATATAATGAAGCCGGACCTCCCGGTTCCAGTCCATATCCTGGCATGACAGAAGTGCTGGAGACGTTGCGCTCTGAAGGAATCCTTTTGGGAGTAGCGACGCTGAAACCCGAACCGCTTGCCCATGAAGTCCTGCGGTATAATGGGATTGAACACTACTTTGATTATATAGCCGGCGCTGATTTCGATGGTGCGAAGACCAAGGCCATGATCATAGAGACATGCATGGATGCTTTGGGAGTCTCTGCGGAGGAAACGGTCATGGTCGGGGATACCCCGCACGACCTGGAGGGAGCCCGTATCGCCCGCGTTCCGTTGATAGCTGTAGACTGGGGTTTCGGTTTTGTACGAGGGTATGAAGGTCGGGAAGACGGCGTGATGGCGGTTGCCCGTGCTGCGTCGGACATCATCCCCATCTTGAACGGTAGCACTGGGCAGAGCCGTCCGTGATTGTTACAAGGAATTGCAAGGGCTTACAAGGATAGGTCGGCAAAGTGTCCGCTGGTAGCACGCTGAAGATCCTGCGGGGAAAGGCCGAGCTGCACGCCTCTTACTCCCGCGCTGACATAAATTTTTTCTTGAACCAGAGCGACTTCCTCGATGAACGTGGGAAATTGCTTTTTCATGCCAATTGGAGAGCATCCTCCCCGGATATATCCTGTGACCCTTTGCAGTTCATCCAGTTTGACCAAAGTCAGCTCATGGCTGCCTGTTAGCTGACGTGCTTTTTTGGGATTCACGGAAAACGCCGCCGGTACACAGAACACAAAAATATTCTTTTCCGTATCCCTCATCACGATTGTCTTGAATACAGTGCCGGGATCGAGTCCTGCCGTCTGTGAGGCATGCACGGCATCAAGATGGTCTTCACTCCATGAATATGTCACCGTGGTGTAGGGGATGCCGAGCTTTTCAAGGATGCGCATTGCATTTGTCTTGGGAATATCGTTCTTCATTGCACATCCTCCACTGTCACGCATGGTAGTGGACGGCAAGAATGGAAGCAAGGCCATCCGGCAGCAAGCCCTGAAAAAACATGGAAAAACACAAAAAGGCACGGAAAAACCACAGGGAAAAACGTGATTCCTGGTGGTTACTAAAGATTCCCGGCTTGTTGTCTCTGGACAGGTTTTGGCATTTCTGTTAACGTAGCGAAAAATATTGAGGGGAATGCCCGTGAGAATATCATGCATCACTAGAATGACCTTGTGGTTCGGCCATGGGGGATTGTCATTTCCTTCTATTTGTTATCATGTCAATCAGTACCGGTAGTCATTGCTACCGGTATTTTTTTGCCTCGGTATGAAAGATTATGAAAGGGTATGCGAGCGTATGAGAGTGAAGGAGAAGCAAGCGATGGGAGAAAATGTGTTTTCCGGACGGTCACTATGTGTTATAGATGATTTTTCCGTCCAAGAGAGACAGTACTTGTTTTCACGGACAAAAGAATTGAAGGATGCCATTGTTGAGGGCAGGGAAGACAGGGCCGATGTTTTCCGCATCAATGATCAAGATTACGGCATCTATGAAGTTTTCCTTGAAGACAGCACACGAACCAGGGAGAGCTTCAGGAACGCCGCCAAGTTCCACCATGTCAAGGTAAGCGAGTTGAACGTAGACAGTTCGTCATTTACCAAAGGGGAGAGTTTTGCCGATACCTTCAATACTCTGTGCGGTTATTCCAATGCAATCTTCATCATCCGTAGCAAAGTGGAGGGAGTATGCCGCTGGCTTGAACAGGAATGCACTGATTACGCGCGACGCAACGGACTGCCATACACTCCCGTATTCATCAACGCGGGAGACGGGAAGCATGAACATCCGACCCAAGAACTTCTCGACGAGTTCACTTTCCTTGAAGATAACTTGTGGTCAACGGAAAACATTCATCTTGCTTTGGTCGGAGATTTGTTTCACGGACGTACCGTCCATTCCAAAGCTAATGGACTCACTCTCTGGAAGAACGTGAAGGTCGATCTCATCGCTCCGAAGGAACTCTCCATGCCCGCCTCCTACGTGGTGAAGATGAAAGAGAATGGGTTCGATGTCCGCTCGTTCTCATCCCTGGAGGAATATCTTGCTCAGGATGACATTGCCCCGAAATGGTATTTCACCCGTCCCCAGCTCGAAAGGATGGGAGAGCGCATTCTGAAACGACAGGACGAACTGCGGGCAAGCATCACCTTCCGCAAGGAATGGCTTGATGTCATCGACCCTGCGACCCGTTTCTACCATCCTCTGCCCCGTCATAAGGAACATCCCACTATTCCGACCTTCCTTGACGCGACGCCGTTCAACGCATGGGAACGACAATCGATCAACGGCATGTATGTGCGCATGGTTCTGCTCTCTTTTGTCAGCGGACGCATCGGGGAGGATTTCATTCCCCCTGTCCATGAAACAAAGACAGAAGCGGAAGATTATATTGTGAAAGTTTCTTTAGAGGGAAAGGAAGGTAAGCCCAAGCAGTACAGCGAAGGCGTAAAACCATTGCACGACGGCATTGTCATTGACCATATCTGCACCGGTGACACTCCCTCGGAGATACGGGAACACATGCGCCGCATCAGCAGGGTTCTGGATCTCGATGACGGTCGGGGAGGTGAATGGATTTCCTGCGGGGAAGACGGACGGTTCAAGGGTATCCTTTTCCGTCCTGAAGTCGCTCCATTGCCACGAAAATCCCTTAAGCGGCTTGCCGCTGTTGCGCCTGGCTGTACGCTCAACATCATTTCCGGAGCGAAGATTACGGAAAAATACAGGATGCGTATGCCTCCGCGCATCTATAACTTTGATGATTTAGGATGTACCAACACTGCCTGCATTTCTCATGAGAGCCTTCATGAAGGGGTTCCTGCCATGTTCCGCCGGACGGCGGATGATAAGTTCGAGTGCGCCTGGTGTGATACTGTTCATGGGTTCAAGGAAATCTGGAAGGGCGCGATGGCACGGGACAAACGGGAGGAAGCATGAGGACTTTGGAAGACATACAAAAACACTACGGACGTGAATTGGCTCGCCGGGCCATGGAACTGGAGGCAGTGAGACTGTCTCCGGAAGAACCTTTCACCTGGGCCAGTGGTTACCGGATGCCCATTTACAACGACAATCGGCGTTTTTTGGCGGAAGCATCAGCGCGGGCGTATATCTGTGAAGCCTTCGCCGCGGCAGTGGAAACACTCGGCCTGCATCCACGGAACATAGCCGGAACCGCCACGGCTGGCATCCCCCACGCCACGACTTTGGCCGATAAGCTGGGACTTCCACTTTCTTATGTGCGCTCACAAGGCAAGGATCATGGGATGAAACAGCAGATAGAAGGGCTGACCCGTCCCACGTATGAGGGAGTGGAGGTGCTGTTGATTGAAGATTTGATTTCCACGGGAGGCAGCTCCGTCGCGGCGGTGAACGCCATCCTTGCGGCTGACGGTCGATGTCCTGTGTGCCTGGCAATTTTTTCCTACGGTTTTCCGGCATCCCAGGAAACTTTTTCCCAGATAAGGCCGGTCTGTACGCCGTATTCCCTGCTTGAGTATGATACATTGGTGGATGTGGCACATGAAGCAGGCTATGTTTCCGAGGATGGAGCAAGGATACTCGCCGATTGGCGCATTGATCCCTTCGGATGGGGAGAGCGACATGGGTTTCCCAAAAAAGGATGAGGTGAGGATGACGTATCGTGACATTCTGAATGAATCAGCCCGAAGGGCAGGTAACTGTGCATGTGTCGGCCTCGATCCCCGTCCTGGAAATCTTCCCCGGAAGATAGTGATGGACGCGGGAGACCACCATGGTAATCTTGTACGTTTTTTCAGCATTTTGCTGAAGGAAGCCGCGCGACGTAATCTGAAGCCTGCGGCGTTCAAGCCGAACATAGGTTACTGGCAGTGTCTCGACGCTCCCCGGAAAGGGGACTATCAGGGAAGCCGCGCCTTGGCCGATGTACTGGACATGGTAGAGGAGCTTTTTCCCGGAGTTCCGGTCATCCTTGACTCGAAAAGAGGGGATATCGCATCCTCAAGCACTAATTATGCTCATGAGGCATTCAATTCCTGGGGTGCCCACGCTGTGACGGTTTCTCCGTACATGGGGTCTGATTCAGTCGAGCCCTTCGCCAGCGTGGGAGGCAGACACAGGGGAGTGTATGTCCTGAACCGAACCAGCAACCGAGGGGCTCAGGATTTTCAAGGGATGGATGTCCGTGACAGGAATGATTCGGGAGAGAAAAAAGAACCGCTGTACATGGCGGTTGCGCGTCGCATCGTTACATGGGAGAAAACCTATGGTGGTACTTTGGGGGCCGTGGTGGGCGCAACGTCTCCCGCTGAGCTGGGTGCGTTGGCATCATTCTATGCTGACCATGAGATTCCCCTGCTCATCCCCGGCGTTGGAAGCCAGGGAGCTGGTGCCACTGATACGGTAAGCTTGCTCAGGGACAGCGGCTATCCTGTAGAACTGGCACGTATCAACAGCTCCAGCGGCATCACCATGCCATGGAAGGACACTCCTGCTCCTGATTCCTGGGAAGACATGTGCATGGATGCCTGGTCAAGGTTGCTTGAGGAGACAGTGCTATGATGCATGATTCCATGAAGCCATCTTTGAAAGCTTATTTGACCGGTCGTCATGAACGGAGCCGGAACGCTCCGCATGAAACGCCTGTTGCGCTGACTACGGTCAGTGGAGTGGCTACTACCCAACCGGGTTTGATTGCGTGGTGTGACCGCGAGATACCGGACTTTGCCATCCTTACGACCAAGAGCTTTCAAGTTGCGCCTAATCCGGGCAATCCGGAGCCTGTCATCTGTGAGACCATCCCCGGAAACTTTGGAAATTCTGTCGGTTTGCGTAATCCAGGAATGACGGTTGCATTGGAACAATTGCGCGAACTACGGAAGCGACATAGCTTGCGCGCCTATCTGCTCGTTTCCCTGTCAGCTTCTAACCCTGATGATTTCATCACTTTGGTAAAAGCATTTGATGGCGTATGTGACGGAATTGAATTGAATTTTTCTTGTCCTCATGCAAGCTCAGGCTATGGTTCATCCATTGGATGTGATCCTCATATTGCTTCTTCATATGTCCGTGCCATCCGTGAGAACACTGCTTTAATCCATCCTCTCTTTATCAAGCTGACACCGAATGTCGAGGATATTGGCATTGTCGCCCGGAGTGTCATGGAAGCTGGCGCGGACGGGCTTACCGCAATCAACACAGTCGGCCCATGGATGCATACTGACCCTGTTTCCGGTACACCCATCCTCCAGAATGCTCTTGGGGGAAAGGGAGGGGCAAGCGGTAAGTGGGTGCGTGCCCGCGCTCTTGAATGTGTCAGGGAGATTCGTCAGGCAGTGGGTCAGCATGTACCTCTCATTGGCATGGGTGGAGCGACCTACGGAACCGATGTCGCCGCGTTCATCGAGGCGGGAGCCGATGCCGTTGGCTTGGGGAGCGTACTGGGACGTGTGGAGCAAGCAGCATGGCCGATGTTTGTTTCCTCGGTAAGGCAGACGGCGACCACCGTGCTTGCTGGAAAGCAGTCTGCACATCAATCTACAAATCAATCTACCCCGCCTGTTCAGCATATGCCTGAGAAAGACATGGTTCGGCAGGAACGGGGCATGGCTTATGTCCGGCATATTGTGCTGTCGAAGGTGATGTATGACGAGGCTACGGCGGTCATCACACTTGACGGACATCTGGAATGCCAGAGCGGACAGTTTACTTTCCTCTGGCTTCCCGGCATAGGTGAGAAGCCTTTCAGTGTCGCGGAGAGCGAGCCGTTTACTTTCATCATCAAAGTCAGAGGAAAAGTAAGCGCAGCTCTGGTTGCCTTGGAATCAGGTGATAGCGTCTATGTCCGTGGTGTATATGGGGCTTCCCTGACAATTCCCCGAACCGATGACGCGCTCTTGATTGCAGGAGGGACGGGTGTCGCCGTCCTGCCTGACATGACCCGGCGTCTTGCGCAACAAGGGACTCGAATACGCATCTTGACGGGAACGACATCAACGGTTTCCAAAGGGACTCCGGCCTTGCTTGAGGCGGAACTTTCACAGTACGGAGAATTTACCTGTGTTCCTGATGACGGTGTGCCAGCCAGGGTTCTGGATTATGTGGAAAAGCATGTGGAGACATCGGTGCCTACCGAGGTGTTCATCATTGGCCCGGAGAAATTCATGGCCAGGGCGGCGCGGCTCATGCTTTCGCGGGGCATAGGAGCGGAACATATCCACCTGTCCATGGAGAAGCTGACGCTCTGCGGCATCGGCATGTGCGGAGCGTGTGTCTGCGGTGAGCGTCTGACCTGCCAGTATGGGACGTTCATGACCTATGATTATCTGCTCAAGGAGATGCCTGAATTTTTATGAAAGCACAATTCCCCTCAATGATAGACCCCCATGTCCATTTCCGGGACTGGGAACAGAGTGAGAAGGAAACGCTCCGCCACGGGATATGTTCCGGTTTGGTTGCCGGAGTCTCCTGTTTCTTTGACATGCCGAATACTGTTCCACCATTGACGGATGAAGCGACAATCCTCCGGCGGCTCTCCCATGCTGACAAAGTGATGGCGGAGATGGATGGAGACGATGCTATCCGTATTTCCTATCATGTATATGGGGGCATCACGACGGACATGGAGCAAATACGTGACATGGTTGCCCTTCATGCCAGGCTTTTTCCCCTGATGGTCGGTCTTAAGCTCTTTGCCGGACATTCAACTGGAAACATGGGTGTTGTCACGGAAGAACAGCAGAGGGCGGTATATCGGACATTGGCGGACTGTGGCTATAAAGGGGTAGTCGCCCTGCATTGTGAAAAAGAAGCGTTGTTATGTCCTGATTGTGATGCACCGGATGATGCTCTGGCTCATTCCCTTGCACGTCCTTCCACGGCGGAAGTGGAATCAGTCCGTGACCAGATACGTTTTGCCCGTGAGGAAGGATTTGCGGGGACGCTCCATGTCTGTCACATCAGCACGGCTGGAGCAATTGGACTGGTGAGCGAGGCGAGGGAACAGGGGATGCAGATTACCTGCGGAGCTACACCACATCACGCCCTGCTCAGCGTACAGGACTCCCTGCCGCATAGACATCTGTCAATGAACCCTCCTTTGAGGGAACAAGCGGACAGGGATGCCGTGTTCTTGGCTCTCTTGGACGGACATATCGATTGGATTGAGACGGATCACGCCCCGCATACACGTGAAGACAAGAAGAACGGGGCAAACGGCATACCCGGATACACTGGACTGATGCTTCTTATCCGCCGTCTCAGGATGGCAGACTGTCCGGAGGAAAGGCTCCGGGATTTGTTGGGTAAAAACGTCCTGCAAGCCTTTGGTCTGGATGGACAGGCAATAACCGTCCCCGATGCATCTTTCATAGACAACAGCCTCGGCAGTTCACGGGTGAGATATCCTTGGGATCCGTATGAGGGCATGGAATAGAGTCAATTTGAATAATCAAAAAAAGATGAAGATTCCGCAAGACTTGTGCCAGCATGTAGATGCTCATAGTGTCATTGACTTTCCATATGGAATTAGCCAGGGCCTTACGGATTTCAAAGAAGAAGCGTATTTCGTTGGAAATGTTCAGCTTGTTGTCGTCACATATGACGAATGCGAAAAGCGCCACTAGGACGATCATAAGGATTGCAATGCCTGGTTCATTCTCTCTCATTGTTGTTTTCCTCGTTGCTTTTGGGAGATGATGTGTTCCATCGACCATGCAGGGCTGATGGTTAGGACACTGTAAGTTTGGTGATGACAGTTGAGGTATTACCCAAAAATATGATTTTTCGAGGAAAACATATAATACTTCTTAACTATTTTGCGCTTGAAGATGTTAATGCTGTTACTGAATACTGTTTCAAACGTACAATACACAAAAAAATGGAAACAATGGGAAACTAAAAAGGGAGACCGCCCATTCATGCCCCCAGTCCCAGCTCCTCCGCCTTTGGCTGTAACGCGGTGATGCAACGGGCAATGATTGAGTCGATATCCTCGCCCAGAAGTTCAGCGCCGGACGTGATGATGTCCCGGTTGACCCCGGCGGCGAAAGATGGCGTCTTCCATTTCTTCCTGACAGACTTCACCGACATGCCGTTCAATTTTTCAGGACGCATCAGAGCAGTCGCTACAATGAGTCCGCTCAGTTCATCTATCGTGTAGAGGACTTTTTCCATGTAATGCTCCGGCTTCACGTCAGTCACAATGTTCCAGCCGTGGCTGACGACAGCATGGATGAAGGCATCGTCCGCTCCAATCTCCTTCAGGATATCAGGAGCTTTCTTGCAATGGATTTCCGGAAACATCTCCCAATCGATGTCATGGAGCAGGCCGACAAGTCCCCAGTACTCCGGGTCATCGCCATGCTCCATAGCAAAAGAACGCATGATGGCCTCAACGGTGAGGGCATGATGAAACAATGATTCAGAGGCATTGTATTTCTTCCAAAGAACTAATGCTTGGTCACGGGTGAACATGGACATTCCTCCTTCACCATGGAACCCGGAGGGGTTCGTGGAATTTGTCCAGTTATATCACTATTGGACAGTGTGATACAAGCAATGCGGGAAATGAGAGAGGGAAGTACGCAAGGAAAGCATCAGAATGACCATTCTACGGCTCATAATGTGTTTTCATACTCTTTCCGATATGCTACACTGCCTAAGCAGACCTTTGGTCCCTTCCGCAGGCCGTGGAAGATTTTTCTCCTGGAGGTATAGTATGTCAGTCCCTGATGATGGCAGTAGTAGCGTGCCGTTACCTGTTCAGAAATTTCTGGCCTGTCCATGTCCTGCTTCCAGTGGATTCTATGTGTCCTGACACATAATATCCCGTGGGGTTTCCTGGATAGTGCCACCAGCATATACCGGAGGATTCCCCATGATTACGATTAGAAAGAATATCATAAGCCGTATGGACGATCATGTCGCCGAAGCTCCCTATACATGGGTGGATGCCAGGGATTTGGACAGGGATGACATTGCACGCCTTGAGGAGGAGTTTGCCATTCCCAGCGAATTGCTCGCTGACGTCATGGACGAGGACGAACAGTCCCATATTGAGAAGGATGATGACTTCATTTACCTGATTGTCCGTCTGCCGGCATCCGCGGAAGGCATTGATGGCATCGACCAACATGCCATCCCTCTGGGCATCGTCATTTTTCCCAACATGGTAATCACCATCTGCCAGGGAGACAGCGTGGTCTTGGAGGATTTGGCCAAGCATCGTTTCCGCAAATATCCCATACAGACGATTGAAGGCTTTGTAATCAGCATCATGAACCGCGCGACGATGGTGTACATCCGTCTGCTCAAATTTCTCAACCGCCAAAAAAGCTTGGTCGAGGAGAACCTTCATCTGTCCATCAAGAACTATGAGCTTATCCAGCTGCTCCAGATTCAGAAGTCCTTGGTATATTTCACCACAGCCCTGACAAGCAATGACGCCCTGCTGGAAAAACTTCCCAAGCTTTCATATTTCAAACTTGCTACGGAGGACGACCAGGATTTCCTTGATGATGTCATCATGGATAACAAGCAGGCTATTGAAATGGCCAATATCTATTCCAACATACTCACCGGTACCATGGACGCATTCGCATCGGTCATCTCCAACAACATGAACGTCATCATGAAAAGGCTGACAATCATCTCGATTTCCTTGATGTTCCCGACTTTCGTCACCAGTTTCTTCGGGATGAACGTTGATTTGCCATTCCAGGAAGGTTCGTTGATGTGGATATGGCTTCTGGTCGGTTGCGGACTCAGTGCCATGATTGGCGCATGGCTCCTGGGCGACCGGCGCAACAGGCGTCTGGTTCAGCAGGCCAGCCTGGGGGAGAATTTCAGGCGGGGAAACTCCTTGGCCAGGACGAAAAAAACGAAAGTCCGTGTGAAAAAATAACGGGCAAGACGACAAGAAAATAATCAAGAACCCCTGTTCCTGCCGAGCCTTTTTCGTGTATTTTCATAGGTCGGAGGCTCCGGAAGGATCATGGACGACATTGCAGGGATATGCGCGCGTTTCGAGGGGACATTCGTTGGCTGGCAGATAGCGGAATTGCAGGAGATTTATCAGGCGCTGGAGCCGGAAAGCAGGGATTTTACCTCGAAATTTTCCATTTCCTGCCCATCGGGATGCGGGACATGCTGCGAGCGGTTCGTGCCTGACATCACCTACTCCGAGGCTCGTCTTGTCGCCGCATGGCTTATCCTGAACTCCCGTTCACGGCTGGTTCAGGCAGTGGAGGAATGGAAATCAGGGGATAGGGGATGTCCTTTGTATAATCCTGATACGCCATATCACTGTACCGTCTATCCTGTTCGTCCCTTGGTATGCCGTCTGTTCGCAGCCTGCGCGACGAAAGGAAAAGCTGGCATGGAATTTCGTAGATGCCGTTTCAATGCAGATGCCACCGCACCGCAGGAAATAGAAGCTCCAGCCCTTGAAGCCGCTGGAGCTCCCGTCATGCAGGATTATGCCTATCGGGTGCGTTCCCTGGAAGGTGCGGGCGGGGTGACTCTGCTTCCTGAAGCAGTTCTTGCCGCCATGGATGAACTCAGGTTCATCCTTGCCGCCACATTAGACGAACAAGGACCTGACAATTCCAATCCTGACGACACGCCGACTCCCACGCCCACGCCTCTTGCAAGTTAGTTTTTGGCCAGCTAGTTTTGGCCAGTTAGTTCTTGATGACCCGCAGGACATAGCCACTCAGGTACTCAGATTCCGGGAAGGAAATACGCACAGGATGATCCTCGGCTTGTCCAAGAACCTGGAGGATTTGCACCTCGATCTTGGCGTCCGCAGCGGCCCATGCAAGGGTTGTGCGGAAGGTTTCCCTGTCCACGGCTCCTGAACAGGAGAACGTGAAGATGACGCCGCCGTCCTTTACTATGTTCATGGCAAGGCGGTTGATATCCTTGTAGGCTTTCAGCGCGGCTTCCACATGGCTCTTGGACGGCGCCAGCTTGGGCGGATCCAGGATGACTACATCATAGCTGTTTGCAGGGATGTCCCGGAGTTTTTCAAAGACATTGCATTCCTCAATGGTCACCCTGTCACGGGCTGTGGCGTCCAACCGACCGGCATCGCTGTTGATATGGACATTGGCAAGGAGACGACGGAGGGCGGGACTGGATGAATCCAAGGCATGGACGTGCTTGGCTCCCGCTCCCAAAGCGTGGAGAGTGAAGCCTCCTGTATAGGAGAAAGCATCAAGAACGCGGGCGTCCACGCACCATTTTTCCAGAGCTGCGCGGTTATCTCTCTGGTCGCAGTAGAAACCACTTTTCTGCCCCGTTCCCGGATTTATTTCATAGAAGAATCCATTTTCCCTGAAACGGATGTTCTTCTGGCGTCCTTCCGGATAATACCGTTCACCATTTTTGTACCATGCTTCGGTGACCGGTAGCTTTTCCGCTGCGGTAAAGGCAGCGTCGGTGTTCATGATGATTAAGGAAGGTGAAAGCAGCTTCTCAATTGCGCCAATCAGCACATCCCTGTGATCCCAACCCGCACGGGCGCTGATGATTACACGGGCAAGCGAGCCGAGGATGTCTATGACGATTCCGGGGAGCATGTCGGCTTCTCCGTGAACCAGTCTCACAGAAGTAGTCTGGGGCAGGTTTCCGTCCGCAGGCCGGACAAAAAAATGCTTGCGCCGGAGGATGGCTGCCTGTAGGCGTTGCACCCACCATCCATCATCGGGACGTATGGACTCCTTCCATTCCAAGAGGCGGACAGGAATGCTGCCTTGGGGGTCGTACCAACCCCAGGCAATGAAATGTCCATCCGCTGTCCGAACCTGGGCAGTCGTTCCCGTCCGGCCTTCTTCAGGAGTAAAATCTGAAACGGAAGCGATGGCTCCGCTGAAAATCCAAGGGTGATGCTTGAGGGGAAGTTTTTCCTTGCCCTCGTCTACAATGATGGTCGTGATATTTTCCATGCTGTTTCCTTACTGCATAACATAGCCTATACCGCAGACACGTTTGTGTCGAGTGATTGCGTGACTGATTCCCTTTCCGGTTCATCCTCCGGTTCCATCTTCCCCGGTCTGCCATGGTTTTGTCTGTGGGAATCCGGAAAGATTAGGAATGGTTGGAATGGTTTCGGTTGACTTTACAGGTTCCGACAAGGGATAATTCAGACATGCATCACATAGTACGGTATCCCGCTGTCATTTTTGACCTTGATGGTACGCTGGTCAATACCATTCCTGACATCACTGCCGCCATCAATGCGGCACTTGCGACTGCCGGTGCTGTCCCGTTGGACAGCGACAGGGTGAAGCAGTTGGTTGGCAGAGGGCTTGCGAATGCGTTGCGGGGCGCCATGGAATCCAGCGGATTGGAGACGGGAGGCGAACTGTTTTCTTCTTGTCTGTCCGTCCTGTCGGACTACTATGGTCGGCATCCTTATGATGGGTCTTTCCCGTATCCCGGAATCCTGGAACTTCTGGAAAAACTCCAAAGGGACGGAGTGGTCTTGGGAGTGCTGTCCAACAAGACGGATTCCTTGGTTGCTGACATCATTGCCGCTTTGTTCCCTCGTGTTTCATTTGCCTTTGTCCGAGGGCAGAGGCTTGACCGTCCCATGAAGCCCGCTCCGTCGGCACTTGATGATTTCTTCACGCTGTCCGGTTTGGATCCGGCGGATGTATGTTATGTCGGTGACAGCGAGGTGGACTGGCAGTTTGCTTCCCGCTTTTCGGGCATGGGCAGCGTGATTGTATCATGGGGATTCCGAAGCCGGAAACAGTTGGAGGAGGCAGGAATATCCTGCTTGGCAGATACCATTACAGAACTTGAGGAGGCCATATATGGCGGACTATGATATCGGGGAGTTGAAGAAAAAAGCTGAGAATTATCGTGACGCGGAGAAACATCCTGTGTTCAGGAAGGAAGTAGATGACCTTCTTGCCGCCCAGTCATGGGACGAACTCCATGAACGCTTCTACACGACGCTCTCCTTCGGCACAGCGGGAATCCGTGGTATCATAGGCGGAGGCACGAACCGAATCAATCCGCTGGTGGTCAGGACTGTATCAGCCGCCTTGGGGCGTTACATGGTCTCCATGACGGCTCCTGACGCTGATCCGCCTTCCATAGTCATTGCTTACGACAGCCGCAGATACAGCGACCTGTTCGCCAGGGAAGCAGCCCTGACCCTGGCCGCGTCGGGCGTACATGTCTATCTGTTTGACACTCTCCATCCCGTGCCGCTGCTCTCTTTTGCCGTGCGGCATCTGGGAGCTCTTGCAGGTGTGGTGATTACCGCCAGCCATAATCCTGCCGCCTACAATGGCTATAAGGTCTATTGGAGTGACGGAGCACAGGTAACGCCTCCCCATGACAAAGCCATAGCGGAAATCATCACTCAGGTCGATGTTCTTGACATACCTGACATGGAAGAAACGGAAGCGCGGGCATCAGGACGACTTGAATCGGTTCCCGCTTCGGTTGACAATGCATATTATGAAGCTGTCCTGGCTTCCATCCGCCGTCCGGATGCCGTGAGGGACATTCCGGTGACTGTCGTCTATTCTCCCCTGCATGGTTCGGGGAACATCCCTGTCCGGAATCTTTTGGAACGTCTGGGCGTCACGACCATTGTTGTTCCCGAACAAGAAAAACCTGACGGAGCCTTTCCCACGGTGGCGTTGCCTAACCCTGAGAGCGCGAAAGCGATGGAGATGGCTTTGAAGCTGGGCAAGGAGAGGAAAGCGGACATCATCTTGGGCACCGATCCTGACGCCGACCGCCTGGGGATTGCGGTTCCCGTTTCCCCTGACAAATCCCGGTACGAGCTTCTTAACGGCAATCAGATAGCCATTCTTTTGTTTGATTATCTTGCGGGGTGTTATAGTGCCTTGGCAAAAGGGCGTGACGATGTCCCTTCCGCATATCCTCCGGGAAGCGGCAGGAAGACTCCTGTGTTGGTCAAGAGCATCGTCACCACGGACGTGGTGCGCCGGATCGCCGAGGATCAGGGCATTGTCTGCCGTGAAGTGCTGACTGGGTTCAAATATGTCGCGGAAGAGCTGGCGGTTCTGGAGGGGAGCGCGGGGGATGCAAGGTTCTTCCTTTTCGGCGCGGAAGAAAGTTACGGGTACTTGACCGTTCCGTTCGTCCGTGACAAGGACGCCGTAAGTACTGCGGTGGTGGCCGTCGAAATGCTGTGTGCCCATGCTCGGAGGGGCATTTCCCTGTACGAGAGACTCCATGAGATTTATCGGGAGTATGGATTCAGCTTTGAAGCGGTGGTCAGCAATGATTACGCCGGTTCCGCTGGCAAGCAGAAGATGCAGGAAATCATGGAAAAGTTCCGTGGAAAGACGCCGGGAGATGTTCTTCTAGGGTCAACTATCCAGGAAATCGTCGATTATGCTTCCGGTGCTGTGCAGGGACTGCCCAAGGCTGATGTCTTGGTTTTTTATCTTTCCGGTGGAGTGAAGCTGGTCGTCAGGCCGAGTGGCACGGAACCAAAAATCAAGTACTATCTGTTCCATACCGCCGATCATGACATGTCGGAGTCGGTCGCACGGGAGCAATTTGATTGTCTGGTTGCGCGCATAGGCAAGGAACATACGTAAGGAACATACGTAAGGAGGGGACGAATGAAGCATGTGTTCATCATTGAGAGGCGGAACAGGAATCCTCTTGTCCTGTCCCCATTCCATGCCAGGAAGGAGATGAATCCCTCTGCCATGGACGAGGGAATGGAGATTGTCGTATCCCGCATTTTTCCATCTTCATTCATGGATGAGTGTCTACGGACGGCTTACCGGGATGTAGACGGGTATGTGTCGGCATGGGTCGCCGACAAGCGTTATATCCCAAGGATGCTTATTTCCGCCGTTGTCTTCCTGGTTGCTTACTTTGTCATGTCCATCGCCTTGCGTGATCCACTTCCCATCATTGATGAGCTTCTCATTGGGATAGCCGCGACAGCCCTGACGTGGAGGTACCTTGCCCGTCGGGACAGCGGTTCTCTCCAGTTGACACAGACACGCCTGCGTCTCAAGCAGGCGTTATCTTCCGCCGATGTCGTGGAATCTTCCTTCATAGCCGCTGTCACAGACTATCTGGATGAAGCCGCCTCTCTGGATACTTTGACGCTCAGCGACCGTATATTCGGGCATGACGGCTTCGGCTCCCTGAAGGAGCCAGATGCGTCTCTCCCCGGACTTGCACAGGAGTTCAGGGAAGTCTTGGAGTCGTGGATACTGCTCAACGACAAGAACATGGCTCGCCGCCTGTCTGAGGTGCGGACGGCGACAACGGAAAAGAAAATGATTCGGGTGTCTTCCGCTTTGGTTCATGACGCCCTTCATCAACAACTGGATTTACCTCTGTTGTCGCTGATGTGTGCGCTTGATAGTATGGCACGAACAAGGGAATAGAAGCTCTCTGTCGGCAATGCTCGTATTGTCCGCTGTGTTCAGATTTGGGATACATTTCTCTCTGCTCCCTGAAACGCCACGGTAATTTTTCATCCTGTAAGTACCATGAAGAAAAAGAAAAGGACATCTCCTGCATATGTGTTCCTGCTGGTACGCCATCAGGTGGTTCTTTTCGGAATCTGGCTGCTCATAGCCTCTATCGGATTGTTTGATGAAATCCTCTGCTACCGTTCCATGATATTGGGCTTCCTCTGCGTGAGTTGTTCAGTCTGCCGTGCCGTCTCTTTTTTCTATTCCCCTCCATTATGCCGCAGCATTGAACTTTTCTGCGTCTTGGGCTGCTCGGCCATCCTTCTGGCCGCACGAGTCACGACATTCATCCACCCTGAACTACCTTTCTTGCGTGAAGAAATCGCTTCCGTGACCGGCGTTCTCATTGCAGATTCCACAATCACTGATTCAGGACGCACACTATTCAGGCTCAGTCTTTCCCGCGCTGGAACCAAGGATGGCGGGGAAGGGGGAGCCAAGGGGAACATGAATGCCTTGGTGGAAGACACTGTAACACTCCTTGCAGGTACACGCATGGTGCTGTCCGGCACGTTCTCCGGTCATGATGAAAGGCGTGATGAAAATGGTGCTGTTTTCATGTCCAATGGTTTTCAGGTCATTTCCCCGTCTCCGGGGTTTCTTACGCCACCCATATGCAGGATGCGTGAACTCCGGCGTACCCTGCTGGAGAAAGTGACTGACAGCCTCTCATCGAAAAGCGGAGATGAAGACGAAAGGAATGCCCTGGCTCTCTGTAGGATGATGCTCTTGGGAAAAAATGATGGACAAGACGCACGCCACTTGAAGGAAAAGGCCGCGGCAGGTGGCGTGGCTCACGTCCTTGCCCTTTCCGGTTCCCATCTGGCATGGATTAGCGCCGTGGCGTATGGGTGTGTCTTCAAGATTCGTGGAAAATGCGCGGGGATCATTGCATCCAGCGTGTGCATTGCTGCATTCCTGTGTTTGGCAGGGCCGTTTCCCTCCTTGCTTCGTGCCGCCGTCATGTATTTCTGGGGAGTGTTCCGGCCTCGGAGGGCAGATGGCGGCGGAGGATGTGAAGCCTTGTGCGCCGCGCTGTTCGTCCTCATGGTTTTTTCTCCTGAGCTGATGTCCTCGACAGGATGCCTGATGAGTTTTGCGGCAGTCATCGGCATGCTTCATGGAACGTCTGTCTTGGGACGCTGCTTGGGAAAACTGATGCCCCAAACCATTGCATCAAGTCTTGCTTCATCCTTTGCCGCAATGGTCTATTCAGTACCTTTCGTGATGGACATAGGAGGGAAGTGGACGCCTGTCGGACTGTTGGTCACGCCTCCCGCCACGGTTTTTTCATTGGTTTCCTTAATCAGCGGACTGCTTCTTCTTGTGGTTCCGTTTCTGCGATACCTGCCATTCATCCATTTCTGGACTGCTTGGCGGCAGGGTGCGCTGTGGCTGGCTGTGACCGGATACCGCCTGATGGATGCCTGCGTCGGATGGGGCGCGGCCTGGACTGATTCCCACCCTTGGCTTTGTACGCCAGAAGCATGTATCGTCACGGTCAGTCTTGTGTTGACCGGCATCGCCGCGATTCTGTATGCTGAAAAAATATCAGGAAGACATAAGAAGGAAAGACATGAGTTGGAATTTCGCCTACGATTCCCCCAATGCCATCAACAATCTGCTTCAGGAGGAATCCTTGGCAATGAACAAGCAGTTCGGACAGAACTTCCTTCTGCCCCAGGCTATCAGAAAGCGGATTGTCGATGCCCTTGAACCATCCGCAGGATTAACGATCTGGGAAATAGGACCGGGGCTTGGCGCCCTGACAGTCTTGCTTCTTGAGAAGAAGTGCCAGCTTACCGCCTTTGAGATAGACAAAGGCTTCTGTTCAATCCTTCGGGAAAAGGCATTTGCCGATGAAACCGGCTTCCGTTTGGTTGAAGGTGATTTTCTTAAGACATGGGAGGCCGTGTACGGCTCCGGTGGCGTTCCTCATCGCATCTGCGGGAATCTGCCCTATAATGTAGGCTCTGTCTGCATCGCCCGCTTGCTTGAGCGGCAGTGCTTGCCCGACATCATGGTCTTTACCGTACAAAAGGAAGTCGCGGAACGCCTGACATCCCGCGATGGAGACAAAAACCGTTCTACCCTGACCTTGCTTGCTGATATTGATTACGAGACACGCCTGCTGTTTACCATTGGAGGAGGCGCGTTTTATCCTTCTCCTGATGTGACCAGTGCCGCTGTCGGCATGTACCGACGTGCAACGCCCTTGGTCGATGCGGCTTTGCGTCCCGTTTATCTTTCCTTGGTTAAGGACGCATTCAGCCATCGTCGCAAGACAATGAAGAACAACCTGCTCCAAGGTGAAATCGGGAACACTCTGGGCAAGGATGGGGTGGATGCAATCTTGGCAAATTCCGGTGTGAATCCCCAGTCGCGGGCGGAGGCCCTGTCCTTTGAGGAATTGAAGGCGCTTGCTGTAGCGGCGTTCAATCGTAGTCGATGAGTGCCGCCGGTACTTCTCCCTGGCGTTTGTCCCAGACATGGAGCCATGCCCCTTTCTTGAAGCGGATGAAACTTGCCGCGCCACGGACTACCATGTCGGCCATCATGGCTATCCATACCCCTTGCAACCCAAATCCAAATAGGGTGATGAGGAACCATGCTCCCGGTATGCGTACAATCCACATGCCCAGCAGGGCGAGGTAGAACGGGCCTTTCGTATCACCAGCCCCGCGCAGGATGCCGAACACCATCATCGACAGGCCGAAGAAAGGTTCTCCGAGAGCTTCAATGCGGAGTACCGTGCTTCCTAATGAGACGACTTCAGGAACTGATGAGAATATGCTGATGAGCTGTGGCGCAAAGACAAATATCAGGACGCTTGCCACTAGCATGAAGGTAGTACCGAAAAGGATGCAGCTTCGGGCATACCTGTGAGCCAGTCCCTTTTCCTTTGCTCCCAGCGAGTGAGCGACCAAGGTAGTCGCCGCTGACGAAAAGCCTGTAGCGGGCAGGAATGCGATGGTCTCGGCAGTGTTAGCAAGATAATGGCTTGCCAGCGCGACTTCCCCCAGGCCGCTAATCATCCGGGTCAGGACAATCTGGCCGGAGTTCAGGGTGGCGCGTTCCAAGGCTACGGGCAGTGCCAACTTGAAAGCCGAGCGGATGATTTTAGGATGAAGTTTCCATGAATCCTTGAAACGCGCCTGGGCCACAAACCGTTTGCGGAACAACATGACGCACAGGGCTATGGCTCCGGCGAAGATGACGATGGTCGTGGACAGGCTGGCTCCTTCAACGCCCATGTCCATCCCGTAGACAAAGATATCCTGTCCAAAGATTGTGATGGTGCGGGAAGGGAAAATCATGATGAAGTTCAGGATGATGTCCACTACATTCGTGGCGATGTTCAGTATTAAGGGCGTGCGTGTATCGCCTGAGCTTCTCAGAAGGGCGGCAAAGACGAACATGCCCATCTGCGCGACAAAGCCTACCGATATCCATTTCATGTAGAGGCGTGCAGAGTCGACCACTAATGAAGGAGCGCCCATCCACAAGGGAAGTTCATTTCCTATAAAGGACATCAGGATGCTTATGGCTGTACCTATGGTCAGTACGGCAATGATGGCTTGTTTCACTATGATTTTGGCAGTGTCTTTGTTGCCAGCTCCCAGGTTGCGAGCCATCAGGACGGAGAAGCCTACGCCGACGGAGAACATCAGTCCGTTGACCAACCAGATTGACGATGTGTTCACACTGATGGCGGCAGTCGCGGAGGCTCCCAATGAACCTACCATGGCACTGTCAACATAACCAATCAGTGTGGAGAGAAGTTGTTCGACAATTGTAGGCCAGGCAAGAAACCAGATAATTTTGTGAGGTGGTTTTGTCTTATCCAGGAGGTTGATCATGGATGGGGACGCTGATGACATATTTGGTATACCTTCTTTACCTGATGCTTTTGACATGAAAGCAACGGTCCCATCCTAATGTCTTCATAAAATAATAACAAGCGGATAGAAAAAGAAATAAGAAATGCGAAACAGATGGAAGCAGGTAAGTTCTTGTAGTTTTTTTTGTCTTGTTTCATGTGTAACGGGCGACGATTCCCCGAAAGTATGATTTTGACGTGAAAACATAAAATGCTTTCGGGTTTTTCGGTTCTGAAGGTGCGGATATTGTTACCTGAGTTCCATTTCAGACGTATATAAGTAACAACATGGAAATCATAAATGAAAAGAGGGATGTGCAAATTTTGCAGCATCCCTCTATCGGTACGGAATATCCTTTTGGTTCAGTTCGCTGCCTGGGCAAGGGTGATGGCACTTGTCACGACGATATCCTCAACGCTTGCGCCGCGGGACAGGTCGCTGATTGGCTTGGCGAAACCTTGGAGGATTGGACCGTAGGCTTCGGCTCCCGCCAGTCTCTGCACCAGCTTGTAGCCTATGTTGCCTGCCTGAAGGTCTGGAAACACCAAGACATTGGCCTTGCCCGCGACAGGGGAGCCGGGAGCCTTGGACGTGCCAACGCTTTCTATGATGGCGGCATCAAGCTGAAGCTCGCCGTCAATGCGGAGGTCGGGACGTTTCACCTTGACCAGTTCCAGAGCCTGCGTAACCTTGTCAACCATTTCTCCTTTCGCTGAACCCTTGGAAGAATAGGAGAGCAAGGCAATGACCGGCTCAACACCCAGGAAGGTCGCGCAGGAAGCCGCCGCTTCTTCTGCAATCTCAGCCAGTTGTTCGGCGGTCGGATTGGGAATGGTGGCGCAGTCGCTGAATATGAAGGAACCGTCAGCACCTAGTGATGTCTTGTCCGTTGCCATGACGAAGCATGAGGACGCACTGGCAATACCCGGCTTGGTCTTGATAATCTGGAAAGCGGCGCGGAGGACATCTCCGGTCGTGTTCTTTGCTCCGGCGACCATGGCGTCGGCGTCGCCCTTGCGAACCATCATTGCGCCCCAGCGGAGTTCATTGACAATGTCCGCGTATGCCTGTTCAGGAGTCATGCCTTTTTTCTTGCGCAGGTCATAGTATTCATCAGCATAGTTCTGGCGGAGGGATGAGTCTTCAGGGTTCTGGATGTCAATGCCATCAAGGACGACACCGGCCTCTGCTGCGACCTTCTTCACATCTGTCGGATTCCCTACCAATGTCACGCTGGATGCCAGCTTCTCATCGATTATGATGCGGGCCGCCTTGACGGTTCTGATTTCAGTTCCTTCGGCGAGTACCAGTTTTTTTGCCGCGGCGACAGCCTGTGCCTTCATCTTTTCTGCAAAAGTCATATTCTTCTCCTTATCTTGGATTATAGGTCATACGGAGGACTCCTTGGACGGCTTTTTCCCTGCGGCTGACAGGTGACGGAAAGGATGTCCCGCCATCCATCATACACTAAACCCCTGATGGGGGAAAATACCTGGAAAGGCTCTGTTGCCGTCCTTGCGTACTTCCTGTACAGTGAGGGCATGAAAATCGGTGTATATGGCATGGGACGTTTCGGGTCATTCTGGGCAAGTCTTCTCGCTTCTCACGGACATGAAGTGTATGGGTACACGCGTCATGCCGTATCAGTACCGCCGGGCGTGAGTTTGGTCGGGGAGGATGAAATCCTGGGACAGGAAAATCTTTTTCTCTGCGTCCCAATCAGCGCCTTCAAGGACGTGGTGACGAACATCTCCCCGCGTCTTACCCCTGCTACGACAGTATTTGACACCTGTTCCGTCAAACTTTATCCATATGCCGTCATGGAAGAATTGCTCGTCTCCCGTGGGATTCCCTGCATTGCCACGCATCCTATGTTCGGTCCTGATTCTGGCGCTCATGGCGTGAAAGACCTTCCTATGATGCTCTCATCAGTGGCGTCATCAGCTGATATCGGACCATGGGAGAAGGAATTTTCCTCTTGGGGACTCACTGTCCTGCACATGAACTGCGATACCCACGACAAGGAAACCGCATGGTCACAAGGAGTCACCCACTTCGTCGGACGTACCTTGGATGAACTCCATCTGGGGCATACTGACCTGGCTACCACCGGCTACCGCCGCCTTATGTCCATCGTTGAACAGACATGCAACGACCCCCGTCAGCTTTTCTATGATTTGCAGAGATACAATCCCTATGCTTCCGACATGCGCCGCCATCTGCGCCAAGCACTGGACAAAGTAATGGCTGAACTGGTTGCCCAAGACATGGCTGTACGTATGGAGAAGACATGAAGGTTCGTGTCTATACATTAGGCTGCCGGTTGAACCAGACGGAAGGGGAAGCCATTGCTCAGGCTTTCGCCGCGGAAGGGTGCGATGTCGTACAAGATGACATGTCCGCCGACCTTTATGTCGTGAATACTTGTACGGTGACGAGCAAAGCGGAACAGAAAGCCCGCCGGATGATTCGCAAGTACGCCTCTGAACCCCATGCGCCCGTGGTCGTGGTGACTGGTTGCTATGCCCAGATGGACGGGACGGACATAGCAGCCCTGGCCGCCCGTATCGTCGTATTCCCCTTGGACAAGAAAGCCGCGCTGCTCGCGCTGCCCCGTTTCATGACGCCCCGCATCCATTCCGGTGATTCTCCTTTGGATATCTGCCGGGAGTTCGCGGAACTCGTGCCAGCCCAGCTTGCCGCCTTGCATGCCAAGTCGGGCGGGGAGGGAAAAGAGCCTTCTGTCTTTGACTATGCTCCCGATACATTTTTACATAATCAACGGGCATACCTGAAAGTCCAGGACGGGTGCGACAATGCCTGCGCCTTCTGCCGTGTCCATGTGGCGCGGGGCAAGGCGGTGGACTTGAACGCTGACGAGGTAGTTCGACGGGTGATGCATCTGGAACGCCAGGGCTTCCATGAAGTGGTTCTTACCGGGGTCAACCTGACCATGTATGGTTACAAAGGCGAAGGGTTGGGCGCTCTGGTGGAAAAAATCCTGGAGCATATCGGCTCTGACATGCGTATCCGGCTTTCTTCACTTGAGCCTGATCATGTGGACGGACGTCTGCTCGACACCCTCCATGACCCACGGATGCAACCGTATTTCCACATTCCCGTGCAATCGGCAAACCAAAAAGTCCTGTACCGCATCAACCGCCATTATTCGGTTGAGCATCTCGCGTGGGTGATTGACCGTTTGAGGGACATCAAGGACGACCCGTGCATAGCCGCTGATATCATAGCCGGACTGCCTGCGGAATATGATGCCGAGTTCCAGGAGACATATGATTTTTTGAAAAACAAAGGTTTTGCCCGGTTGCATGTGTTTCCTTTCTCGCCTCGGCCCGATACCCCATTGTACCAAGCCAGGGACAGGGTTCCTGAAAGCGTGCGGGATGAAAGAGCCGCACGGCTGCGGGAGCTTTCCGCCTGTCTTCTCAAGGAATACAGTGCCCGTCAGGAAGGACGGGAAGCGGAAGTCATCCTGGAACAGAAGAAGGACGGGTGGTGGAACGGTCTTACCGGCAACTATCTCCGTGCCAGAGTCGAGGGATCCCCGCAGGACGCCCGTCCCGGCGACCTGTTCAAGGTGGTCATAGGAAAGACTGCCGATAATGGCTCCTGCATCGTCCGAGTGTTGGTTTAAGCGTTGTGCTTGAACATTTCGCTTAAGCGTTCAGGATTGCTTTTTCTTCGGCTGTCCGGTTTTCAGGATGGTTTTGGGCATCTCGATACTCACGCGTGTGAACGGTGGTACGTCTTCCTTAATCCACGAGTTTGAACCTATGATGACATTGTTCCCAATGGTGATGTTCCCTAAGATGGTGGCATGGGCGTAGATTGTCACATTGTCCCCGACATTCGGATGACGCTTGATCCCCTTGATTAGTCCGCCGTCTTCCCTTTTGGGAAAGCTCAACGCGCCCAGCGTCACCCCTTGGTATAACTTCACATGATTTCCGATTACAGAAGTTTCTCCTATGACGACCCCTGTACCATGGTCTATGAAGAAGGATGTCCCTATGCGGGCTCCGGGATGAATGTCTATGCCAGTCTCCCCATGCATCTTCTCACTGAGCATCCGAGGAATCAGGGGAACATTCATGTCGTACAGCTCATGGGCGACCCGATGAACCGCCAGACACTTGAGATAGGGATAGGAGATGAGTACTTCCGCAATGGTACGGGCAGCGGGATCTCCTTCATATCCGGCCTGTGCGTCGAGCTTGAGCATCCGGCGTATCTCCGGAAGTTTGTCAAAGAGTTTCAATACAATGTCATGCGCGCGTTTTTCATGCAGCGCACGGTTCCCGGAACCATCCCCATAAGCAAGGGCTGTTGCAATTTGAAGAGACAGTACCGTTGCAAGATGCTCAAGGGAATCAGTTACCTGTTCCTCGAAAGAGCGTGGAGACATGGTTCCTCCGCATCGTCCGGGAAAAAATGATTCAAGGAGCGTGCAGATGATGTCGTCAATGGCCTCTGATGAAGGCAATTCATGCGCTCCTGACAGGAACTGAACCCTCAAATCATCATCATGGAGACGATGGAAGGTGTCCATGAAACGTGCGGCGACATCTGGCGTGACAATGCGGGAAGCGGATGAGTCATCAGTTTGGGATATATCTGTGTCCATGCTTCCAGCATACAATGCTTGGAGTTTTTGGAGAAGTGGTACGTCGGTCAGTCGATGTCTCCAATCTCTGTCTGCCGTTGCAGGATACCCATGATCCTTTCTCTGAGCCTGAGGGCGACCATGACAGCGACTATGGCTTTCACTGTGTCGCCTATGAGGAAGGGATACATCCCGCCCGCGAGAGCCGCCTGCCAGCTGAGACCAAGACTCGTCTTGAGCCACGGGACGCCGATAGCGTAGATGACGATTGTTCCCATGATTGATGAAAGAATAAGGGAGGCAGTGAATATCCAAGGATTTTTATCCCGATGTTTCCAGCCCGCGTCAGCACCTATGCCGGTGATGGTGACAGCCGGGAGCAGGGCAACAAGGAAACCGCCTGTCGGTCCGAAGAAAGCGGCGTATCCACCGCCGGTAGTGAACACAGGAAGCCCGATGAGCCCCAACAAAAGATAGATGCCCACTGAAGCCAGCCCCAACTTCCATCCAAGGAGCAATCCTGCCAACAGAACCATGAGGGTTTGCAAGGTGATGGGGACGGGCGGCAGGGGAATCCTGAGAAATGCCCCGACAATGATGAGCGCGGCGAAAAGCGCAGTGACCAATACCGAGCGTGATGAGTTCATGTGATGACCTCCGGTGTAATGATGGAGGGTATACCATAAGCATGGAATATTGTAAACTGTGTAAACTATTTTAGTTTACGATACGGCGTATTCCCTCTAATAGAGCTGTAACAAAATTATGGCGTGGAAGTATCTTTGGAAGACATTGCATTGAACCTTCCATAAGAGTACCATGGCCAGTAGGGAGATGGTTGTACATGGGAATCAAGGAAGATGTCGTGACCGTATTGGAGCGGAACAAAGGGACTCCGGTTTCCGGAGAAACCATTGCCTCCGCTCTTGGTGTATCACGTGCTGCGGTATGGAAGTCTGTCAAAGAATTACAGAGCTTCGGTGTCCCCATTTCAGCTTCTACCAACAAAGGGTATACGCTTGATGAAGCCGCCGACATCCTGTCCAGGGCAAGCCTGTCCGCCTATGTCGATTCTCCTCTCATCTCCCTGCTTGAGTTCCATGATGAAATTGGCTCCACCAACCAGAGGGCGAAGACATTGGCAGTTGACGGTGCCTCTCACGGTACTACCGTGGTCGCCCGTACCCAGAGCGGAGGCCGAGGCAGACGCGGACGAGCCTTTGCATCGCCGGAAGGCGGCATCTATCTGAGCATCGTGCTGAGGCCGGAGCGCATGGCTCCAGGTGTCGTCCCGGTGCTGATTACTACAGCCGCCGCGGTTGCCGTCGCCCGTGCCGTGGAACGCGTCTGCCATCTGCGGCTGGACATCAAATGGGTCAACGACCTGTTCCTCAACGGAAGGAAAGTCTGCGGCATCCTGACCGAGGGCATCGCCGATATGGAGAACGGTGGCGTCAGCGCTCTTGTGGTAGGCATTGGAATCAACTTCTCGACACCCGTTGAAGCTTATCCGGAGGATATACGCCACATGGTTCGCTCTCTTTTTCCCGGAGAAGACAAAGTACCAGCCGGGCAGAGCAGGGCAATGCTTGCCGCTGCAATCATGAAAGAAGTCATCGATTGCGCTTCCCATCTGGGGGACGATGCTATCTGGACGGAATACCGTGACCGTTGTTTCCTGTTGGGCAAGAAAATCCGAGTGGAAGGCAACTCTCCCCATGCAGCGGTCGCCGAGGACATAGACAGGGATTTCCACCTTCATGTCCGTCTCCCTGATGGAAGCCGGGAAGTCCTTGCGGCGGGAGAAGTGAGCATCCGCTTTGATGCTTGAACCATGAGGCTTTTCCATACTATAGTGGCACGGACGCACTTAGAAAGCGTATAGCAGAGAGAGGCCAAGATGTTGGAGAAAGTCAGGGAAGATTGGAAGGCGGTCATTGCCGCGCAGATAGGGGACATGGCACGTGAGGCGGGAGCCACAGGTCCGAAACCCGCCGACATCATAGTGCAGGAGCCTCCGCGACCGGACATGGGCGACCTTGCTTTCCCGCTTTTCGCCTATGCCAAACTCTTGCGTTCCGCTCCTCCTCACATTGCCGCCCTCCTGAAGGAAAAGATTGAAGCCTTGCCGACACGTCCAGCGGGAGAACTGCTGGTCAGCGGCCCTTATCTCAACGTAAAGATTGACATACCGACCATTGCCGCCGAACTTTCCTCCATGATTGCCCGTGAAGGAACCTCCTATGGAAAGGGTTCCGCTTTTGACGGCAAGCGCGTCATGGTCGAGTTCTCCTGCCCCAATACAAACAAACCCCTTCATCTGGGACACCTGCGCAATGACAGCCTGGGAGAAAGCGTCAGCCGTATCCTGAAAGCCAATGGCGCAGATGTGCGTAAGGTGAACCTGATTAACAACCGCGGGGTGCATATCTGCAAGTCCATGCTCGCCTATCAGAAATTCGGTTCCGGCGAAACACCAGAAAGTACGGGCATCAAGGGAGACAAGTTCGTCGGAAACTATTATGTCCGCTTTGCCCAGTGGGAAAAAGAAGACCCCTCTGCGTTGGAACAAGCGCAGGAAATGCTCCGCGCATGGGAGGCGGGTGAGCCGGAAACCCTTGCCCTGTGGGAGAGGATGAACGCTTGGACGCTCGACGGATTGGCACAGACGTATCGCAAGACAGGCATTGACTTCGATGCGTATTATTATGAAAGCAATACCTACAAACTGGGCAAGGACATCATCCTGGCCGGTCTGGAAAAAGGCGTCTTCCAACGGGATTCTGATGGTTCCGTATGGATGGATTTGAGCGATATCAAACTTGACAGGAAAGTCCTTCTCCGTAGCGATGGCACCAGCCTGTACATGACACAGGATATCGGGACAGCAGTCCAGCGGCATGAAGACTGGCCGTTCGACTCCTTGATCTATGTCGTAGCGAGCGAACAACAATACCATTTCCGCGTCCTTTTCCATGTGCTGGAAAAGCTCGGTTATTCATGGGCACCCACACTCTATCATTTGTCCTACGGCATGGTGAACCTTCCGGAAGGCAAGATGAAAAGCAGAGAGGGGACTGTCGTGGACGCTGACGACTTGATTGACAACCTGACCGCGCTGGCAAAAGAGGAAATCATCTCAAAAGGACGGGAGAACGATGTTGATGATATCAATGCCACGGCAGCTTCCATCGCCCTCGGCGCGTTGAACTACTACCTTCTTCAAGTCACTCCCTCAAAGGACATGATTTTCAATCCCAAGGATTCCATTTCCTTCAACGGGAATACAGGGCCGTACCTCCAGTATATGGGAGCCCGCATCTCCAGCATGATGCGCAAATGGGAGGACATGCGGGAGGATTTCAAGGATGTTCCTTTCGACCCGTCTGTCCTGATACTTGATGATGAACGTGAACTCGTGCGTTCTCTTGCGGCATATCCCGAAGTGGTCGGCAAAGCTGGGGAGGGCAAGGATCCCTCCGTCCTTACTGCCTATCTTTATGACCTTTCACGGACTTTCAGTCGCTGGTATCATGACAATCCTGTCCTCAAGGCTGATTCCAAAAGCCTTGTCTGTGCCAGGGTGGAACTTAGTTCCATGGTTCTGTACGTCCTGAAGAATGCGTTCTATTTGATTGGCGTGCCGTTCCTGGAGAAAATGTAGAGAAAAATGTAAGCTCATGTTTTTCGTGGCGCATACAGCTCGCAGAACCTCCTGATGAACCGTTCTTTCTGCCATTCCAGTTCCTGCTGTGCATCCCCATCCTCATCAGGGAGTATGTCCATTGCCCGGATAAGGAAGGCGGAGACGGTACTGGAAAACATCAGGACGGCCAGATCCGTCTCGGCTATGTCCAGCCTCCCGGTTTCGTTGAGAGTCTCAAGCAATACGCGTGCCTGTCCTTCAAGCATCAGGGCAAAGGAGCGATGGGTGCGGGAAGCAAGGGTAAGGATAAGTTTCTGTTGTTCGACAATCTTGTAGAAAAGGGATAGGGGGGATGTCGAATAAAGGGCGTCCCAATGGGCAATCGCCCGTGAGAGGACATGCTCGGCCGTCCCTGAAAAGGAAATGGTAATCTCTTGTTTCGACGCAAGGGCAGAACAGTATGAGAAAAGTTCGCCGACCAGTTCTTCCCTGGATGAAAAATGAGAGAAGATGCTCGCCTTGCGGATTCCTGCCGCATCGGCGATGTCGGCAAGAGATGTAACATCCAATCCTTTGCGGGCAGCAAGGTCAAGTGTGACGAGAATGAGTTTCTCCTTCATTGGCGGATACCCGCCTCCAGTGATTGTTGGGGTGTTCATGAAAATCATGATGAACTACCGACCGATAGGTAGTCAATAGGTATTTTCCCCGTTTTATCCATGAACCGGACGGATACGGGTTGCGCAAGGTTGGCAAGGATGGTATAAAACAGTCCGAACAAACACAAGGAAGGATTTCAACGCATGTATGCATTGGTAGAGATTCTCGGAAAGCAGTACAAGGTACTCGAAGGTGTTACCGTCCAGGTTGATAAAATCGACAGGATGGAGGAAGGCGAAAAGCTGGAGTACACCGCTGTGCTTGCGATTGTAGATGAAAAGAACGCTAAGTTCGGCGCTCCGTATGTCCAGGGAGCGAAGGTTGTCGCTACTCTCGTCACTGAAGAAGTGAAGGGAGACAAGGTGAAGGTGTACAAGTTCCATCGCCGCAAAGGGTATCGCAGAACCCAGGGGCATCGGCAGAAGTATTCCCTCATCAAGATCGAGCAGATCATCGCATAAGGAGTCGGAGACATGGCACATAAGAAAGGTGGCGGCAGCAGCCGCAACGGACGCGATTCCCATTCACAGAGACTTGGCGTGAAGCGTTTTGGCGGCCAGCTCGTCAAGGGCGGTGAGATTATCGTCCGCCAGCATGGAACTAATTTCCATCCTGGAGAGAATGTCGGACTTGGTTCCGATTACACGCTTTTTGCAAAAATCGGCGGCACGGTTCTTTTCCATGAAAGGAAAAATCGCAAGTACGTCAGCATCGTGAACGAATAGTATCCGGCACGATACGAACGCATGATTTTTTTGGATAAAGCATGATTGGTTTTTCAGATGAGACGTATATAGATGTTGCCTCCGGAAACGGAGGCAACGGTTGTGTTTCCTTTCGTAGGGAGAAATATGTCCCTATGGGCGGTCCCGACGGAGGAGACGGAGGCAAAGGCGGAGATGTCGTGTTCGTCGTCCGCAATAATCTTCGTACACTTTCTCATTTGAAAAAAGAACGCCATTTCCGCGCTGAAACAGGACGCAACGGCTCAGGCCAGCGCAAGTATGGCAGGGATGGCAATGACATTGAGATTCCTGTTCCTCCCGGTACCGTCATCAAGGATGCCCGGAGCGGAGAAGTAATCAAAGATTTGACCAACGAAGAACGCTGGGTTTTCCTCAAGGGAGGCCGTGGCGGACAGGGTAACTGGCATTTCCGCTCGTCTACCCGCCAGGCTCCACGCTTCGCCCAGCCGGGAGAACCCGGACAGGAAATGCGGATAGGCGTGGAACTCCAGATTATCGCCGACCTCGGCTTTGTCGGATTTCCCAACGCAGGCAAGTCGTCGCTTCTGAATCTGCTGACCAATGCCCGCGCAAAGGTCGCCGGATACCCCTTTACTACCCGTATCCCTCAGCTTGGCATGTTCCGTTATGGCGACCATGATGTGGTTCTGGCTGATATTCCAGGAATCATCGAAGGCGCAAGCGAAGGCGCCGGCATGGGCTTCAAGTTCCTCAAGCATATCAGCCGCACCATCGGCTTGGTCTTCCTTGTTGATTTGTCTGATGACAATTACCTGACGGCATATGCCGCGCTGAAAGGCGAGCTTGGCGCGTATGCTCCTGAGCTTCTGGAAAAAAAACATGTCATCATCGGAACCAAACTGGATGAAGATGGCACGGCGGAGCGTCTGGAGGAAGTCCGTACCGCATATCCCGATGTTCCGGTATATGGACTTTCCATATATATGGATGACACACTGCCCGCTATCCAGCAGGCGTTCATAGGCATGGTGACCGAAGCGGAAAACCAAGCAAAGAAACGGAACTTTGTGGAAGGGGGGTTCATCTTTTCACCGGATTTCAATGCTCATTATGCTGATGTTCCCCATGATGCGGCAGAAGTCGAAAAGGAGTAAGCTGGTCTCAGGAGGATGGTCATGGACATACGCATACCAAAAAGAGCCATCATTGGCGGCAGTTTTGACCCTGTACACCTGGGACATCTCCATCTTATCCATAGCATCTACGAGAGCACGGGGATATCCCGCATCACCCTGATTCCAGCGTTCATCAATAATTTCAAGCAGGATGCAAAACCAGCCGCTCCTGCCCATAGAAGATGTGAGATGCTCCATCTTGCCCTTACAGCATATCCCGCTCTCTATCCTGATGATTGTGCCTTGCGTCTTGACGTGGATGAACGGGAAATCCGGCGTGGTGGCGTTTCCTATACAGTGGACACTGTCGAGGCGTTGCGCAAAGAAGATAAGATGGAAGACGGAGAGAGGCTGGGGCTCGTCATTGGAGATGATTTGATTGCCGGATTGGACAGATGGCATCGTTTTTCGGAACTTGCCACTCAAGTCGTGTTCCTCATCTGTCGCAGACTGCCGAAAAAACCCGCTCTCCCATTACCTCGCCAAGCCTGTGCAATCTACATTGACAATCCTGTCCATGAAGATTCTTCCTCCATGGTTCGCAGGAAAGCCGCCTCTGGAGCCGATGTCTCCGGACTATCCGCATATCTGCCTGGGGAGGTGGCGCGTTATGTCCTTGAACATAGACTTTACGGAGCTTGAAAACTACGTCACCACCCATCTGACTTCCCGGAGAGCCGTCCATTCAATTAACTGTGGCCGTACAATGGAACGTATCTTCAAGATTTTCCCTGGCCTTGTTGATGACTATGGAATCCAAGCCGCCATGTGCATAGGGCTGATGCATGACATTGCACGGGAATGGCAGACGGAAAATCTTACCGCGTATGTGAGGGAGCATCATATCTCCACGGAGGCGGAAGAAGATGCGTCTCCGGTTTTGCTGCACGCTCCGGTCGGAGCGCATCTATCACTGGGCTTGATTCCTGATTTCCCCGATACATGGGCCACGGCCATCCGGTGGCATACCCTTGGCTCTGTCTCAATGGGACGCTTGGGGGCTGCCCTGTTCATTGCGGATTATCTTGAACCATTGCGGACCTACATCACAAACAAGGAAAGGGAGGACTTTCTTTCATTGCCCAGTCTGGAGAATATCGTCCTGGCTCTCATTCTCAGGGATGATGCATGGCACAAGGCAAAAGGCATTGTCCCAGCTGGCGTCACTTCGGAACTACGGGAATTCCTGGAGCAGGGAGGCTACTTCCAATGAGAATGACTGCATATCAGGTGGAACGGCATCCGGCAAAACGGTATTCCGTCCGTATTCTCCACGCGCTGGTGATAGTGCTGTCCATTGTCCTGACCTTGACTTCCTGTGCCCATGGCTCCACGCCCATTGTCAGGTATGGCTGGTTCGAATCGGAAGGAATCATTTTGATTGAGATGCCCGCGGCACGTGCCTTTCTCAGCGTATCCCTGCCGCTTGATATCCTCCAGGAGTGGTATGGCAGCGGAGAAGCAGGAAGTGATCCTTCTGCTTTCTTGGTGATGGCCTCGTTTTCCGGGCTTCCTTCCTCAGGCACTTTTGGCGGTACTGCGGAAAACTTGGCGGATATCAGGAGCCTGCTGGACACGCTTGTCGCGCAAGATTCCGTCCTTTCACAGGCAACAGAACCGGCTTCACGAATACAGATATTGGAAAAACATGCGGGGGACTTGAGGAAAACCAGTCTCCCGGCTACACTGAACGGACTTTCCGGACTTGATGCCGCGGCGCTGATGCGTCGTTCCCAAGGTGGAGGTCGGTCAATGGCATATGATGCCGCCCATTTCCTCGACAGTTCGATGGAAATTACGGAAGTACGCGCATGGTTCGTGTCCTGGCTTCAGGGCGCGATGGATGAGATTTCATTAAGGAGCATAAAAGAATGAGTGGACAACGCAAGGATGTCGCGGAGAAAATTGTCAGTTTCATCAATGACCACAAGGGTATGGACACCGTCCTGCTCGATGTCAGTGGCAGGTGTAGCTTCGCTGATTTCTTCATTGTCACGACGGTTTCCAGCATCGGACACCTGAACGGTATCGTACACAATCTGTGGGGCGAACTTCAGAAGATAGGAGTGGACGTTTCAAACCGCCACAAGACACCCGGTGAAGATGGCTGGGAGCTGGTTGACGGCGGTGACATCATCATCCATCTGATGAGTTCTCCCATGCGCGAATTTTATGGCATCGAGAAGCTCTGGGCGGGGGCTGCTGTTCCTAAGTCGGATGAAGGAAAAGACGAAAGCAAAACGGAAGAAGTGTAAATACTTTAGAGCAGGCTGTCCGTAGGGCAGGTTGTCCGTCATGAGTTCAGACGACCTGCTTGTTTTTCCATCCGCCATTGATTAAACGGGAGGAGAAGGCTATTCCCCGCACCAACCAGTCAACGTACATAGCTATCCATACCCCCTGCAAACCCCATCCGAAGCTGGCGAAAAGGTAACTCAGGCCAACCCTGAACACCCACATGGAAAGCATGCTGATGGTCATGGTGAAACGTGCGTCGCCTGTTGCTCTGAGGAAGTTGCCCACGGTGAAGGATGGTGGCCAGAAGACAAGGCTCACCAACAGATTGAGCATCAGCACCTGTTCCGCAAGGGTGCTGGCGGCCTCGCTTACATGGAAAAGCTGGATCAATGGATGGGCGAGGAACAGCATGGGAACGCACAGGGCGAAGACCGAGGCATAGACAAGGATGATGAATCGTTTGGAATAATAGGAAACCTGGCGGTATTCCCCGGCTCCTACGCATTGGCCGATGACAGTTATCGAGGCAAGCCCGATTGCATTGCCCGGTATGTTGCTGAAACCCGCAAGCGCGGATGAGATGGCATTTGCTGCCAGGGCGACAGTGCCGAAACTAGCCGTCAGACTTTGAACCGAAAGCTTGCCGATTTGGAACATGCTGTTCTCTATGCCACTCGGCACTGCGATGCGCAGGATTTTTTTGATGAGGATGGGACGCCATTCAAAGGCAAAGATGTTGTCCACATGTATGGGATGACGTTTTTTGTGTATCATGACCAACATGATGATGGCGGCAGTACTCCGGGCAACGAATGTCGAGATACCGGCACCCATGACACCAAGCCCCATGCCGAAGATAAGCCATGCGTTACCTGTGATATGTATTACGTTCATAAGCAGTGACACCTTCATCGTCGCCTTGCTGTTGCCCATGGAGCGAAAGAGGGCTGCGCAGCTATTGAAGATGGCCAGTCCGGGAAAAGAAAGCAGGACAAAGAGAAAATAATGCACCGCCGGTCGCATCACCTGTCCCTCGATGTCACCAAAGATGGTACGCAGGATGATAGGTCGGAACGGAATGCCGAAAGCAATCAGCGCGACGGCAGAAAACAACGACACATAGATGAGCTGTTTTGCGGCGAGGGATGCGTGAATCTGATTCTTCTGTCCCAAGTACTGGGAAGATATGACAGCACCACCGGTGGCAAAGGCTCCGAAAAGCTGGATGAACAGATTGCTGAGGGAATCAACCAAGGAGACGCCGCTTACCGCCGCTTCCCCGCTCTGGGAAACCATCATGGTATCTGCCAGACCAATGGTTATGGCAAGAACCTGCTCCGCTATGAGAGGGAGTATCAGGCTTATCAGATACTGACGGGAAAAAAGTAATTGCTCCTGTGGTATTCTGATTGTATGTTTATGCACAGGCTCATCGTCAGAAGACGACCTCCGTTCTATTCTATATTACAATGTCAGCAAGGCTTCATCCGAAGCATATGTCTTGTTCTTGATGGATTTGAACAGCTCGACCAGCTTCAGGACAGTGAGCTTTTTCTTTTCTTCTCCTGAAACATCCAAGATGATTGTACCTTCATCCATCATGACCAGCCTTGTACCGAAATCTATGGCATGTTGCATGTTGTGGGTAATCATCAGGGCAGTCAGGTTGAACTGGCTGATGAAATGTTCGGTCATGTTCATGACAACCTGGGCATTGCCCGGATCAAGCGCTGCGGTATGTTCGTCCAGAAGGAGCATCTTAGGCTGGCTCAGGACTGTCATCAAAAGGGTGAGCGCCTGTCGCTGTCCTCCGGAAAGGAGTCCTACATTGTCCTTGAGGCGGGTATCCAGACCAAGAGGGATCAACTGTTCGCGGAAAAATTCACGCCTTTCATTGTTCAGGCTGAACTTCAACCCTCTCATTCCCTTGGTCAGGGCAGTAATCAGGTTGTCTTCGACCGACATTCCCGCGGCAGTTCCTTTGGTCGGATCCTGGAATATGCGGCCGATTGTCCGCGCCCTCCTGTACTCCGGCTTGTGAGTCACGTCCTCACCATTGAAATGTATCGTTCCTCCGGTCACGGGATACGTGCCGCAGACAATATTGAACAACGTGCTTTTGCCTGAACCATTGCTTCCGACTATGCAGACGACATCACCCTGCGCAATATTCAGGGAAACGGAATCAAGGGCGAGCTTCTCGTTGACAGTACCGGGATAGAAGACCTTGGAGATATCTTTCAGTTCAAGCATGGGTGTTCTCCTCCTGGCGTTGGACTTCGGCGGCGTGTTTCCGTTTATTGCGGAGCAATGCTCTTTTTCGCGCTCCTGATGATGAAGCCTGGCTCCGTGTCTTGGCGATGAGCAGGGATGCGATGACCAAAAGTCCGGTGAGCAGCTTGAAATCATTGGGCGTGATTCCTACCAGATAACCGTATTTCCGCCCGAAGAACATAAGAGCCTTGTAAATCAGGGCACCGATGACGACTCTCAGGGTGATGAATGATATCTTGTTTGATGAAAAAAGGAAGTCTCCGATCATGATGGCTGCCAGCCCCTGAACCAACATGCCCTGTCCAAGGTTTGCGTCGGCAAAGCCTTGGTATTGGGCAAGCAGGCCGCCGGAGAGGGCAATCAGTCCGTTGGCAAGCCCAATGCCGATCATCTTGAGGACATCAGGGTTCATCCCTTGGCTGATGATCATTTGTTCATTGCTTCCCATGGCGCCGAGAGCCAGCCCCAGGTCGGTGCGGAAAAACACATCTATGATTACCTTCAAGATGATGAGGGCAAGGAACGTTCCCGTCAATGCTGCCCATTCAGGGGAAAGGAAAGAGAATATACGGGGCAGGAGGGTATACAATGTTTCGATGCGGAGCAAAGGGACATTGGCGCGGTTTCCCAGTATCCGCAGGTTTATGGAATAAAGCATGGTCATGGTGAGGATGCCGGCGAGCAGTCCAGGTACCTTCAGCTTGGTGTGTATGATGGCCGTTACGGTTCCAGCTGCCACGCCTACGAAAAACGCCAGAAGAAGGCCAACTCCGATGCCCCATCCGCCCGTGATGCTCATTGCCGCGACAGCCGCGCCAGCAGCCAGGCTGCCATCGCATGTCATGTCCGGAAAATCCAGTATCCTGAAGGTAATCAGGATACCGATGACCATGATTGCGAAAATCAGGCCATCAACGAAAATACCTTCAATCATTTCTTACCCCTGACAAAAACAATGCATCCGCCACCGGCGACAGGCCGAATCACGGATGCACATCTGGAACCGCTGGTCTTTTATTTCCGGATTATCTGTCCGTCACGCACTGTTACCGCAGCGTTATCCAGCAGATTCCGGGGAACCGTGATTCCCAGCCTGGCAGCTACATCCAGGTTGAACCAGAGTTCGAAGTCTGCGGGATCCGTAAGGAATACCGTTGGTATCGAACCTGCGGGCGTCCCCTGGATGATCTTCTCGACGACCTTCCCGGTGGCGATTCCGATGTTATAGTAATTGAAACCCCATGATACAAGGAAATCCAATCCTTGAACAGCGGAAGGATCAGCTCCCATCAAAGGTTTTCCCGCCCGGCTTGTCACATCCGCTACCGCGGCCATGGCACTGGCGACAGTATTGTCGGTGGGGATGTATATGGCATCGACTCTATCGATGATTGACTGGGCGGCCAACTTGACTTCCGATGAGTTGGAAACCGAAGCCGGAACCAAAGTAAAGCCAATCTCTTGTGCGGCAAGGCGGGCTGCTTCAAGGAGTACTACGCTGTTCGCTTCCCCACTGGCATAGATGATACCTACATTCTTTGCTCCGGTAAGGCCAATGAACAGTTCCAGTTGTTCCTTGACAGGGTTACTGTCGGTCACGCCAGTGACATTGGAAGTCGCGTCACCATCCAAGCTGCTGACGAGTGAGGCGGCCACGGGGTCGGTGACTGCTGCAAATACTACCGGAACGGTGGTGAAAACATTGGCCAACGCCTGTGCGGTGGGAGTGGCAATACCTACCACGATGTCCATGTTTTCACTTTTGAATTTCTGGGCGATTGAAGCTGAAGTCGCCACATCCCCGTTTGCGTTCTGATAGTCAATGGAAACATTCAGTCCCTGGCCAGCCAAGTAGTCGGTCATGCCCTGTTCGGCAGCATCAAGGGCAGGGTGGGAAAGGAGTTTCGCTACGCCTATCTTCGTCACTCCCTGCGCAGTATCCCGGATTTCAGTCCGGCCTCCCGCGACCAGTACTACGCTGGCGGAGAGAAAGAGAGCAAGAATTGCCATCAGTATTTTTTTTGTCATTTCCGTATCTCCTTTTTCCTTTGCTCTACCGGGTGATTTTCCGACCATCTTGTACAATGACCTTTGCAGCGTCCAGGATGTCTTGCGGAACGGTCAGACCAAGTTTCCCCGCGACATCAAGGTTGACCCACAGTTCAAATTCAGAGGGATCGCTCAAGAAGACGGTAGGAATGCTGCCGGGATTCTCGCCGTTGATAATTCTCTCAACAAGCTTGCCGGTCGCTACTCCCAGGCTGTAATAGTTGAACCCCCATGAGAGGAAGAAGTCAATGCCATCGCTGGATGTGGTGTCGGCGTTGAACAGTGGCTTGCCTGCCTTCATGCAGACATCAGAGACGGAGGCAATGGCGCTTACTACGGTGTTGTCCGTAGCGATGTACACGGCATCAATTCTGTCAATGATGGACTGGGCTGCCAGCTTCACCTCGGCGGAATTAGCAATGGCTACCGGGACAAAGGCCATGCCCAGCTCAGAGGCCGCGATTTGGGCTTCCTCCATCTGAACAATGGCATTGGCTTCACCACTGGAATAAATCATGCCAATCGTCCGTGCGCCAGTAAGACGCTTGAAAAGCTCAAGTTGTTCCTTGATGGGATTCGCGTCGGAGACACCGGTGACATTCCCTCCGCCTGCCGTAGCCGAGGCAACCAATCCTGCGGCTACCGGATCAGTAACGGCGGTGAATACGACAGGAATATCAGTGAAGACATTGGCAAGTGCTTGCGCTGATGGAGTGGCAATGCCTACGACAATATCCGCACGGTCATTCTTAAATTTCTGAGCAATGGATGAGGCTGTGGCAATTTCACCGTTGGCATTCTGGGAATCAAAGGAAACGGACAGCCCGGTCTGTTTTAGATAATCGACCATGCCTTGCTCCGCCGCGTCGAGCGCAGGGTGAGCAAGCAGCTTTGAAACGCCGATTTTGGTCACTCCGGCTTTCTTTCCTGCGGATGGAGCTTCTGAAGTCCCTCCCGCCCACAATGAGGCGCAGACGCCTACGGCAAGCAGAAGAATGCCCCCGGCCTTTTTCAATGTTTTCTTCATAACTTTTCTCCCCTCTTATCCATTGCTGTGAGTACTCTATGCTTTAATGAGCAAAACTATACAACAGCCTTTCTTCCTTGTAAATTGGTCGTGAGGTCAATATGCATTTTTATGAATAATAATTCATTATTCATGCATTTTTTCGTGATTTACTTGATGTGCTTCTCTCCAGCCTGGAAAACGACTTTCGCCGCTTGCAGGATATCGGCAGGGAATACTACTCCAAGCTCTTGCGCGACATCCATGTTTATCCACAATTCAAACAGGGTAGGGTCATCAAGGAATACGGTTCCGATATCACTTGGTTTCTCACCGTTGATCAAGCGTTCTATTACCTGACCGGTAGCCGTACCGAAATTATAGTAATCAAAGCCCCATGACATGAGGAAATCAATTCCTTCGCTGGATGTGGTGTCGGCGTTAAAGAGAGGCTTGCCCGCTTTTTTCGCTACATCGGAGACTGACGCAATGGCACTGACCACCGTATTATCAATGGCAATGTACAGGGCATCGACCCGTTCGATGATTGACTGGGTGGCCATCTTCACTTCAGCGGAATTTGACACGGACGCAGAGATAAATTCAACTCCGGCTTTCTGTGCCGCCTCCTTGGCCATTTCCATCTGGACGACTCCGTTTGCCTCTCCGCTGGTATAGACCATGCCCAACTTCCTTGCTCCTGTGACCCTGATGAAAAGGGCAATCTGCTCGGCGACGGGGGTCAAGTCCGAAACTCCCGTGACATTTGATCCTGGTTCAGGCGCATAGGATGAGACAAGTCCCGCTGAAATTGGCTCAGTCACCGCGCTGAACACGACAGGAGATGTCGTGATGGCATTGGCAAGTGCTTGCGCTGTGGGAGTGGCTATGCCCACTACAATGTCCTTGCCGTCCATCTTGAACTTCCGGGCTATGGCCGCGGCCGTTGATATTTCACCGCTTGCGTTCTGGAGTTCTACCTCGACAGGAAGCTTTTTTTCCGCAAGGTAATCTTCTATGCCTTGGGCAATGGAGTCGAGCGCCGGATGAGATACGAGCTGAGAAATGCCAATCGTCGTCACTGAGATATTCCGCGACGGGGAAGATTCCTTTGCTCCGGTCGCCGCCAGGGAAAAAGAAATGAGGGACAGGACAATGATGAGAGCTGTTCTGCGGATTGTCATGGTGTGTCTCCATATGTTTCTATTGATAGAATCATCTATAGTTTGTTACTATACATAAGAACATTGGCGCGCCGCAAGTAGTTTTTGAAAAAAAGGAAAAAAAGAGGTTGTTGCACTTTCATTGGTTCGCAATTACATTTTCCTGCTTCCTTCCGAATGGAAAACAAGTAACAAAATTTAGAAGTTTTTTTCATTTCTTGGTAAGTATTACATTGTTGATTCAGGTTTGCGTAACCATTTACTGTCATCGGAGAATGTTGATGTCGGTCATCAGATAGAGAATATCGTCTACCTGGAATTGTTTCGCCGAGAGTATCGGGTCAACACTGGCAAGATAGATGAAAAGGAAATTGACTTTGTTGCAACAAAGCAGGATTCAAAGGAATACTATCAGGCAGGTCAATCTCATTGATTGGCTACTGGGCAAATAGTAATGTATATGTAGATGGATAACGGAGTATATCCTTTTACCATACCTAGTATTGTACCCGTTACGGCGAAAAACTCTTCCGCTGTGCCTATGGATTACCGTTGTCGTGAAAAGTGACCTCCATTTGCATGTGGCAGAACGCATACGGGGAGAGAGATAACTCCCGCACGTTGCACTGTGCATTGTGGAGGTCACTTCAGAGTATCTAAAAAATTACCTGCACGGGCGTGCTTGTCGTGGTGAGTGCTGTGCCGATACCCAGTTGACCATCTCCGTTCCATCCAGCCGCCCAGAGCGTGCCGTCCTTCTTCAGGATTATCGTATGGTAATATCCGACGGAGACAGCCGCGACATCAGTCATGACCTGTTTGGGAGTAGTTCTGGTGGTCGTAGTGCCGTCACCCAGTTGACCAGAACTGTTGGATCCAGTCGCCCAGAGCGTGCCGTCCTTCTTAAGGATCATCGTATGGAACCATCCGGCGGAGACAGCCGCGACATCAGTCATGAACCCGGAAATATCGGTATCATCCTTGACCTGCACGGGCGTGCTTTTGCTTTGCTCTGTACCCAAAGTGCCGTCACCCAGTTGGCCAGCACTGTTGCCTCCAGTCGCCCAGAGTGTGCCGTCAGTCTTCAGGATCATCGTGTGTTCGTATCCGGCGAAGACCGCCGCGACATCAGTCATGAACCCGGAAATATCGGTATCATCCTTGACCCGCACGGGCGCGCCTCTGAGGGTCGTAGTGCCGTCACCCAGTTGACCTTCATTGTTGCGTCCAGTCGCCCAGAGCGTGCCGTCTTTCTTCACAATCATCGTGTGATTCAGTCCGGCGGAGACAGCCGCGACATTAGTCATGACCTGCACGGGAATGGTGGTTTTGTCGATTATAGTGCCGTCACCCAGTTGACCATAATAGTTGGCTCCAGTCGCCCAGAGCGCGTCGTCCTCCTTCAAAATCATCGTATGGGCGGCTCCGGCGGAGACTTCCTTGACATCAGTCATGAAGTCGTTCTTGACGGGACTCGCCTTGACCTGCACCACGGGCTTCATTGAGTCGGGATTATTATCACCGACACCCAGTTGGCCATTATTGTTGCGTCCAGCCGCCCAGAGCGTGAGGTCCTTCTTCAGGATCATCGTATGGTTTTCTCCAGCGGAGACAGCCGCGACATCAGTTATGAAGTCGGCCATACTAACCTTGACCCGCATGGGCGTGCTTATCGGTGGACCCATTATGCCGATACCCAGTTGATCATAGTCGATCCGTCCTGTCCCCCAGAGCGTGTCGTCCTCCTTCAGGATCATCGTGTGATAACCTCCGGCGGAGACTGCCTTGACCTTCACCAGCCACCGTGCATACAGTGTCACATCATGGTCAGGAACCACGAATGTATCACCAGCGGCATATTGGGTTCCGTTGCCATTAGGCAGAGTATTCCATCCGTAGAAGTAATAGAAATCCTTTTCCAATGTTCCAGGAGCCGGCAGTGTGACCAGGCTTCCCTCATGAGCATACATCCGTCCCGGAGCACTGCCTCCCGTGGCTTCGTTGGCCCCAAAGGTGAGGCTGTATGCTTTGGTTGCAGCCGCGTTCACCCCGTCACCGGTGTCCCAGTCCTTTATCTCAATCTGGATGGCGGCAACGGCGACTTCATTGTCATCCGTGTTCAGCGTCATGTTGTAGACATGCTGCTTGCCTTTGTCAAAGTGAATCAGGTGCTTGTCCCCCTCAGCTACAGCACCTGTGGTACTTGGCTTCCATGTGTATGTACCAGCTTTAGCACCACCGCTCAGGGTAAACTCCAGGCTCACGTTAGCCAGAGCATCAGTGTTGCCCACAGGTATCAGCACTGCCTCGAACCGCCTCTTGCCCTCATTCCTTTCAGATTGAGTAAGGGTGTCGGAAATGTCCTTCATGACAATAGCGTCAATGACGCTGGCAGCATCCAAGGTTCCGTCATTCAGGTTGATTGCGGTCTGCGTGTTCAAGCCTGTGACCGTAGCAGTAAATCCACCGGTGGCATCATTGATAGCCGTAGCATCAACGGTCGTGCTGGGAGAGATGTTGACAATCAGACGGGAGAGCATATGGTCAAGCTTCAGATGCACCGTCGAGGTATTGTTCTGTACATTGTCGGTGCGTCCCCACAGGAAGTCAGCCTTTCCGGTGTCCTGTTCCCCGGAACCAAGGGGATAGACGTTTATGGATAGAGCCGTGGTATCAGCGATGGGAGACACGTAAGGATAATAGGCGATGAAGTCGAAGTGTGTAGCGGTAGAGTTGGAAATGTCATCCCACTTCAAGGTATCGGCAGTGGTAGCAGGAGTGAAGCCAGAGGTCTGGAAGGCTGTGTCAGCCGTATAGAGTTTGTTTGCACGTTCTGAGGCGGCAGTGGCTGCCAGGGCATCATGAGCTACCATGTAGATGCCGACTTCATCATCGGCTTGCCATTCGGAATTAGCTGTGGCCTTGCGTCCTATCTCCGTAGAGAAGCGCACTGCATTGGTATGTGAAACATTCAGCTTGTTGTCGCATGAAATGAAGGTGATAAGAAGCATCAGGATGGTCAGGAAGACCATGACGCTTAGTTTAGTCTCTCTCTCTCTCTCTCTCTCTCTCTCTCTCTCTCTCTCTCTCTCTCTCTCTCTCTCTCATAGTATCTTTTCCTTTCTCCATGAAGAAGATGATGACATGCCAGCTTACGCATATGGTAGTAATTAATAAAGTAGTATAAACGTGGTGATGGCAGAAAGCTATTACCCAAAGGTATTATTTTGCATGAAAAGCAGAGAAAACCATATAATACTTTCGGGTTATTTGATGATTTAAGACGTAAATATAGTTAATCAATACTGTTTTAAACGTGTGATGTGCAAGGTAATGGGAATTATAAAAAACAGGGATGCCACAACTTTTGCAACATCCCCACAACATATCAGAATCATCTATCATCAGATGTGAACGACTTATATCTCCTCGTCATCATCAACGTCAAGGAAATCATCGAAGCCGTCGTCATCGTCGTCATCATCAAAATCTTCTTCCTCGGTCTCGTCCTCGTCATCAAAAATGAAGTTGTCATCAATCAGTGAATCATCGTCCTCATCGTTGATAATCTCATCGTCACCAATGTCATCACTGATATCATCAGCGAAATCATCGAAGAGTTCCTCATCTTCATCTTCTTCATCCATATCTCCGAAGTAGCGGTTTTCTTCTTCCGCAAGATCATCATCGTCGTGCCAGTCTTCCATACTTTCCCCCATCGGTGATGACCCGCGCCTGTGCCGACCTCCCGCGCGCTTCCATATAATAAGGTATATTCCATGCCCGGACAGACAGGTCATATGAACTTACAGTATTCCAAGCGAACGCCAATGTCAATCTAGACAACGTAGATGTCATGCTGATATTATAGTCTTGGCAAGTTTGACCGGGGGATATACCGGGAGATAGAGTACACTATGCCAGGAACAATGGAGGGAGGCTCCTATGAATAACCGTCACATGCTCTGGAAAGTCGGATTATTGGTTTTCGTCGTACTCCTGACCGCTGTGGCCTGTTCCACGGTAGTCAGCATCACTGAATATGTTCCCGCTCTGGTCGATATGGGTGGGCGAAGTGTCATAGCGGTCGCTTCAACGAAACCCTATGATCGTTCGATTAACACGCCACGGTGGGTGAGCATCCCCGGAGATTGGACATGGGGCGGTGGTAACGTCGTCAGCGGCGTGGAAGCCAACGTGAAGGAAGATGTCGCATCTTATGCTACGCGGGAAATCCTCCGTTCCCTTTCATCTGGCGGAGTCTATACAATCATCAGACCGGAAGTAACAGATGCCGTACTCAATCTCACGCAAGTCGGATGGGGAAACGCCGAAGCCTTGAAGAAAAATGGGGTCGAAGCATTATTGACCAGTTCGATTGACTACATGGATGTTTCCGAGACTCTGACCAGCAAGCCTATTTATGAATATAAGGAAATATTGGAAGGAGGGGTCCCAATGCAGGTGCCCGTCCTTATCCGCCATGATTATATCATCACCCAGATTGCCACTTTGAATCTGACCTACACGCTGACCGACATTAACGACGGGCATATCCTTGCTACCAAGCAGATAATAGACAAGGTGACGCAGGAAGTAGAGATTTCTACGAATGTTCCTGTTGCGCCATCGGTGACGCCTCTTTTCCAAAAAGTTGTTGACAGTTTCCAGAAAGAACTTGTCCAACAGCTTGTTCCCCATTTATATTCACGCTCTGAAAGCCTGATGCCCAATAAACCAAAGAACCCGCAGGCTGCCCCCGCGTATGATATGGTCTCCAAGGGAAACAGGAACGTAGCGTATGATATATTCAAGACTCAGTGGGACACGCAAGGTCATATTCCATCAGGATATAATGCGGCTATCTTGGCCTATGCCCGCGGAGATCTTGAGGCAGCCCTTGACCTGATGAACCACGTTTATTCCAGCAGTGGAAATCCCCAGGCCGCCCGTGTCTTGTCGGCGATTCGCTCCACGATAGATAACCGTGCCAAGGTAAACGAACAGATAAAGTAAGCCGAAAATCCGTCCGGAATCCGAAGTTTTCTCTTTTAAGGACAAAAAAAAGGTGAAGAAAAAAAATTCTTCACCTTTTTTTGGGGAATATTTTTCCTGCATTTTTCCATGCTTGGTGTCCTTATGGGGAAAGTGAGGTGTAAAAATGATATTTTATGCTTAAAAATGGAGTATCAAAAGCCAATGAGTGCCTGAAATAATCATTTGCTTGATTTTTCTTCACCTTTTTGCAATAACAGGGTATCCTTAAGAAAGATGCCTGACGGTCATGTGTGAACGGGGAGACCTGTGGGGACCGGAAGTGGCAAAGAAACTGATGAGGATGCCGTTGTGCCGGAAAAGGTGGCGGCTTCATTCAACGGGAGGGTAGCGTATGCTGCTTGACATGACAATCGCGAACTTCAGGTCCGTGAAGACACCGCAGACAATTTCATTCCAGGCGGTGAAGGACAACCGTTTGCCGGAATCAAAAGTCGTCGCAATCAACGAGAAGTTGAAGGTCATCAAGACTGCGGCGGTCATTGGTCCCAATGGAGCCGGCAAGAGCACCTTTGTTCGAGCATTGGAAGCACTGAGGGCAATCCTCATTGCTGACGAAGATGTGGAGAATCCTCTGCTGCTCCTGAACGGTACGTCTTTTGCCTATTCCGAGCAGAAGGGAGGACCTTCTAAGATTCGGATTCAAGTCGTCATTGACCGCGGCAAGGCGGACAACCAAGAGGAATTCCCTACAATCATCGCCCAGTACACGTTGGTTGCGGATAGGGACAAGTTCTTTGAGGAATCGCTCTACCACATTGTCGGTGGTTCCCGCAAGCTCATGTTTGACCGAAAGCTGGTCGATGGTTCTGCTTCCGAGTTGTCCTACCACTACCGCTGGGGTAAGCTGTACCGGGGAGAAAAGAAGCGGCTCGTCAAGAAACTGAGCCCCCGCAAATCTTTCCTTACCGAAGCGGCAAGGAAAGGCAGCGAGACATGCGTTCCCCTGTATTCTTGGATTGATGAAAGGTTGCTGATTCTTCCTTTCGGTGTCTCGGCTGCCTCGGAGAAATATCTGGTCGAGCAGCTTACCGCTCACCCGGACTGGTCGCAGCAACTGATTAACTTCCTTTGGAGCAATGATATCACTGATATCCGTCAGGTGCGTGTTCAGGATGGCCGAATCATTTTCGTCCATACCAATGTAACCCAGCACTATGCATCGTACTTTGCCCAGGAGTCCCTCAGCCTACGGCGGTTGTCCTTGATTGGAGTGTCCTTCTTTGAAAGCTTCGTGTCTGCCCGAACAGTGGTCATTGATGACTTCGGGACTTTGCTCCATCCGGATGTCCTCAAGCATGTCGTAGATGCTTTTGAGACTAATAATTCGCAAAGCGGTTCCCAGATGCTGGCTGTTGACTGCAATCCGACCTTGCTGACTGAAGGGCTGTTGCGTCGCGACGGTATTTGGTTTGCGCAGAAGGATAATGAGGGCGCTACGACTTATTACAGTCTTTCCGATTACCGCTTCTCCCGTACCCGTGACGAAAGGCGTACAATCCAGCAGTATCTGAGTGGCGTCTATCTCTCTTTGCCAATCACATCGGAATTCTATTTCGTCAATTCCCCGTCCAAGGAGGCTGGTAATGAAGCGTAAGAAGAATACGAATCTTCCTTTGAAAACCTTGCTGATTGTTACGGCGACCGAAGCGGAAGCTGTATACTTTTCCCAGGTGAGGAAGGACTGTAGGTATACCAATCTTCACGTCGAATGGGCTTCAGAGGCAACTGGCCTCAAGAGCTTGATTCTGTTCGCCAATTTGCGTCGTCGCATTGGAAAATACGATACGGTATGGACTGTCTTCGGACTCAATGATTACGCTCTGTCGTTTGATGATATCCGGGCGCACCGTGAGTTTGCGGAGCAGAAGAAAGTCCACATGGCATGGGTCTATCCGACCTTCTCTCTCTGGTATCTGTTCCATGGAACCTTGCCGGACAGGCTCTTGACCAGTGCTGAGGCGATTGACCGTGATGTCGCACGCTTGGTTCCCGGTTATGATCCTACTGCCTATTATCTGCTTACTGATGGACAGGCGTTCCATTTGAAGCTGTTCCCTTCCAAGGCTCGTGCAGGCTTGAACGCTTCGGCATACAGTGAACGGCAAGCTGAGCGGCTTGGATTCCCTGCGACTAATCTTCCTCTGTTGATCAATGAGATCAGTGAGTATTGTGGCCTTGCCGACATCACGCATAACCAGAAGCAGATTGGTCTGAAGAATAACTGAGGCCGGTCATGGACGGCATGATTTTACTTGTATATATGACAGCCTTTGCCCTGGGGTGTATGACCCTGGGGCTGGGCATTGTCTATAATCTTCGGTCGTCTTATAGATGGACAGGTCTTTTCATCGTCTTGCATGCATCCTTGCTGGGCTGCATGGTCATGCTTGCGCTCCAGGAGATTGTCCATGTTGTCTGGTTCACCAGCGCAGCTCATATCATCACGTATATTTTTAGGGCGGTGATACTGGCGGCGACAACTTTCCTGGTTGTCTTCATTCCGTACTTTACCACATGGGTCATCGCCCATCCATGGCGTAATCCCTACAAGCTGTCCTTCTACTTCCTTGCTGCCATATATCTGGCGTTAGGAGTGCTGGACATCATCTTCACTTTTTCCTGGATATCCCTTCTGTGGACAGGTATCTTCATCTTTGCGTTTTTCTTCTCCCTCAGCGTACTCTTGAAGAACCTGAAGAATATTATGTCCCCTCGTGTGCGGAACGTCAGCATGTCCATTATCATCGTTGCGTTCTCCATGATTCCACTCCTGGTACTGGGCATTATCTTCCCACACCTGAACAGAATATTCATTCCCCTGTATTTCCTTGCGTATTCCATCACCCTTATGGTGTTCCTTTTCATGGCGCTTTCTCCGGGAAAGGAAGCAGGGAAGAAAGCAGGGCAGCCCCAGGGAATTACTTTGGAAATGCTTGCGCCCTATCACATCACTGAACGGGAATTTTCTGTCATCAAACTGATTGCCAATGGCCGGACGAACAAAGAGATTGCCATGGAGTTGAACATTTCAACCAATACGGTGAACAACCATGTGGCGAACATTTTTTCCAAAACGGAAGTGCGAAGCCGCATCGACCTTCTGAACCTTCTCAAGGAAAGCTGGCAGGGGTAGGACATGTTTTCTTATGACGTTCCGGATTATACCAAAGGATTCTATCAGGATACTGTCTCTCCGGTGAAAAGCGCTCGCCCATGGGCTTTGGTGCATGAAGACTCGGTTCAGCATGCCGTGCTCTGTCTCCATGGGTATAATGGCTATCCGGGTGAAATGGCTTTGCCAGGACTGCGCCTCTTTGAAGCAGGCATGGATGTCTATGCTCCCCGTTATCCGGGACATGGCACGTCAGCCACTGATTTCCTTGCTTCACGTGCCGACGACTGGATTGGCACAGCCCAAGCCGCCTGTACTGATCTCCTTGCCCGGTATGACGATGTTTCACTCGTGGGGCATTCGATGGGTGGGGCTTTGGCGGTCATCATCGGGGCGCGGTTGGACATCAGCAGGCTTGTTCTCTTGGCACCAGCCTTGGTCATTCCCGATCTGAAACGCTGGCAAGTCCGCCTGATATCACTTTTCACTCGCAAAATACAACGGAACTGGAAATCTGACCCGTCCTTCGTGATGTTTCATGAAGGAGAGCCTGACGATGACGCCTATCTCGGCGAGCAGTACTGGAAGTGGCGGTATGCCGACAAGTTGCTTGACTTGGATTCCATCCGCAGGCTTGCGGTTGAAAGCCTGCCCCGCCTGTCCGGGGATGTCCTTGCAATCAGCGGCGGGCAGGATGAGACTGTCCCTCCGCAGGCATGCGAACTGGCGACCGGTCGCGGTCAGGGAAACAACTCACATCTCCATGTTCCCGGCTGTACCCATCTGATTCCGTATGACCGCGATCCCTCTGCCCGTGACCACGCCATGAGCGCCTTGGTTCACTGGCTGGCATGATGTCTTGTGCCCTCCATGTCCTTGTCATATTTTCGTCTTTAGGATACAACTGATAGCATCATCCCATGAGTTTTCAAGGAGCCGCGAAAATGCAAGTACGTGTGCGCTATGCCCCGTCTCCGACTGGATTGCAACATATCGGAGGGGTCAGGACCGCTCTGTTCAATTACTTTTTCGCCCGTGCCAACGGTGGCAAGTTCATTTTGCGCATCGAGGATACAGACCGTGAAAGATCTACGGTGGAAGCCCTCCATGACCTGTATGATACGCTTGACTGGCTGGGCATAACATGGGACGAAGGACCCCAGGTCGGCGGACCCTATGATCCGTATATCCAGAGTGAGCGTTACGCTGTCTATCGTGAATATGCTCGTAAGCTCGTCGAAGACGGCAAGGCATATTACTGTTACTGTACCGCAGAACGGCTTGAACAGGTCAGGGAAGAGCAGCAGGCGACAAAAAGCCCATATCAGGGATATGACCGCCATTGCCGCGATTTAACTCCGGAAGAACGTGCGCGGAAAGAGGCGGAAGGCGTTTCCCCTGTCATCCGTCTGAAAGTGCCTTTGGAAGGTTCGACGACTTTTCATGATGTCCTGATGGGTGACATCACCCGGATGAACAAAGATGTGAACCCTGATCCTGTCTTGCTGAAAAGCGACGGTTTCCCGACCTATCATCTGGCAAATGTCATTGATGATCACCTCATGGGCATCACGCATATCATGCGAGCGCAGGAATGGATTCCTTCCGGGCCGCTCCATATCTTGCTTTACGAAGCATTTGACTGGGAACCTCCTATCTACTGTCACCTCCCCATGGTGATGGGCAACGACGGACATAAGCTTTCCAAACGACATGGTTCGACCAGCGTGAAGGATTTCAGGGAAAAGGGCTATCTTCCGGAAGCACTGATGAATTATGTCAGCATGGTCGGATGGTCTTACGACGGACAACGGGAGTTCTTCAGCAAAGATGAGCTTGAGAAGGTGTTCTCACTGGAGAAAATCACCAAAAGTCCCGGTGTGTTTGATTATAAGAAACTGGACTGGTACAACGGTCATTACATTCGCCTTAAGGGCGATGCTGAACTGGCGAGCCTCCTGGAGCCGTATCTTCAGCAGTCTGGCTGCATCGGTACTCCCCCGACAGAGACGGAACAGCGGAAGGTTCTGGAGATTGTTCCCTTGGTGAAGGAAAGGCTGAAAGTTCTTTCCGATGTCGTTCCCATGACGAGCTTCATCTTTTCAGACCCCGGTTTTCCTGCCGTGGCCGACCTTCTGCCGAAGAAACAGGATGCTGAACAGACGCTTGAAGTGCTTGGGCAGGCATATGGAATTTTACGCTCCATGGTGGAAGCTGGAAGTCCTTACGAGGAAATCGAATCCCACTTGGCTGCCTTTGCGGGCGAAGCAGGGGTGAAGGTGAACGGTGTGTTCCAGCCCATCAGGGTCGCCGTCACCGGTAGTACGGTAAGTCCGCCTCTCTTTGATTCCATCAGGGTTCTAGGGGCTGAGACGAGTTTTTCCCGCATAGAACGGGCGATAGATATTTTGAAGCAAGAGGTATGCGCAAATGGCTGAAGTAACGATGGACAAGATTGTTTCCCTGTGCAAGAGGCGTGGATTCATTTTCCAGTCGAGCGAGATTTACGGTGGTTTGAGCGGCGCATATGATTACGGTCCAATGGGAGTTGAGCTGAAGAATAACATCCGTGACTTCTGGTGGAAGGAAATGACACAGCTTCATGATGACATTGTAGGACTTGATGCTTCAATCCTGATGCATCCGCGTGTCTGGGAGGCAAGCGGTCACGTTTCCAACTTCACTGACCCCATGGTGGACTGTAAGCAGTGCAAGTCCCGTTTCCGTGCTGATCAGATTGACTTGTCCGCTCCTTGTCCCGTCTGCGGAACCAAGGGTTCCTTCACCGAGCCGCGTAACTTCAACCTGATGTTCCAGAGTCATATCGGCGCCAACACGGATTCTTCCAGCGTTGTGTACCTCCGTCCTGAGACTGCCCAAGGTATTTACGTCGATTTCAAGAATGTCGTGCAGAGCAGCCGGGTCAAGGTTCCTTTCGGCATAGCACAGATTGGAAAATCATTCCGCAATGAAATCACCACCAAGAATTTCATCTTCCGTTCCTGTGAGTTTGAGCAGATGGAGATGCAGTTTTTCTGCAAGCCGGGAACAGAGGACGAATGGTTCCCGTACTGGCGGGGACAGCGGATGGACTTCTATATCAGGATGGGCATTCGGCCGGAGTCCCTCCGTTGGCATCAACATGGTCCGGATGAGCTTGCTTTCTACGCCAAGGACGCGTATGACATCCAGTTCCTCTTTCCAATGGGCTGGCAGGAGCTTGAGGGCGTGCATAGCCGTACTGACTATGACTTGTCCCAGCACCAGACGTTCAGTGGTAAGGATCAGAGTTATCTGGATCCTGAGACAAATGATCGTTACATCCCCTACGTGGTAGAAACTTCCGCAGGATTGACCCGCAATGTCCTGATGGCACTCTCCGATGCCTATGATGAGGAAGAGATTGCTCCGGGCGATGTCCGTACAGTCCTTCATTTCCATCCTGCCATCGCGCCTGTAAAGGTGGCTGTGCTGCCGCTGGTCAAGAAAGACGGACTGGATGAATACGCCCAGAAGCTTGAGAAAGAACTCCGGGAGGATTACACGGTTTTCTTTGACCGCAGTGGGGCTATCGGCCGCCGGTATCGCCGCCAGGATGAGATTGGCACGCCGTATTGCGTGACAGTCGATTATCAGACACTGGAAGACAATACCGTGACCTTGCGTTTCCGTGATTCCATGGAACAGGTAAGGGTCCCTGTCGCGGGGATCGCTGCCCGCATCAAGCAGGAGATGAAGGACTACAAGCGTCCGCAAGGAAAGTGAAATGAACAAGACATTGCAGATTCTTCATGACCGGGGTTTCATTAAGGCATGCACTGATAGTGATGCCTTGAGTGACTTGATGGACAAGGAACCCGTTACCTTCTACGTCGGAGTCGATCCTTCCGGGCGGAGCATCCACATCGGTCATATGGTTCCTTTCTTCGCCATGCACCACATGCAGGAAGCGGGGCATAATCCCATAGCCTTGGTTGGTGGAGGAACCGGGATGATCGGGGATCCTTCCGGTAAGACCGAGCTGCGCAAGATGCTCACCCATGAGCAGATTGCCGCCAACAGCGCGTCAATCAAGAAACAACTGGGAACAGTGATAGACTTTGCCGAGATGCCTCCCAATGGGCTGGGCAGGGCGCAGATGGTGAATAATGCTGACTGGCTCCTCGGCTTGAACTACATTGATTTTCTCAGGGAGATTGGCAGCCAGTTCTCCGTGAACCGCATGCTGACTTTTGAAAGTTACAAGCAACGTCTGGAACGGGGCTTGAGCTTTATTGAGTTCAACTATCAGCTCCTCCAGTCATATGACTTCCTCACCTTGTACCGTACCCATGGTTGCAGGCTCCAGATGGGCGGAGACGATCAGTGGGGTAACATTGTGGCAGGCATAGACCTGATTCGGCGCATGGAGAGTGCCGAGTGCTATGGGTTGACCTTCAACCTCATCATGAGGGCAGATGGAAAGAAAATGGGTAAGAGCGAGAAAGGTGCGGTGTTCCTTGACCCAGATATGTACTCGCCTTACGATTTTTACCAGTATTGGCGCAATGTCAATGATGCGGATGTATTCAAGTTCATGAAGCTGTTCACATTTCTTCCCTTGGAGGAAATCGATGACTATGCCAAGCCGGGCGTTAACATCAATGAAGTCAAGGAACGGCTGGCATGGGAGCAGACCAGAATCATCCACGGGCAGGAGGAAGCGGATAAGGCGCGTGATGCCGCCAAGGCGGCTTTCGGAAGCACGGGAGCCAATCCTGCCGCGCGTGAAGGCATGCCGTCAATGGAAATTCCTGCTGACCGTTTGGCATCTGGCATCCCTGCGTTGGAGCTGTTCGTTGAAAGCAAACTTGTTCCGTCGAACAGCGATGGCCGGAGGCTTATAGCCGGAGGTGGCGCGCATGTCAACGAAACGAAGATTGAGTCCCATGACCAGGTAATTGACAGTTCATGGCGTGACGAGCAGGGGGAACTCATTCTTCGTTCAGGCAAGAAGAAATTCTTCCGCATCATTGTGAAATGACTTTTAATCAGATACAGGAAGCATCACACAGTCGAATGTAAGAATCACCCCCTTTGCTCCGGATGGAACAAAGGGGCGATTTTTATCTGGCTACCGATTACCCGAAATATACAGAATTTCTCCCATCCATCTTTACCGGGAAAGCAGAGCATTCCATTTTTTGTTGACATCCCTGCATGCCTGTGATTCATCCACTGTCTGCAAGATGCCGCCGTGCATCAGCAGCTTGCCCTGACAAAATACCGTGTCTATGTCCGAGGATTGGAGGGAATACACCATGGCGGAGAACGGATCATTGAGGGGATTCATATGGGTTGCCTGTGTCGATACCAAAATGATGTCTGCTTCCTTGCCAACCTCAAGAGTCCCTATCAGATGGGACAATCCCAGAGCCTGCGCTCCCCCCAAAGTCGCCGCACGCAGCATGTCAAACGGCAGGGGAGGCTGTCCTGCTGAAAACAAACGGCTGACCAGCATGGCGACATGCAACTCCTCGCACATGTTCAGGTTGTTGTTACTGCTTGCTCCATCTGTGCCTATGGCGACGGTGAGGCCGTTCCGCATGAATTTCGCCACAGGGGCCACACCGCTGGACAGTTTCAAATTGCTGGAAATATTGTGGACTATGGCAGTAGGACAATCTTTGAGCAAGGAGATTTCTTCATCAGTGATGAATACCCCGTGGGCAAGATAAGACGGAACAGTGAATATTCCCAAGGATTCCAGATAAAGAGCAGGAGTCATCCCTGTTTCTTTCACGCAGTCATCGACTTCCTTGCGCGTTTCGCTGAGATGAGTGTGAAAAGCACAGCCGCGTTCCCGGACAAAATCACGTGCATACCGATATGTCTCGGCGCTTGTCGTGTAGATTGCGTGCGGCGCAGCATCAATCCTGATACGGTTCGAAGCAAGGGAGGCTTCCTGCTCCAGGGCAGGCAAACGTTCAGCGAACCGGCGTCTGGAGTCATCAATGTCGCCGAAGAAAGTCAAACCCAGGCACGCCCTCATTCCGGCTTCCCTGACCACCTTGGCCGTTTCATGTGCAAAGAAATACATATCGGCAAACGTGGTCGTGCCACTACGGATTAGCTCGGCTGCTCCAAGCCGTGACGCAGCCTCAACGTCTGCGGTATGAAGTTTTTCCTCAATGGGGAATATCTCCGCCAGCCAGTCTTGGAGTGAAGGAGAAGAATCCTTGTAATTACGCATCAGTCCCATGGAAAGATGGGTATGGGCATTGACAAAAGCGGGAAGGGCAAGCATCCCGGTGGCGTCAATCACCATGTCGGGAAGAAAACTTTCCGGCCTGTTTGTTCCGACAAAGACAATTTTCTTGTCCTCAATGCCGATGTCGCCCTGAAAAAACAACCCTTCTTGTGTCATGGGAAGGATTGTTGCATGTGTGATAAGCGTTTTCATGGAAGCATACTAGCATGCGGGGGGAACCCTGTCAGCCGGATATCATTGGAATGCTGTTTCTCAGGCTATGACGTCCTCCGTATGCCCGACGGACGTGCGCTTGATCTTCTTGGTACTGGTCATGTCCATTGCCTCATCAAGAATGATAATCCTGGATATTTTCTTGTATGCTACCAGCGTTCTGTTCACCTCGGCGACTACTTTCTCCAGATCCTTGCGAATCACGGTCTTGTCCGTGATGCCTTTTCCCTTGTAGTAGTCCGAGTTTGGAAATATAAGAACCTCAATTGCTTCTTTTTTCAGCGCCTTGTCAGCAATATATCCTCGTACCAAAACCTGTTCTACCTGGGGATACAGCTGGAATCCATCTTCGATTTCCTCAGGATAGACATTCTTGCCGCCATCGGTGACAATCATGTTCTTTATGCGTCCTTTGAGATACACATAGTTTTCTTCATCGATTGACCCAAGGTCTCCGGTACGCATGTATCCATCCTTGGTGAAAAGCTCCGCAGTCTGTTTCGGATCCTTGTAATATCCTTGGCAGATATTCGGCCCTTTGACTACCAGTTCTCCGACGCCTGAGGCATTCGGTGAATCTACTTTCATTTCAACAAGAGGAAAGATCATCCCGATGGAATCAATCTTGAACTTGCTTACAGGGTTGAGAGTGAGGATGGGAGAAGCTTCAGTCAAACCATACCCTTGGATAAAATCCAGACCAAGCTGCTGGAACTGACGGAAGACCTGAGGAGCAAGCGGTCCTGCTCCACAGATGCAAATACTGTTCTCCAGCATGCCGATTCCGCTTAACATAGTCTTGAACCATTTCTTTCCCATGTTGATGCCAAAACGACGTTTCAGGATGCCGTTAATCTTCATCAGCAGCCTGATGACTCCATAGGCAAGCAGCCCCTTCTCCCGTACCTTTTTCATCAAGCCTGCAAGCAGTTTGTTGTAAAGCAGAGGGATTCCGAGAAATATGGTGACATGCCCAGTCTTCATGTCAGATAGCAGCTTCGTCACTGCCATGGAGGAACCGAATACGGCTTCGCTGCCATGGAGAATGCTCTCAAGGAAGACAGCAGTAGTACAGTAGCTATGATGCAGAGGCATGAAGACGTAGAAGACATCTTCATGGGAGATGTTAAGGAAAATGCCATCACATGCTTGGTAAGCATCGCTGGTCAGGTTCGTATGAGTCAGTATGGCACCTTTTTCATTACCGGTAGTTCCGCTGGTGAAAAGTATCGCCGCCACGCTGTCAGAGGAAATCAGGACTCTCTCATGCGCGTGTTGGGGTTTGATGTTCATGATGTCGGAATATGTCGTCTGTTTCTTGCCCTTGCCGGAACGTAGCAGTACGACTCCCTTCAAGCTGCGAAACCACGGATGTGATTTATCAAACTTCTCCACATGTCCATAATCCGCAAACAGGAATACGGAATCACTGAACTGTCCCAGCTCCAACATCCGCTGTTCAGCCATCTGGGTATCCAGAGGAACGGCAACGGCGCCAGCAAAAAGGATTGCAAGATAAGCCAGTCCCCACTGTGGGGAATTTGCTCCTGTCAGGACTACCTTTTCTCCCGGTTTCACGCCCGCTTCAATGAGATATCCAGCTATCCGCATGATTTCTCTGTGGACATCCCGGTATGTCAGGGTGTTCTTGCCTGGATCAAAGACAGTAAAACATGCCCTGTCAGGATGTCGTTCCAGTGAGATAAGGAATAGTTCCGGTATTGTCGGCCAGTCGCCTTGTACCAGCTTTCCTCTATATGCGTTCAGGATATCCCAGGAATGTTTCATGCGTGCAATCCTTTCGGGGGCTCTCCGGATGGATTCCGGTCCCTACATGGCACATATTCAGACATGAGTGATAGAAAATAACTATGCCAGCATAGTATGCCATATGCCATGGCGAATTATTACAAAGAAAGCATTCAGTGTCAATAAAAGAGCATTTTTTTATAAAATATAGAGGTAGGTTTATAGTTAAGATATACTATGTGTCATTTTCTTGTAGTTCTGTTGTCATGTGAAGCTCCATCATGATAGTGTTTACACCACACAAAGCCGGAAATGGAGTGGTACTATGAAAGTGGTTGAAAGCATCGTTAACCGTACCAGGCGTTTCGCCGAAGATGTCGGAAGTACGGAGCTGTCGTTCCACGGCTATGTCTACAATCCACTGGAATACGCTTGGGATATCCACGAGCAATACCTGCGCCGCTATGTGCGTCCGGAGGCTGAAATCATGTTCATGGGAATGAATCCCGGTCCATTCGGCATGGTGCAGACAGGCGTTCCTTTCGGTGAGGTCGAAGCCGTCCGTTCATGGCTTGGTCTTTACGGACCGGTGGGGCATCCGTCTCCTGAGCATCCTGGACGTCCAGTGGAAGGTTTCTCCTGTAGAAGGAGCGAGGTCAGCGGACAACGGCTCTGGGGACTGATGAAAGAAAGGTTTGGTTCCCCCGACATATTTTTCTCCCGTCATTGCGTTATGAATTACTGTCCTCTTGCTTTCCTTGATTCCGGTCCCCGTGCTCGCAATGTGCCTGTTGATGTCCTTCCCGCTGATGAACGCCGCAGGCTGGAGGACATCTGTTCCGCGTATATCGCCGATATCATCACCATGGTGAACCCGCGAGCTCTGGTAGGGGTGGGAGGCTATGCGCGGAAGAAACTGGAGAACATTATCCGTGGCATGTCGCTTTCCGGCCATTCTCTTCCTATGGTGACCGGCATCCTCCATCCCAGCCCAGGGAATCCCGCAGCAAACAAAGGTTGGGCGCAGCAGGCGTCCGATGCTTTGGAAAAGGCCGGACTATGGAATCCCGTGCCGGCAGGCTCGACAGCCGGTTAATCTCCTGCTATCGTGCTTTTATGACGGCAATTCATCCATCATATGCCAAAGTGAACCTTCATCTTGAAGTCGGGGCAAAAGGCTTCGACGGCTATCATGACATCTCCACGGTCTTTCATCTTGTCAGTCTCCATGACGATGTTTCGGTGGAATTAAGATTGTCTGATAAGTTCTCTTGTTCCGTGACCGGACTTGAAAGCATATGCCGTCCGGGTGAGGACTCTCTCCATCGGGCGGCGGAAGCTTGGTGCCACGCCACGGGACGCCCGCTTTCCTTGGACATCCGTGTCACCAAACGCATACCTTCCGGCGCCGGGCTAGGCGGAGGCTCGTCAAACGCGGCAACGCTCCTTTCCATTCTGGATGCCGCTGCTCCGGGAGGATACTCCATGGGAAGAAAACGACTGATGGAGCTGGGGACTACATTGGGAAGCGATGTGCCATTCTTTCTTTCGGGATACACTGCGGCCATCGGGGAGGGGAGAGGCGAAAGGCTCACGCCGCTTAAGGCAGTCCGCGATGCCCATGCCTTGATTGTCATGCCGCCGTTTTCCGTTTCTACGCCTCATGCATACCTAAGTCTGGACACTCTCAGGGGGGGAGATTCCGTCTCTTTACACCGGTTTTCATTTATGGCAGGGGATTCATCACGTCTGTCATCCCTGCTTGAAGATGATGTGACCAAATGGATGTTTTCCAATGACTTCCGCTTGACTTGTGGTCATGAGGATGTCTATGACGCGCTTGAAGCCCTTGGACGGAAAGTCCCCGGCGTGTTTTCGTCTTTGACAGGGAGTGGAGCCGCATGGGTGTTCATCAGCAGGAAGCTTTTGTCCCTGAAGGATATCCAAACTCAGATTTCAAGACTGTTTGGGGTGAGATTTGTTATGTTTTCTGCAATTTTGTTGTTTTCTTGAAGATTCGGTGGTAAAATTGCCAAAAAGTTGCACTGCGGAGGGGCTTCCATGGAAATAACGGAAATTCGTGTCAGAAAAGTTAAGGATGCCGGGAAACTCAAGGCTTACGTAACGATTACATTCGATTCCAGTTTTGTTGTTCACAATATCAAAGTCATCAGTGGCCATAATGGGGATTTCATTGCCATGCCTAGCCGTCAGACCAAGACTGGGGAATATAAAGATGTGGCTCATCCCATTACGACGGAATTGCGGGATGCCCTCCAATCTTCAATCTTGGAGGCATATGCCAACGCCCAGGATGAGCCTTTTGAAGATGAAGACAGGATTGACGTTTGATTGGATGAGATAAGAGTGACGGTAGCATAAGGGATGACATGGGTACGGTAAAGCCGCACGAAGTGATTAGCCCATTTTTGTGTACCATCATGAAAACTACTTCTTCGTTGCGAAGGAGTGAAGGAGTCTTTGTCTTTCTTTTACGAAGTTGATTCTATCACGTATTTATAGATGTACGACAGGAGATTTGCTACAGGGAAGGCAGGATTCGAACCTACGCATGCCGGTATCAAAAACCGGAGCCTTAACCACTTGGCTACTTCCCTCTGGAACATCACTCAGGCATTCAGCCCGGAACCATAATACCATAGCGAAGTCATGGGGTTTTGTCTAGCAGAACAGCGGCACAACAGTCAAATCGCGTACAATTCGCGCACGATTAAACACAAAAAAAGGACGAAAATAGGCTTTTGCGTTTATCCTCATATTGACAATCGGAATGGCTTATGCAAATGCAAAAGAAAGTCTTCGTGCTGAAAAACGGAAAAGAGGAAAAGACATGAAAGAAAAAACCAAAGTATATTTCACTCGTGATATAAGCGCAGACGGGCTTTTGAAAGTATATGAAAAAATCAAAGCTCCGATAAGTGGCAAGGTAGCGATAAAATGGCACTCCGGCGAACCGTATGGCCCGAATATCCTTCCGGTCAATATGGTGAAGACTTTGCAGCAAAGTATTCCCGACAGCGCACTGGTCGAGACAAATGTCTATTATGACGGCCCTCGCCAGACGACGGAAGGTCACAGAGATGTCTTGAAAACGAACGGCTGGACATTCTGTGATGTCGATATCATGGACGCGGACGGCGCGGTGATGCTGCCCCTCAAAGGCGGAAAGCATTTCACGGAAATGTCTGTGGGCAAGAATCTTGTGAATTACGATTCGATGGTCGTATTGACTCATTTCAAAGGACACGTAATGGGCGGCTTTGGCGGGTCGATGAAAAATATCGCCATTGGAAACGCGGACGGGAAGATAGGCAAGAAAATGATACATACCGACCCGAACGGAGACCAATGGTCGATTAACGGCAAACACCTCATGGAAACCATGGCTGAATCCGCCAAGGCAAGCATTGACTTCTTCGGAGAGAAAATCGTTTATATCAATGTCCTGCGCAACATGTCGGTAGATTGCGATTGCGCCGGAATCACAGCCGCTCCTCCCAAGGCGCGCGATATAGGAATACTCGCTTCAGCGGATATACTGGCCGTAGACCAAGCTTCCATTGATATGGTCTACGCCCTGCCTGATGCAGAGCTGCACGATTTGAAGGAACGCATTGAATCCCGCGAAGGGCTGTACCAGCTGACCTATATGAAACAACTAGGCATGGGCAGCGATGAATATGAACTGGTGGAGATTACATGAAGTTCATGAACTACGTTTCCCGCTTTGCTTGCAATTCTCCGGAATTCTGTAGTAACATTCCAGTTCGTGCGAAACGTGTCGCACGGGAAGCGTCGCTTCCTATCCCATGGTAATCGGTTCAGAGGATGCTCTATGGAGGATGTCCTGTGGCCGATGAGAGTATCAGGAGAAAATATGAAAGATACAAGCAAGACTTTGAGCGCGGAGCTGCGCACTGGGGACTTTGGTTCTTCCGGCAGCCGTCGTGTCGTCCGATCCGGAAAGATTCCCGCCGTCATTTATGGCAAGAACACACCTCTGCATATTACGATAGACGCACAGGAGTTCCGTCTTAAGAGACGATATTTCACTGAAACAAGCCTGCTGAGCATCGTCCTGAGCAAGAAAAAACATGAATGCCTGGTTAAGGACGTTCAGGAAGACCTGCTCAACAACCGCATCAAGCATGTGGACTTCTATGAAGTCACCAGCGGACAGACGCTCCATACCCGTGTCAACATTGAACTGACCGGTAATCCCGTAGGCGCACGTGACGGTGGAGTCCTGGAACACATCCTGTTTGATATAGAAATCGAAAGCCTTCCTGCCAACCTTCCGGAAGTCATCCGTGTCGATGTGTCACAGCTGGGCTTGAACGACGTCCTGACTGTCGGTGATGTCGTTTGGCCGGTAGGTGTCAAAGCCCTTGCTGACGCCGAGACTGCGGTTGCTACGGTCAAGTCAATCAGGGAAGAACTTCCTGGTTCCGGTGAAGCTGGTTCCTCGGAACCAGAGGTGATTAAAGAGAAAAAAGAGAAAGCCGAATAGGAGCGTCTTCCAGAGGAGCCGGTTCCTGAGTGATGATTGCATGCGGACTGGGTAATCCCGGTACAGAGTATGAGCATACCCGCCATAACGTCGGTTTTGATGTCGTGGCCACTGTAGCAGCGTTTCTTCATGTACCCATGAGGAAACGCTTTTGTCGTCCTTATGAGCGTGGTGACGGATTTTTTTCTTCAGGAACCCGCTTCGTCCTCATGCGTCCGCTGACCTTCATGAATGGAAGTGGAAGAATCCTGAAGTATGTCCAGAGATTGCTCAGGCTTCCTGGAACTGACCTGATTGTCGTCTGTGACCAGATGGACTTGCCCTGTGGAAGCATACGGATCAGGAAAGGTGGAAAAGACGCCGGACACCGTGGGCTGAAGTCAATCATCCAGCATTATGGCTCGGAGGATTTCATCCGGCTGTACATCGGAGTAGGCCGCCCGTCGGCAGGAACGTCGGTGGTGGAGCATGTGCTTAGTCGTCCGGCTCCGGATGAAGTCCCCGCTTTTCAGAAAGGGATAGCAAGAGGCGCGGACGCCTTGGCCGCGCTACTGGCCGGAAGACCCTTGCAAGAGGTGATGAATGAGTTCAATGGAAAAATCCCAGACTAGCAAAACGGACAACACAGGTATTGCCGAAAGGCAAACGGAGAGGAACGTGGGTGAAGCCTCTGTTCCGGTGCTTGACCGTATACGCTCATTCTTTTCTTCCCGTTCATGGAATCCCCGTGAAGGCATTGTAGTGGCTTTTTCCGGAGGAGCCGATTCCTCCGCCTTGCTATATCTGCTGTCCCGCCTTGTCCCTGCCTCATCCCTCGTCGCTGTCTATGTGAATCACAGGCTTCGTCCCGCAGAGGAACTGGCAGGAGAAATAGCCCATAATACGTGCTTTTGCGCTAAACTTGGCATAGAAATTAAAATTGTTGATAGTGGAGAAGATGTCATTTCAAACCGGGCAGCACAGGAAGGGGATGGCATTGAAGCCGCGGCACGAGCTGTCCGTTATGAAATCCTTGAAGCGGAGAGAGCGCGGCTTGGTTTTCCATGGATTGCGACAGGACACACATCTGACGATCAGATGGAGACCATCCTCCATAGGCTTCTCCGTGGCTGTTCCGTGGCGGCGCTTCGGGGTATCGAGCCTGTGAACGGTTCGGTGATACGGCCGCTCCTCGATGTTTCAGGCACCGTGCTTCGTTCCCTTTTGAAAGATAAAGGACTGTCATGGTCGGAAGATTCCACGAACGCCATGGATGATTATACCCGCAACAGGATACGTCATGACCTCGTTCCTGTCATCATGGATATATTCCCCTCCGCCAGGGAGACATTGTACGGATTCAGCAAGAGGGCAGGAGCCGCCGCACGTTTCATGGAAGTCTCGTTGCCACGGTTTGCAGACTTCTTCACGTATGATGAAGGAAATGTTTCCGCACCCTTGGATTTCCTGCGTTCCTTGGAGAGGCATGTCATGGGAGAAGCAGTCTTTGGCTTATGGAACTTACTCCATCAGAAGGAAGGCAGGAACCCCCGAAAGCTTGGTTTCGCGGCTTTGGAACGCCTTCAGGATATGATTGCGGCAGGAGAAGGGCGAATATTTGCATGGGGAAGTGAAGCTTTTGTTGCCGATGGACGTTTCTGGTGGCATTTTAGGGAAGAAGGGAGCACCGGATGGTGCATCCCTTTGGAAGCGGGAGAAGGAAAGACATTGCTGCCCGATGCCTCTTGGTGCGTGATACGTGAAGCCTTGACGGAAACATTTTCTGTGGCCGACCAGCGTCTACATATCTGCCATGAAGCCCTTGTCGCTCCTCTGATGCTGCGGACATGGGAGGAAGGTGACAGGATGATGCTGACGGAAGGCACGAAAACAATTTCAGACATGCTGTCCGCTTGGAAGATTCCTGCGCGGGAACGGACACGGGTATTCCTTTTGGAAGATGCACGGGGAATACAGGCTGTCTTTGCCAGTGCTTGGGGCGGACGCGACCGTATGGCCGCGGGTTTGAAGGCGCCTCACCTTGCCGGAAAAAAACTAACACTATATAGTGTGCAGAGAAGGAACGACTGCTGTGGAAAATGATGAAAGAAATGATGTGAAAGACCATCGTCCCGAAGATCAACAGGGCGATGACAAGGGCACAGGAAAGGATGAAAAGAAGAACGTCTTCGATTATTTCAACGGAGATGATTCTTCGCGTCACGGAAAAGGTCCTTCCGGAGGAAGTCCCCGTCGGCCACGAAACAGCATCGCCTTGATAGTGTTCGTCGTGTTGCTGGCTCTGTTCGCCTTCTCATTCTTCAATGATGGAAGACTGGCGTCACAACCAGTTGCTTACTCCGATTTCCTCTCCTTGGTGGGGAACCGTCGGGTCACGGACGTGCGTATTCAGGATAATTCCGTGATTATCTTTACCCTGACTTCCGGGGAACAATATTCAACTCGTATCCCATATTTTGACAACAGTCTGCTTGAGACATTGAAGGATAGCGGCGTCCAGGTGAGTGGAACGGTACGTCAGGCATCTGTCTTTGAAGTGATTCTTCAATATCTGCCGTTGATTATCATTGTTGTCTTCTCTTGGATGATGTGGAGGCAGCTTTCTGCCGGTACGGGCGGCAGGATGATGTCCGGCTTGGGGAAGAACCTGGCCAAGGAATATAAGAAGTCGGACAATAAGACGACCTTCGTCGATGTTGCCGGCCAGGAAGAAGCAAAACTTGAGCTTGAGGAAATTGTTGACTTCCTCAAGGAACCGGCACGCTTCCAGAAAATTGGGGCACGCATCCCCAAGGGAGTCCTGTTGGTCGGCCCTCCCGGAACAGGTAAGACATTGCTGGCCAAGGCCGTGGCCGGAGAAGCCGGCGTTTCCTTCTTCCATACCAGTGGTTCTGATTTCGTCGAAATGTTCGTCGGTATGGGAGCCGCACGTGTCCGGGACCTGTTTGAGCAAGGCCGTAAGAATGCTCCGTGCATTCTGTTCATCGACGAGCTTGATGCAGTGGGACGTACCCGCGGCGGCGGTCTGGGAGGCGGGAATGATGAACGTGAGCAAACGCTGAACCAGATGTTGGTCGAGATGGATGGTTTTGCCACGACTACAGGAGTCATAGTCATGGCTGCGACGAACCGTCCTGATGTCCTTGATCCTGCCTTGCTGAGACCGGGACGCTTTGATCGGCAGGTCACTGTAGCTCTCCCCGATGTTGTGGAACGTGAGGCGATTCTCAGGATACATGCCAAGAAGATTCAATTGGAGCCTAGTGTCGATCTTGGTCGTATTGCCCGCGCCACGCCGGGGTCGAGCGGAGCGGACTTGGCAAACCTGATCAATGAAGCTGCGTTGTTCGCCGCCCGCAGGAAGAAGCTGACAGTAGACATGCAGGATCTTGAGGATGCCCGCGACAAAATACTGCTGGGCGTAGCACGGAACAGTCGCTACATGACCGATGAAGAGAAAAGGGCGACCGCTTATCATGAGTCTGGCCATGCCCTCCTGCACTATTACCTGAAGAATACTGATCCACTGCACAAGGTGACCATCATTCCCCATGGACAAGCCCTTGGGCTTACCATGTCCCTGCCCGTCAAAGAGGTTTACACCAAGAATCGGGCAAGCCTCACGGACTGGATCAAGGTCTGCATGGGAGGCTATGTCGCCGAGGAGATCATCTACGGACAGACGACCACCGGCACGAGCAATGACATCAAACAGGCGACCGACGTAGCACGGCGCATGGTTACAGAGTGGGGCATGAGCCCTCTGGGTTTTGTCAGCTACGGAAGGGAAGATGAGCCACTATTCCTCGGTCGGGAGATTGCCCAGCGCAAGGATTATTCCGAGGCGACTGCCCAGAAAATCGACGAACAGGTGAACAAGATTCTGGATGAGTGCCTTAAGGAAACCCGCTCGCTTCTCACCGACCACCGGGATCATCTGGACAAGTTGACCGATGCTCTTGTGGAGAAAGAGACTCTTGATGATGCCCAAGTCCGTGAACTGCTTGGCTTCCCTGCGGTGGAAAGTGTCACCAGTTTTGTAAAGTAAGGAATTTATGGGAAATAATTCACAACACATAAGGAATTTCTGCATCATTGCGCACATCGACCACGGTAAATCGACGCTGGCCGACCGTTTCATCGAGAAAGCGCGGCTTGTATCTTCCCGTGGTCCCGTGCAGTCGCAAATGCTGGATAACATGGACATTGAACGGGAGCGTGGCATCACAATCAAGAGCCAGGCGGTGAAGATTCCTTATACGGCAGCCGACGGAACCGAATATGAACTGAATTTGGTCGATACGCCGGGACATGTCGATTTTTCCTACGAAGTCTCCCGCGCCATCAGCTCTTGTGAAGGTGCGCTGCTTCTCATAGACGCGTCCCAAGGTGTCGAAGCGCAGACTCTTGCCAACATGTACATGGCCATCGAACATAATCTGGAAATCATCCCGGTGATCAACAAGATTGACTTGCCCAGTGCCGATATCCCGTCATGCCTTCACCAGATTGACCATGACTTGGGCTTGGATCCGGACATGGCCGTTATGGTCAGCGCCAAGACAGGGGAAGGAGTAGACACGTTGTTTGAAAGCATCGTCCAGTTCATTCCACCTCCCACGGGTAATGACAATTCCCCTCTCAAGGCGCTGATTTTCGATTCCCAGTATGACTCCTATCGCGGAGTCATCATCCATGTCAGGATATTCGAGGGGATGTTGAAGGAAGGCGCGACAGCCCAACTCATGCACAACAATGCTGCCTATGAGATAGATGAGGCCGGGGTATTCCAGATGGGACTGGTTCGTACCGGAGAGCTTAAGGCCGGTGATGTCGGCTACTTCCTCGCGGGCATCAAGAACATCAGTGACATACGGGTCGGTGATACCGTGACCTTGGCAAGCAACCCCGCCAAGGAACCACTGGCGGGTTTCAAAGATGTCAAGCCTGTTGTCTTCAGTTCTATCTATCCTGTTGATTCCAACGACTATGAGGAACTTCAGCAAGCGATTGATAAATTGAAGCTCAACGATGCTTCTTTGGTTTATGAGAAGGACTCTTCCGCCGCCTTGGGGTTCGGTTTCCGCTGTGGCTTCCTCGGACTGCTTCACCTTGAGGTGGTACAGGAGCGCATCGAACGTGAATTCGGTCTGTCAATTGTATTCACCAGTCCATCGGTGAAGTACATCGTGACCATGAAGAACGGTGATGTGCTGAACATTGACAATCCGCTGGACTACCCTGATCCCATGAGGGTGGATTACGTCGAAGAACCTTTCATCACCGCCAGCATCATCACACCGGCTACGTTCGTCGGAGCCATTATACCGCTGTGCATGGAGAAACGCGGGGTGCAGTCCGGCATGAACTATCTTGATGAAAAACGGGTGGAGCTTGTCTATGAAATGCCTCTGGCAGAGGTTCTCTTTGAATTTTATGACCGACTCAAGTCCGTGTCACGAGGCTATGCGTCCTTCGACTACCAGGTGTCCGGATACAAGCGGACGGATCTTGTCCGGATGGACATCTTGGTCAACGGGGAGCCGGTCGATGCTTTGAGCCAGCTTGTCTTCCGCGGTACTGCCCAAGCGCGTGGCCGGACGGTATGCGAGAAGTTGAGTACAGAGATTCCCCGCCAGATGTTCAAGATACCTATTCAGGCGGCCATCGGTGGTTCCATCATTGCCCGCGAGACCATCAACGCATACCGCAAGGATGTCACCGCCAAGTGTTACGGCGGAGACATCAGCCGCAAGAGGAAACTGCTTGAGAAACAGAAAGAAGGCAAGAAGCGCATGAAGATGGTCGGAAACGTCGAGATACCGCAGCAGGCGTTCCTTGCAGTTCTTAAGACGGACTCTAAGAAAGAATCATAAATCCGACATGAACATGCGTCATGGTATATGGATGATGCGTGACAAACTCCCCTGATGACAGTATTATCGATGCCAAAGGGGAGGGGAAGGATGATTACGCAGAGACGGTTCGGAACAGATCCATTGGGACAGGCGGTCACCCTGTTCACGCTAACTGCCGGAGACTACTCCGCTGATATCATCACCTACGGGGCGACGCTCGTGGCGTTCCGCACTCCGGATCGGGCTGGCAGGATTAATGACATCGTACTCGGTTTTGATACACTTGACGGGTATCTCCCCAAGAACCAGTATATCGGAAAGACGGTCGGGCGTTTTGCAAACCGGATTGCCGAAGGAACCTTCACTATCGACGGTGAGACATTTCATGCGCGGAAGAATGAACCGACAGCTGTCCTGCATGGTGGAGAAGAAGGCATCAGTAATTATACATGGCATGCGGAAACCTATGAGGCGGATGGAGCCCCCGGCGTCATGTTGAGTCATGTCAGCAAGGACGGTGCCAGCGGATTCCCCGGTAAGTGTACCGTCTCCGTGAGCTATCTTCTTCAAGATGATGGCGCTCTGTTCATTGACTATGATGCATCATCATCAAAACCGACGCCGATTAGCCTGACCAACCATTCTTATTTCAATCTTGCGGGTGCTGCCAGCGGTTCTATCCTGAATCATGTACTCCGGATTTCCTGCAATCGTTATCTCCAGGTCGATGCCAACCTTATTCCGCATGAATCTCCGGCTTCTGTCGAAGGGACAGCCTTTGATTTCCGTTCGGGCAAGCCTATCGGACGCGACATGGGTGGTACGGGGATTGCAGGATATGATCATTGCCTTGTCATGGAAGAAAAGGAAGCCGATGGTCTGCGTGAATTCGCCCATGTGGTCGAACCAACAAGCGGAAGGACGCTCACATGCTATACGACGCTTCCCGCCGTGCAATTCTACACAGCCAACCATCTGGACGGGACAATCAAAGGGAAGGGAGGGCTGGCATATGGCCGACATGCCGGTTTCTGTCTGGAAACCCAAGAGTATCCGGACGCGCCGAACCATCCGGATTATCCGGACTGCATACTCCGTCCCGGTACGGTATGGCGTCATACCACCGTATATGACGCGGGGGTGATCTGAACATGAAAAGAGTACGCATCATGGGTATCACCGGCGGATCAGGTTCGGGAAAATCGACCATTGTCCGCAAGATTTCGGAAATCTGTCCTGATTTCGTTTTCATCCCGCAGGACAATTACTACCGTTCCGCCGAGTATATCAACAACGAAAACATCACGGCTTTCAATTTTGACCATCCCGATGCTTTTGACACTGATTTGCTTCATGCGCATCTTCGCGCACTGAAGCAAGGGAAGCCCATTGACATGCCGCAGTATGATTTCGTCCGGCATCGCCGCAGGCAGGAAATGGTTCATGTGGAACCTCGTCCCTTGGTGATCATTGAAGGACTCATGGTGCTTTATGACAAAAGGATACGCGAGTTGCTTGACTTGAAGCTTTATGTCGATACTCCTGACGATATCCGTTTCATCAGGCGTCTGCGCCGTGATATCTCGGAAAGGGGAAGGACTGCGGAGTCCGTGATTACCCAATATCTGGAGGTAGTCCGTCCCGGTCATTTCAACTTCATTGAGCCTACGAAGAAATACGCTGATCTCATCATTCCAGAGGGTGGATACAATGAGAACGCTCTGCTTGCCTTGATTCCGTTCATCAGGGAGTTGAGCCAGGATTTGTAGGTTCCTCCGGCTTTCGCTTCTGTCGCAGGGGTCTCCGGTATGCTTTCCAGCCGAAACTCAGGCTTTCCCATGAGAATTTGTCAGGGACAGGATCCGCGCCACCCATGAAGAAACGGTTGCAACGCAGGATGCGGGAACTTCCCAAGATAAGGCCGCGGATGATTCCGTGAGTCTCCACGGCTTGGATCATATAGGCGGAACAGGAAGGATGGTAGAGGCACGCGTCGGGCAAGGCGGGGGAAATGTATTTCCTATAGAAACGGAAAGGCATGGTTGCCAGGCGTCTGAGTGGATGTTTTGCGGGGATGGGGTCCTGCGTCATGTCGTACAGGATAGCGCAGGCGCTGGCATTGGGCAATGTATTTGAGTGCATTTGAAGGCGTTGGAATGTGCAATAAGTGCTTCCAGGCATTTGACTTTCCTTGTGGATGTTTATATACTTGCTCCGTCTGATGAGTCTATTTTGTGGAGGAATGCCAGATGGCTGGAAATGTATCTAAGAACGCCAAGGCCCGTACTTCCCTGATCATGAAAAGCCGCTGGGGCGGGGTGATCAAGATGAAGTCCGTCTTTGAGAACGGAAAGTTGCGTCATGTCGCTTATTGCGACAAGAGCGGCAATACGGCGCGTAAAGCAAAAGACCTTATGTAAATGACAGCAATACGAACCTGGAGCTTCGGCTTCGGGTTCTTATTGTATGGGGACATGGCGTCCCGAAATGGTATGTATCCGCTGCCTTTTTACTAAATTATGATAATACTGGAGCATGAGAGTTCGCCACGGGTGTCCGGTGGAAGCATGGGGATTGTACTAATTGAATCGTTCCAGGCAAGATTTCTGTATTCACCGGTTAACTCGTGTGTTATACTTTTGACTAGTATTATATATAAATGAATGTTATGTCATGAGGAGGAAACACGTGAAGCGTTTTTCAAAATCAATTTTTACTTTGGTTCTGGTTCTCGTGACGGTATTTGCGCTTATTGGATGTCAGACTACCGCTCCCAAGGGAACGGTTGAAGCTCCAACGCCGACCACCGTCACAACTCCGGCAGCCACAGCACCCACGCCGGCACCGGTTGTCACCGCACCTACTCCGGTTGTAGAGGAGCCCGTTCCGGCAGCCCCAGTGACTGTTGCTCCGGCGGCGACTCCGGCTTCCGCTCCCGTGGAACTTCCTTTTGGCGTCCAGCTAATCGAGAAGAACGAGGATGGAGCCACGGAGTTCGATCTGTTCATCGTTCATACCAATGATGTTCACGCCCGCATAGATTCCGCTGACGGCGGCATCGGGTACGCCCGCCTTGCCACCATGCTGAATTATGCCCGCTCCATCACTGATAACATCCTCCTCTTGGATGCCGGTGATGTCATTCAGGGAACGGACGTTGCGGCCTCCACGCAGGGAGCGAGCATCGCCAACATTCTCGGCTTGCTGGAATATGATGCCATTGCAGTCGGCGAACATGACTTCGACTATGGCTTCGACCGTTTGCAGGAACTGGTAACAGCAGCAGAAGCCGCTTCTGACGTCAAGGTTCTGAACGCCAATATCCTGGATGCCAATGGATATCTGACCTTCCAGCCTTATCAGGTGTATGACTTCAACGGCTTCACTGTCGTCGTTGTCGGTCTGACCACTCCTGATGCCGCCGTCAATGCCCCCAACGATCTGACATTCCTCGGTTCTTTGGACATCGTCGCGGAGACGCAACAGTACATTGACGAAGCCCGCGCACTGGGAGCCGACTACATCATCGTACTCGGACATGTCGGTGTTGATGAAGGCGAGTCCGGTGTTACCAGCGTCAAGATTGCCGAGGCATTGAATGGCATTGATCTTTTCGTTGACGGACATAGCCACACTGCCATCAAAAATGGTCTCCGCGTCAATGATACGTTGATTGTTCAAGCAGGTGAATACCTGAATAACCTGGGTGTGGTGCAGATTCGTGTCAAGGATGACAAGGTTGTCTTTGAGGACGCACTGCTGGTTCCCGCTTCCGCGGTTCTCGATCCGGCAACTTCCGATCTTGCCAAGGAGTATGGCATCGTTGAAGTTCCTGAGGATCCGACTGTTGCCCAGTACATTGCTTCCGTAGTGGCAGCCGCAGCTCCTGTTTCCGCAGCACCTGTAACCCCTGCTGCTCCCGCTCCCGCTGCTCCCGCTGCTCCCGTAACCCCTGTTGCTCCTGTTGCTCCTGTGGTAACCACGACTGCCGTTGCTGCTCCCGTGGAACTTCCTTTTGGCGTCCAGCTGATTGAGAAGAACGAGGACGGAGCCACGGAGTTTGATTTGTTCATCGTTCATACCAATGATGTTCATGCTCGCGTAGATTCCGCTGACGGCGGCATTGGGTACGCCCGCCTTGCCACCATGCTGAACTATGCCCGCTCCATTACCGACAACATCCTGCTCTTGGATGCTGGTGATGTCATTCATGGAACGAACATTGCAACCTTTACGCAAGGGCAGAGCATCGCCAACATCCTTGGCTTGCTTGAATATGATGCCGTTACACTCGGCAACCATGAGTTCGATTATGGTTTCGAGCGTTTGCAGGAACTGGTGGCTGAAGCGGAAGCCGCTTCTGATGTCAAGGTTCTGAACGCCAATATCCTTGATGCTAACGGGTATCTGACCTTCCAGCCTTATCAGGCGTATGACTTCAACGGCTTCACTGTCGTCGTTGTCGGCATGACCACTCCTGATACCGTTGTCACCGCCCATCCCGACTACACCAAGGGTTTGACTTTTGTCAGTCCTTTGGACATCGTCGCGGAGACGCAGCAGTACATTGACGAAGCCCGCGCCATGGGTGCTGACTACATCATCGTACTTGGACATGTCGGTGTTGACGAAGGCGAGTCCGGTGTTACCAGCGTCAAGATTGCCGAGGCATTGAATGGCATTGATCTTTTCGTTGACGGACATAGTCACACTGCCATCAAGAATGGTCGTCGCGTCAACGATACGCTGATTGTCCAGACTGGTGAATACCTGAAGAACCTGGGCGTAGTGCAGATTCGTGTCAAGGATGACAAGGTTGTCTTTGAAGAAGCCCTGCTGGTTCCCGCTTCCGCGGTTCTTGACCCGGCGACTTCCGATCTTGCCAAGGAGTATGGCATCATCGAGGTTCCTGAGGATCCGACTGTTGCCCAGTACATTGCTTCGGAACAGGCTGCTCTGGCGAATGTAGTGAAGCAAGTCATTGCCTACACTCCTGTCAACCTTGATGGCGAAAGGGCAAATGTCCGCACACGTCAGACCAACCTTTCCAAGCTGGTCGTTCAGGCTATGACTGCTGAGAGCGGAGCTGACTTCTCCATCACCAATGGCGGTGGTATCCGTGCTTCGATTAATGCAGGAAATATCACCTATGGCGATGTCATCACAGTCCTGCCGTTCTCTAATGTCATTGTGGTCGCCGAAATCACTGGTGAAGATGTCTACAAGGCTCTTGAGCATGGTTATCGGCTTCTGCCTGAGCAGAACGGTGCATTTGCCCAGACAGACCTCCAGGTTGTCTACAATCGCTTTGCGGCTCCTGGAAGCAGGATCAAGCTGGTCATGCTCAACGGCAAGGCCATTGACCGCAATGCTACGTATCGTGTCGCTACCAACGACTTCATGGCCGCTGGCGGTGACGGATATGAGTTCTTCGGACGGGTTGTCTCTCGTGGTTCCTTGTTGAGCGATGTACTCATCAACTACCTCAAGGCAAACTATCCTGCAAAGTAAACTGTACGTGTGATATGTACATGGAGCAGCCACCGCGAGGTGGCTGCTTTTTTATCTGTATTGAGGTAGGAGCTTCAAGTCTTGCTTAAGATACAACGGGAATGACACGAACTGGTACAACAGGGGACGCTGTCAACCTACACAATGATATTGACGAACAGCAGGGTTGGCTGGAGCCGCAAAAAAAAACCGGTTTAACGTAGCACATAGATACAAAAAACCGGTTCCATCACGGAACCGGTCATTGCTCCCCCGGACGGACTTGAACCGCCGACAGGGTGGTTAACAGCCACCTGCTCTACCGACTGAGCTACAGGGGAATGCGGAATCCAGCATGCTGGACGCATGGTGTAAATTACTCCATTTACATTCTTGTGTCAAGCTGTGAGAGAACGGGATGTCGCGCGTTTGTGCAACGGAATCTCCTTTTATTGAAATGAAGTGGTCAACACGGATACAGAGAAACTGTGTTGAGAGGAACATAGAAACCGGAATCCCCGCATTTCTTTGCTTGCAGGGAGAGATTTTAGCTGATACCGTGAAGACAGAACGGAGAGGAGGCGAGCGATGCAAACAGTACTTGTTTTCTGTCATCCACGACGGGACAGCTATAACGGCACCCTGTTGTCGGCGGTCACGGAGTGTATTGAAAAGAAAGGCCGGTCATACAAAGTGATTGACCTGTATGCGGACGGTTTCGATCCCCGTCTTGATGCACAAGATTTGGTCTTATACGAGAAAGGACAGACGACTGATGGGAAAGTAAAAGGCTATCAGAAGATGCTTAAGGCATCGGACGAGCTTATCATCATCGCTCCCATTTGGTGGTATGAACTACCGGCCATATTCAAAGGATTTTTGGATAAAGTGCTTCTGCCGGGATTTGCGTATGAGCGTGACAAGAACGGCGACCTTGTCGGGAAACTGACTAACATCAAGCGGACGACTATCATAACGACCTCTGAAGCACCTGCCTACACTCTGCTGAAACCACAGGCCAGTTATGTACGAAGCATCCTGATGAAAGGAGCATTGACAGACATAGGTCTGAAAAATATCATCTGGAAACATATCGGGAACATGAACAGTCCGCGTGGAGAGAAGAAGCGCAAAGACTTTCTGGTGGACATCAAGCATCATTTCACCATGGCGCCATAATGAAGCACATGATTGGAGCGTGCTTGCTACAGCACAAGTACGGCCGAGCCATGCAGAGGGAGATGTAGCGCAGCCCCAGTTCAATAATCTCAAAAACGAAACAGCCATCGGATTTTGCCGATGGCTGAATTTTGTTTTAACGAACAGTCTTTGGTGAACAGCAAAGAAGCTCCAAAGAAACACTAAAGAAAACCATTATTTGTCAGTCTGCCCAACCTCGTCCAGTTTCCGAGTCATTTCCTGCGCCAGGTGGCAAGAAGGGCAGGAGTCGGAGATATTGGTCTCCATTGCATCCTTCTTTACCGGCTTGCAAGACGGACAACTAGCGCACCCGCCAGCCTTGTTCGTCCTGATCAGATGCCTCACGACAAAGAAAAGAGCTACTGCAATCGGAATCAAAATCAACAGATCGACGAATTTCATGCATGAGCCTCAGTTTTCTTGGAACGCAACTTGTTCCAGATGATTACGGCAAAAGCAATGACAATCAGCGTCAGGAAGAACCACATCACAATATCTCCGGCAATGATACCATCAGTTTCCTCCGCCAGAGGAGCAACGTCGTTCAGGACATTGATATCCAAAGGAGTTTTCTCCACGACCGCAGTGCCGCGGAAAATCAAGTTGCCCAGCAGGTTAGTGAGCGTGGCAAGGACATAGGCCGTGCCGGTCTGAAAAAGAAGGGCAAAGCCAAGCATCTTCCGGCTTCCCAGCTCCCGACGTGTCGCGCCGATGGCCGCTCCACATGGAGCCGCGAAAATCGTAAAGATGATATAAGCGAATGCCGTGACCTGGCTGAACAAGATGGGTGTCGCGTTCCCGATTGTCACGAAGGTGGCTACCACCACTTCCTTGGCGGCGAGTCCGGTAAGGGTAGCTACTGCGGGAGCCCATGAATCACCGAAACCAAGAGGAATGAATATCCAGCGGATTGCATTGCCGAACATTGCAAGGAAACTTTCGTTGATATCTTCCGGACCCAAGTATCCGGAAGGTCCGAAACTCTGCAAAATCCAGATGATTACCGCTACCAGCACAATGATGGTTCCTGCTTTCTGGATGAAAGATTTGCCTTTTTCCCACATATGGATAGCAACGCTTTTGAGTCGGGGAAACTTATAGTCAGGCAGTTCCATCACGAAAGGTGACGGATCACCACTGAACAGCTTCGTGCGTTTGAGGATGAGACCGAAGACAATGACCCCGGCAATGGCAATCAGGTAAATGGACGGACCCATCCATGCTTGGTCGGCAAAGAAAAGCGAAATGAACAGAGCAAAGACAGGTAACTTTGCGCCACAGGGGACGAACGGAGTCAGGATGACCGTCATGTTCCGATCGCTTTCACGCTCTATGGTACGGCTGGCCATGATTGCGGGAACGGAGCATCCAGTTCCCATCAGCATGGGAATGAAGGATTTTCCTGAAAGCCCGAAACGACGGAAGATCCTGTCCATGATAAAGGCGATGCGAGCCATGTATCCGCTGTCCTCAAGCAATGAAAGGAAAAAGAAAAGAATCATCATCTGGGGGACAAAGGTGAATATGCCGCCCAACCCGCCAATGATTCCATTGACGATAAGGTCGATTAACCATTCTGACGCGCCGATTGCACCCAGTCCAGCCTCGAATACCTCCCCGAACCACCCGAACAGGGACTCGACCCAGCCGATGAACCAGTCACCGACAGTGGAGATGGACACATAATAGACGCCCCACATGATTAAAAAGAAGATGGGCAAGGCAAGCCACTTGTTGGTGACAACCCTGTCTATCTTGCTACTGGCCGACTCAGTTCGTTTTTCCATTTTCAGGATGGATGAAGTCATGTCATGTATGATGGTATATCTTTCATTTGCAATGATGCTTTCCATATCATCGTCATGAGCATTTTCGAGCGGAGTCCTTAAGGATTCCGCTTTCTTGAGAGTTGCTGCGGATGCAACCTTCGCTGGAAGTGCCTCAAGGTCATTGGACAAAAGGTGGATGGCGTTCCAGCGGGACAGTCTGTCCTGCGGGACAAGAGCAATGGTTTCCCTGACTGCTTTCTCAAGTTCCGCTGGAAAGGCAAGGTAACCAGGAACAGTTCCTGCCGTGGTGATTTCCTTGATTCGGGATACAAGGTCTTTCATGCCTTCTCCGGTAGCGGCGCTGATAGGCACGACAGGACATCCCAGTTGCTTTTCAAGTTTTTTTACATCAATGACGGTTTTGCGTTTTTTTACAAGGTCGTACATGTTCAGAGCCACAATCATCGGCAGGCCGGTCTCAAGCAGTTGGGTCGTCAGGTATAAGTTGCGATCCATGTTCGTGGCATCGACGATGTTGACGATGAGATCGGCTTCATCGCCGATTAAATAATTCCGTGATACGACTTCTTCAGCCGAATACGGCGAAAGGGAATAAATGCCGGGCAGATCCACCACGACGAACTCTTTGTTTCCTTTTATGTATCCGTCTTTCTTCTCGACAGTGACTCCCGGCCAGTTTCCCACATGCTGGCTGCTTCCTGTCAACTCATTGAACAAGGTCGTCTTGCCACTGTTGGGGTTGCCTGCAAGTGCTACATGTTTCATTTGCAATTCTCCTGTCCGACTACGTCAATCAGTTTTGCTTCAGAGAGCCTGATGGACAGTTCATATCCACGAACCGTCAGCTCGACGGGATCCCCCAGGGGAGCCAAGCGGCGGACAGTAACAGCCACACCCTTCGTGAGCCCCATGTCCATGATGCGCCTTTTCACGGCTCCCACGCCATTCAGCCTCGCAACGGACACCGTCTCACCAGCAGAGACCTGATCCAATGTCATATATATGCCTCCATGTAAAAATATGCGCGGGGTTATCTAAGCGACGTGTATGCGTGTCGCCAGATTCCGGTCTACGGCCAGACGGGAACCTTGTACCATGACAATGAGATTGCCGGAAACTTCTGATACGACCATCACTTCATTGCCAGGAATGAAACCGAGGCTGGAAAGGAAGGTCTTGGTTTTGTCCCTTCCCTGGATATCTGTTATGAAGCAGGATTTGCCTTTTTCAGCGAAAATCAGCGGCATGGGTAAAACCTCCATCCAAAAAAAGATTAGCCTCTACTAACATTGGGAATTATAGCTTTTACAATATTCCGGAACAAGTACTGATTATTTCTTGAATTTCATTTCAGTGAGTTTTTTTTTGAAGCAGTGAGCATGATTTTTTAATTTATATAATATATAAAATTATATGAAGTATTCCAAAAAATTTTAAAAGAAATTTTGGATGTTGGCACACCTTGACAAGGAAATCACTTGATGATAAGTTAGTTATAACTAACGAAGGAACCGCTCAGTGGAATTAAGCCCAGCAAAAATCCGATATCTGCTTTCTATTTATGAACTGTACATGGAACATCCGGAATCGATTCGTCCTGTTGACGTTGCCAGACGACTGAAAATATCCAGGGCAAGCGTCACAGTCATGTTGAAAGAACTGGAAGAACAGAATCTCGTATCCCGGAATACTGATAGCGGTATCGAATTTACACCAAAGGGGCAGAAAACAGCAATGACATACTATACCCAGTACCGCACGTTTCTTCGGTTTTTTCTTCAGAACTTGCAAATTGATGGTATCAACGCACGCGAGGACTGCATCAGCCTCGTCTCAAGCCTTTCCGAAGAAAGCCTCCGCAGTCTGTCGCGCTACGTGAAAGATTCCCGGCTTCATTACATCCTTTCTTAGCTAAACGCTTCATCCAGCTTCAGGATGTAATGACAGATTTCTTTCTGTCCGCAAGATATACTTCCCATGTAGTCCGGAGAATGGTCTCAATGTCACTGTACCGTGCCTTCCATCCCAGTTCCTTTTCCGCCAGTGATGATGATGCGACGAGCTTGGCAGGATCCCCCGGCCTCCTATCGACATACTGAGCCGGAATGTCCCTCCCAGTGATTTCCCTGGACTTGTCAATAATTTCCTGGACGCTGACTCCTGAGCCGCTTCCCAGGTTGACAGTGAGGGACGTATTCTTTGCAACAAGGTAATCCGTTGCGCTGACATGCGCATCCGCCAAGTCGGTCACATGGACATAATCCCTCACCCCTGTTCCATCGGAGGTGGGGTAGTCGTTCCCGAAAACCAGAAGATTCGGCCTTTTCCCGATTGCTGTCTCCATGACCAAGGGAATCAGGTTTGCTGGTTTCTTTTCCAGTCCCAGCATCTTACCTGACACATCGTAGCCTGCGGCATTGAAATAACGCAGGGCGACGAACTTGAGTCCTTTAAGTCTGTCAAACCATTCCAGGTTCTGTTCAATGGCCAGTTTGGTATAGCCATAGTAATTCGTCGGATGCTTCGGATGCGCTTCATCCAGAGGCAGATAGACTGGCTCGCCATATACGGCCGCGGAGGATGAGAGGATGAATCTCATGACATTGTGCTTCAAGCAGGCATTGATGAGGTTCAAGGAACCTGTGATATTGTTTGTTGCATATATCTCAGGTTTGAGCATTGATTCTCCTGCGGCCTTGAAGGCGGCAAGATGCACGACGGCGTCCCAACCTTTCGCAAAGACACGGTCAAGGCATTGCGTATCCATGATATCGCCTTCGTAGAATTCAGAGCCGTCAAGGACATTGCTTTTCAGCCCGGTAGACAGGTTGTCAAGGATGCCGACAGTATCCCCGCGGTCTTGGAACGCAAGCGCAACATGTGTGCCGATATATCCGGCGCCGCCAACTAGAAGTACTCTCATGGGAAACCTCCGTATCATGAAAAACGATGGATGATGCTGGAAAGATCCGCGACCCTGCCATCCAGTTCTTGCCGAGTCTTGGCTTCCACGACCAGCCTCAGATAAGGCTCCGTATTGGATTTTCGGACATTGAACCACCATGAATCAAATTCAATCCTGTATCCGTCGATGTCCAGTAGCGAAGCAGGTGAATCATGGGAGACATACCGGTCGTAAAGAGCCTGCATTGCCTCGTCCTTCTGCTCCAACTTGAAGTTGATCTCTCCGCTGTTCGCATATGCGACTATTTCATCAATGAGGGACGAGAAGGTTCGTCCGGCTTTCTTCAATGAAGAAACGACATTCAGGACAATGAGCGCGGCCACCATGCCGCTGTCGCACCAGTTGAAATCCCGGAAGTAATAATGCCCCGCCAGTTCCCCGCCGAAGATGGCTTGGATTTCACGCATCTTCATCTTGGCAAAGGCATGGCCGACCTTCCACGTCACTACATGGGCGCCCAGACGGGTGAGGTACTCTGTCGTAGAACGGCTGGTGCGGATGTCCTGGAGGACATTGCCCTTTTCACGGGCAAGATACCATGTGCCGATCACTGCGGTGATATAATCAGGTTGAATGAACCGGCCTTTCTCATCAATGAACATTACCCGGTCGGCGTCACCGTCAAAAATCACACCGACATTGCTCTTTTCTTTCAGGACCGCAGACTTGATGGCTGCGCAGTTTTCTTCCTCAAGGGGATTGGGTTCATGGTTGGGGAACGTTCCGTCGAGAGTATCGAAAAGATAATGGTGGTCAGATCCGATGATATCCTTTATCAGGATTGAAGACATGCCGTTCGAGCAGTCGATGCTCACGTTCAGGTCGGACAGGTCAGGCTGGTAAGTCTTGAGGTAATCTATGTATGCAGGCTTTACATCTTTTTCAAAGATATGTCCAGGAACGTTAGAAGGCGTCCGAGTGATGTTTTGGGAAACCAGTGCCTCAAGATCCTTCAGCCCCGAATCACCACCTACGGGGATGGCATCGGCCCGGCTGATCTTCAAACCATTGTATTTCGCCGGGTTATGGCTGGCGGTTATCTGAACCGAAGCGCTTGCCTTGTAGTAGACGGTAGCAAAATACACCATCGGAGTAGTTGCCAGACCGATGTTCCAGACATCAGCGCCCGCATCGGTGATGCCGCGGGTCAGGTTTTCATATATTTCATCGCTGCTGGTTCGCACATCGCGTCCGACTACGACAAAGGATGCCTGGAGCAATGACGGAAGATGGTATCCTATCCGGTATGCCGTCTCCGCATTGAAATCAACTCCATACACTCCACGTACATCATATGCCTTGAATGCTCCCATGTCTCATGCCTCCTTGTACTGGGCGATGTTTTCCTTGAATGCTTTTTCATCCAGCAGTTCGAAGAACATCATTGTTCCATCATCCATAGTAATCATAGTGACCGTTTGTCTTAACAGCGCGATAATCTTGCTTGCCGGACGGAGCGGCGGGGCAGAGGGCGTACGCAGCCATGTAGCGGCTGATGCCTTGACGACCTTGCAGATATCCTTGACTTCCCTACAGGAGAAATTGCCCTTGAGTTTCACAAAAGCGGGCGCATGTGATTTTTTCGGGAGCTGGAAGCCGAGAATAGAGCGTTGTTTTTCAAAATCCTCATAGTACATGATATCGCCGATGCGGAAAAGAAGGACTCCATAATCCCTGACCGTACCATCCGACCGACCGAACCACATGGAATATGTCTTCCAGTCAATGGGCTGCCCATATTCCGCTTCCAACTCCTTTATGAAATCGTAGGCGTTCTGATCCATGGCAATCTCCTTTTCCAAGTGGGTATAGAATGCCACATTCATCCATCTTTATCAATGACAGATGTCTTTTTCCCATGAGGAAAGGTCAAGGAAAGACCAAGGGAAAACTAAGGAAAGGCAGTGCAGGGGAACTGAGGTAGTGAAATATCAACTTCTTTTCTTTCAGTATTTTATGTATTATCTTACAAGTATATTGTGTGTTGTGATGGTATGCGATATACCCTGAGTTTCGCAGTTAAAAAAGCGAAAAAACATCCGTACTCATTCTAATGCAAGGGGTTACTGACAAGATGCTATAACATTCATGTGTGTGGCATCAGGTCTTCTTCACTGCCGCAAAAAGTGCCCTCACATCGGCTTTCGCGTAATACTTCCGGCTCATGTCGATGTCCAGGGCTGCGCCGATGTCCTGGATGACGGGGTCGCAGTACAGGTTCATGAAGCATTGCCCTTCGATGTCGCCCAGCAGGGCCTGGCGCAGAGAATCCACCATCCGGCCCACGGACATGGTTCCCCCCGTCCTCTTCTCCAGAAGCCGCAGGAGCAGCAGGGAGACGAAACAGGTGAGGAAATGAGCCTCGATGCTGTCGCGGGTACGCACATAGACCGGACGGGCCTCCAGGTGCGTCTTGGTGATGCGGAAGCATTCCTCGATGCGCCACAGGCCCCGGTACATGTCGATGATGTCCACGTCGTCCACTGGTCGGTTCAGCTCGAAGAGGTTGTCCCTGCGGAAACGGGCCCGCCCAGCGAAGGGGGGCTCCCCCTCCTCGGTGCCTACCACGTTGGTGCAGATAAGGTAATAGCCGTCCAGCGCCTCCTCCCGCTGTAGCAGCTCCGTATCCAGGGAGACAGAGAACTCAGGAGCTTCCACGCGCTCTCCGGAGGCCCCGTCGAAGATGCTCTTCTTCAGGAACCGTCTCCCCGCATGGTTGTTCAGTACGGTGTTCTGCCCCCCGCCCGCCGCCTGCTGGGCTTTCTCGATGCTCTTCATCCTCTCGTGGCGTGCCTTCTGCTGGTAGGCGCGGCTGAAGAACACCACCTGCCTCTCGTTGACCGTCACTTTCCTCTTTCCGCCCGTCGCGGAATCGGTCACCCAACGCTCGACCGGAGTCAGGCGGCTCTTGTACCTGAAATCTCCATCGGCGGCACCATGGACGTAGCCCTCCTGCTTCAGGATGAAGGCCTGCAGCTCCGCGGTGCAGGTGCGCACCGACGAGCTGATGACGTACCCGCTGTGCCGCAGCAGGATGGAGGCCACGTTCATCCCGCTCATCATGCCCCTGTCCGCCACGTAGATGGTCCGGCCCGTCTGCTGCAGGGGGCGGAAGGTGGCCACGTCGGTGGTGTTGCCCGGGAACAGGCCGTAGGAGAGGGGGATGCCGTCGGCGTCCATGAACAGACCCATCTGCACGATGGGATCGGGCCGGTGTTCCTTGCTCACCCCCCGCCGTCTCAGCTCGTCCTCGGCGTCCACCTCCCAGTAATAGTTGGTCACGTCGTAGTACAGCAGGCCCGTGTCCCGCCCGTACTGCCGCTCCACCATCCGCCCCAGATGGTCTATGAGGGCGTCCTTGTGCCGGGAGAAGAACGCGAGGGAGCGGTACACGTCGTCGGCGCTGAAGGCCACGTCCCCGGCAAGCCTCTGGCGCGCCTGCCAGGTACCCAGCTTGCTGTCCGGCGCCAGGATGCGCGAACACACCAGCAGCCGGAAGATGCTGTTGTGGTTGAAGAGCGCCTTGGTGTAGCGCCTCCTGTTGTTCCAGAAATAGTCGATCTCCAGCTCGTGGTAGAGCTTCAGCAGCGGCAGGACGCCGTAGCTGAGGATCCTGTCCGCCCTCACCTCCGGGTCCGTGCAGTCCGTCCCCTCTCCAGGGGCGAAGTGGAAATGCTCGGCCGTCGAGACGCTCAGGGACACCTGCCGCTCCTTCTCTTCCTGCGTCAGCCGTCTCGCCTCGGCCTTGAAATGGCTCACCGGGTCATCGTAGAGCGCCTGGAGCTCGTCCAGATAGCCGAGCCACTGCACGAGGGAGTGCTTCACCGTGCCGTTTTTGCGATGGCCGGAGTAATAGGCCAGGCGTTTGCGTCCGCTCTTGTTTTCGGGGACTATCTTGATGAACATCGGGCACCTCTTCTGAGGAGAATCATATCATACCTCACAGTGCCACACAATGCCAAACTGATGAATGTTTTCAGGAAAGTGCAAAAAAAACTTCTTGCTACTTCCCTCACAAGAAGTTACTTCCCTCCTTCTCTGTCATCTAACTGCGAAACTATGGAGGTAGTGAAATATCAACTTCTTTTCTTTCAGTATTTTATGTATTATCTTACAAGTATATTGTGTGTTGTGATGGTATGCGATATACTCGCGCTGGCGAGGTGGCGTCCTGTGTCCATAGAGGATTTTGCGGTCAAGGATTTTGGAAAAATACTTAAGAAGAACGCGCTGGCGATGCGTCGGCTCATGTTGAAGACTGATACCAACTGCATGAGAGTGTATGACCGTAACTTGGAATCTGTTCCGCTGACTGTCGATCTATATGCTTCTTACGCACGGATTACAGATTACAGTGACGGATGGTTTGATGAGAAGGATCTGGACGTATGCGTGGATGTAGTTTCCCGAATGTTGTACGTGAGTGATGACCATGTCATGGTTCATACCCGTGACAAAAGGGAAGGACGTGAACAGCATGAAGCTGTGGATGAGGAGGAGTGTGAAGTAGAGGTAAAGGAAAATGGACTGACCTTTACCGTGGAGTTGAGAAAGAGAATAGATACGGGTCTGTTTTTAGACCACATGATGACGCGGCAGATGGTGCGGGAACTTGCCCATGGAGCAACGGTATTGAACCTGTTCTCCTATACGGGATCTTTTTCCGTGTATGCCGCCTCCGGAGGCGCAGCGAAAGTCGTCTCCGTCGATATGAGTCCCACGTATAGCACGTGGTGCGTGAATAACCTGCGCAGCAATGGTTTTTTTGGATCACAGGTGCCTTGTGTAACGAGCGATGCTTACGCGTTTGTCATAAAGGCTCTCTGGGAAGGGCAGAAGTATGACTTGATTATCTTCGATCCCCCCAGTTTCTCGAATAGCCGCAGGATGAAAAAGGATTTTGATGTCCAGCGCGACCATCTGAAATGGTTCCGCCTGCTCAATGGATTATTGAAGAAAGGTTCTTTATTGCTTTTCTCAACGAATTTAAGCGGTTTTAAAATGAAGGGTGACCGCATTCAGGGGTTTGAGCTTAAAGAGATTACACAAGATGTCCGTGCGCCGGGTTTTGCGCGCCGGAGAATAAGTACGAGGAGTTGGATTTTGGAAAAGGAATATGATGTAGATATCCTGGCCGCTGATGTGGCTGACGGTGTTCTCGCCGAGGCGCAAGGCGCCGATGAAGCCATAGAGATTGTGGCACAGGAAGAAAAGCCGGTGGCTCGCAAGAGAGCACCCCGGAAAACAAAGAAAGAAAAGGAAGCTGAGGAGATGGCAGCGGCAGCTGAAAGCCTTTCCGAGGGTTCTGCTGAAGCACAGGAAGAAAAGCCTGCTCCACGTAAAAAGGCAGCCCGGAAAGCAAAGCAGGTAGAAGTCGTGGAAGAAGAAATCTCAGAAGAAGAAAAGGCCGAAATGGACATATCCGCGGCAACAGATGAATTTCTCACGGAAGAGCTTTCTGATGATTCTGATGAGTTCCTCGCCGAGGATGAAGATGCCGTGATAGATGAAGACGATGATGAGGACGAGGATAGTGATGATTCCTTCCTGAGCCTGGAGTGGGGTGAGGAACCTGCGTTGTCTCCCGCATCCAAGGCTGAGAGGGGCTTTTCCAAAGACGACTCCGATAATGGCCGTGACAATGCTCGCGGACGAAAGGCTTTTGAAGAACGCCGGGATGAGCGTAAAAATGGTGACCGGCCACGATACAATGACGAGCGAGGGAGCCGTTCCTTCGACCGCCCGCGTGGTGGCGACCGTCCTTTCGACCGTTCCCGTGATGACCGTCCGCGTTATAACAGTGACAGGCCGCGCTTCAATGACGACCGGCCGCGTGGTGGCGACCGTCCTTTCGATCGTTCCCGTGATGACCGACCACGTTTTTCCCGTGACAGGGATGACAGGGGCGGACGTCCTTTCGACCGTTCCCGTGATGACCGTCCGCGTTACAACAGTGACCGACCGTCGTTCTCTCGTGACAGGGATGACAGGGGCGGACGTCCCTTTGACCGTTCCCGTGACGACCGTCCGCGTTACAACAGTGACCGACCGTCGTTCTCCCGTGACAGGGATGACAGAGGCGGACGTCCCTTTGACCGTTCCCGTGACGACCGCCCGCGCTTTAATAGTGACCGACCGTCGTTCTCCCGTGACAGGGATGACAGGGGCGGACGTCCCTTTGACAGGCCGCGTGGAGGCGACCGTCCTTTCGATCGTTCCCGTGATGACCGTCCGCGTTACAACAGTGACAGGCCATCTTTCTCCCGTGACAGGGATGACAGGGGCGGACGTCCTTTTGACCGTTCCCGTGACGACCGTCCGCGCTTCAATAGTGACCGACCGTCGTTCTCCCGTGACAGGGATGACAGGGGTGGACGTCCTTTTGACAGACCGCGTGGAGGCGACCGTCCTTTCGATCGTTCCCGTGATGACCGGCCACGTTTCAACAGTGACAGGCCGCGCTTCAACGAAGACCGTCCCCGGACGGAAAGCAAGAAGCGAGGTCCCCGGCCCTATGGGTTTGAATTTGCCGAGAGTCGAAACAGGGATGATGAAGAAAGATAGGTTGTGTGTTTGATATCCTGAAAGGATGTTAATTAGACTCTGATGGATTTTTTTGTGCAGGGGACTTTTCGGAGTCCCTTGTTATTTTGTTGCATTGCTTGACAAAAAGGGTGTGAGTAGTATAACTACTTAACAATAAGGTTCAAAGGGCAGGAAGTAAAATGGAAACAGAAAAGAATCGTCGCAAGACTATACAGCGCCAGCTTGTCTACGATACTGTCTGTCGTCGTTGTGACCATCCGACGGCTGAAGAAATTTATGAAGAAATTGTGGCAGAACGACCACATCTGAGCAAAGCCACTGTCTACCGCAATTTGAATTTCCTTGTTGAAAGTGGACGGGTCCTCCGGGTACATGTCCCTCATGCCCCTGATAGGTTCGATCACACGCTGATGGATCATCACCATATACACTGTTCGGCGTGCGGCGCAGTCTCTGATGTTGCCCTTGACATATCTGAGAGCATCCACGCCAGTTTATTGAATGGAGATGCCAGTGGATATAAAATCCACGGATACGACCTGATATTCAACGGGTTATGTCCCGATTGTCAGAAAAAGAAAAGAGGCTGAGCGTTCTGCCTCGAAGGAGTATTTCATGGAGTTGAAGGGAAGCAAGACTGAAATAAATTTGAAAACAGCTTTTGCCGGTGAATCCCAGGCTCGCACAAAATATACGTTCTATGCAGCGAAGGCACGCAAGGATGGTTATGTTCAGATTGCGAATCTATTTGATGAGACCGCTGACAATGAGAAGGAACATGCCAAACTGTGGTTTAAACTTCTCCACGGTGATGATGTCCCAGAGACGGCAATCAATCTCCAGGATGCCGCCGATGGTGAACACTATGAGTGGACTGACATGTATGCTGGTTTTGCCAAGATTGCGGAAGAAGAAGGCTTCAAGCGCATTGCAGCCATGTTCCGTGGAGTCGCCGCCATTGAGAAACACCATGAGGAGAGATACCTCGACCTGCTGAAGAACGTCAAGGACGGTCTTGTGTTCTCCCGTGACGGAGAGCAGATTTGGAAGTGCATCAACTGCGGACATGTCCATGTAGGGAAGAAAGCCCCTCAGGTATGTCCTGTGTGCGCTCATCCCCAGGCATATTTCGAACTGGTCGCCAAGAACTATTAAGACTCTGGCATAAGATTTCCGCCGTATTCCAGCGACTGCGGCGGGTAGACAAGGAACCGTCCTCTGTGGGCGGTTTTTATTTTCTCGTTCAGCGGGAAAAAGCTGAACGACAAAAAGATTCGAATAATTAAGTACTAATTTATAGTTTACATAAAAGAAGATTAGTGGTACGCATATACAGTGCCAGATATTCTGGTAGAAAAATACAAATAATGTGATGGAACAACTGGATATGGCCAAGAACCGACAAAAATTATTTGGTGTGATATTGTTGTGTGTCGCGCTAATGATATTAGCTGCAAATCTGATGTATGGTCATTTTTTCAAACCCGGTGGAATCGATGCTAATTTTTTTACACTGGATATTATTGTATTGGTCAGCTCATTGCCGATAATCATGGTAACATGTCTTTGGGAAAGCATTGTTTTCGAGATAATTCAATGTATCATTTTGTATTGCTTGGGTGCAATTGCCATTTTTATTAATATCAACTCATTCCGGGGATGGGGACTGTTTACTTTATCAGTGTCCCTCGCATATTTATATCATTTTCTTGATAGGCGATTCTTACTAAAGACGCTTGTTCCGTTGAGTATCCTTATATGTCTGGGTGTGACAGGAGAATGGTATGAAGGTATTCCATTTTTCTCAGGATTATATTTTTTCATAATCATCTTTTTCTTCGTTTTATTAGGAAGCATAGTTTTTTTCATAGTAGACGAAAAGAAGAGGAAAATGCGCGCTTTGGAAGCAGCTATTGAAAATCAGAATGCAATGCTTCACAAGCTATCATTCCAAACACCGGATTCCGTGATAAGGGAAATTGAGGACACCAAACAGGCAATGGTTACATTAACCCTGAAGGAAAAACAATTACTTGAGGTTTATTGCAACAGTCAAGGAAGCCTTAAAAACAAGGAGCTTGCTGATATTCTTGAGACGACAGAAAATTCTATAAAGAGTTCATTCCTTAGGATTAGAAAAAAGTTAGGAGTAAATTCCCGTGCCCAATTGTGCGTTCGGTATCATGAAATGGGGGAAGAAGTCGGAGTATCCGAAATAATCGGTAAGTGAGGATGGGAAAATAGTGTGGCGGGAGGAGATGACCGGCGCAACGGAACAATCTGTCAGTCGGTGGGTGTGTGCGCCGGTATCTCCTCATGTCCCGGTCAGAAAACTACCTGCACGGGCGTGTTTCTGTTGGTTCCCGAACCGCTGTTACCTAGACCCAGTTGACCATATAGGTTGTATCCAGTCGCCCAGAGCGTGCCGTCCTTCTTCAGGATCAACGTGTGGGAATTCCCGGCGGAGACAGCCTCGACATCAGAACCCATGGACGTGACCTTCACGGGAGTGCTTCTGTTGGTATTATCACCGACACCCAGTTGACCAGAACTGTTGTTTCCAGTCGCCCAGAGCGTGCCGTCATTCTTCAGGATCATCGTATGGGTGAATCCGGCAGAGACCGCCTTGACATTAGTCATTTTCACGTCACCATCGGTAGAATCCCAGACCTCCACGGGAGTACTTTTGTTGGTCGTAGTGCCGATACCCAGTTGGCCAGAACTGTTGTTTCCAGTCGCCCAGAGCGTGCCGTCTTCCTTCAGGAACATCGTGTACATGGATCTGGCAGAGACAGCCACGACAGGATTGTCCGGATCAGTATTCATGGATGGAACCTCCACGGGTATGCCTGTGAAGTTCGAGTCGTCTGAAGTGCCGATGCCCAGTTGACCAAAATTGTTCCGTCCGACCGCCCAGAGCGTGCCGTCATTCATAATCATTGTGTGATAAGCTCCGGCGGAGACAATCGTGACGTCAGTCATGAGCTCGGTACCATCGATAGAATTCCAGACCTCTACGGGCGTGCTTTTGTTGGTCGTAGTGCCGTCACCCAGTTGACCATAATAGTTGTATCCCGTCGCCCAGAGTGCGCCGTCCGTCTCCAGGATTAACGTGTGATAATATCCGGTAAAGACATCGTCGACAGTAGTCCCCATGACCGTGACCTGTTCGGGCGTGCTTCTGTTGGTTCCGGGAAAGTTGCCACCCAGACCCAGTTCACCATATTCGTTGTATCCCGTCGCCCAGAGCGTGCCGTTCTCCTTCACAATCATCGTATGGAGGTATCCAGCAGAGACAGCCTCGACATTGGTCATGAAGTCGTCGGGATCGGTACTGGCCTTGACCCGCACGGGCGTGTTTCTGTTGTTCGAATAGCCGAAAGTGCCGTCACCCAGTTGGCCATATTCGTTGTATCCTACCCCCCAGAGTGTACCGTCCTCTGCCAGAATCATCGTGAAATTGTTTCCGGCGGAGACTGACTTGACCTTCACCACCCACCGCGCATACAACGTCACATCATTGGCGGGCATGGTGAAGGACTCACCAGCGGCATATGAATCTCCGCTGCCATCAATCTCGGTATTCCATCCGTAGAAGTTATGGATATCCTTTTCCAATGTTCCAGGAGTCGGCAACGTGACCTGGCTTCCCTCATGAGCATACATCCGTCCCGGAGCACTGCCTCTCGTGGCTTCGTTGGCTCCAAAGGTGAGGCTGTATGCCTTGGTTGCCGCTGCGTTCACCCCGCTCCCGGTGTCCCAGTCCACTATCCCTATGAGAATCTCCGCGACGGCGACTTCATCCGCCGCCGTATTGAGCGTCATGTTGTAGACATGCGTCTTGCCGCTCTCCAAGACAATCCTGTACTCATCGGAGGACGCTACGCTGGAAGCAGCCCACTCGTATGTCTCGCCACCCAAGGTGAAACGCAGACCAAGGGAGGACAGGGCGGTAACGTTGTCCGTCGGTATCAGCACGGCTTCATAGCGCCGCTTGCCCGCAGTCCTCTCCGCATCCGTGAGCGTGCCGGAGATGTCCTTCATGACGACATCAATGTCGCTAGGGATTACAGGAGCCACATCTCCGCTGTCCAGGTCGATTGTTGCCTGCGTGTTGATGCCCGTGACAGTGGCGACAAGCGTACCGCCCGTGATGGCAGCCTTATCAACGGTGGTACTCGGAGAGATGTTGACAACAAGGCGGGAGAGGGCATGACTGAGCGTCAGGTTGACCGTAGAGGTGTTGTTCTGGACACCAGCCTTCTTTCCCCACAGGAAGTCAGCTTTTCCGGTATCCTGTTCCTCGGAACCCGGATAGACATGTATGGGCAGAGCCGTGGTATCAGCGATGGATGATACATAGGGATAGTAGGCGATGAAGTCAAAGAATGGTGCAGGATTTGTACTAAGGTCATCCCACTTCAAGGGGTTGGAGGCATCTGCCGCGGAGAAGGCGGAGAAGGTGATGTCCGCCGTATCTGCCACGTACTGCACATTGTCACGGTCGGTCGCGGCGACAGTAGCCACGTCCTCACCAGCCTCCACCATGTAGATGCCGACTTCATCCCCGATACTCCAGCCGGAGTCAGCGGTGGCCTTGCGTCCTATCTCGGAGATGAAGCGTATTGTGTTGGAGCTTGAGACGTTCGGTTTGTCAGCGCATGAAACAAAGGCGACAAGAAGAATCAGGATGGTCGTAAGAACTATAAAGACTGGTCTGCTAGATTTGTTCATACGCAGGGCTCTCAGATTTTCGTTCTCTCTCTCTCTCTCTCTCTCTCTCTCTCTCTCTCTCTCTCTCTCTCTCTCTCTCTCTCTCTCATTGTGTCTTTTCCTTTCTCCGTGAAGAAGATGACAACATATCAGCCCAACCAATGCGGAGGTAATGATACGATAGTATAAATCCGTTGATGGGCAGTTTACTATTACCCAAAGGTATGATTTTGCATGAAATGCATATAATACTTTCGGGTTATTTGGTGATTTTAGATGTAAATATAATAAGATAATTAAATTTTGAGCGTGTATAACACAGGAGAACAAGAAAATGACGACTATGTAAAAAGTAGATGCCATACCGCTGACAGGAAAATAAGTCATGGCACGTCCTATCAGCGGTAAGTCGGGATATAAACGTCTACAGCCCCATCTTCTTTTTCATCTTTGCCCAGCTGTCCTTCAACGTCACTGTACGGTTGAAGACAGGATGTTCTTTCGACCAGTCGCCGGAATCAGGAGTGTAGTACCCGTTGCGCAGGAACTGGAGATGGTCACCGGGAGCAAAGTCAAGCACCGAAGGCTCTGCCTTGCCATGGGTGATTACCGTCAGGGAATCAGGATTGATGTCATCAAGGAAATTCCCCGTAGCCGCCCCAGGATTCTCCGTGGCAAAGAGCTTGTCGTACTGTCGTACCTCGCAGTCCACGGCAGTGGCGGCGGCAACCCAGTGGCTGGTTCCCTTGACCTTGCGACCATCGGGCGTCTCACCGCCGCGTGATTGCGGATCATAGGTGCAATGGACTTCTGTGACAGTGCCATCCGCATCCTTCACGACACTTCTGGCAGTGATGTAATAAGCGTTTTTCAAGCGTATCTCGCCACCAATGTACAGCCGATGATAACCCTTTGGCGGAACCTCCATGAAATCTTCCCTTTCAATGTAAAGCTCCCTGCCAAACGGAACTTCCCTGACACCTGCGTCAGGTGCTTCCGGATTGTTTTCCGACTCCACATACTCAATCTGCCCTTCAGGGTAGTTATCGATGATCACCGTGACGGGGTCGAGTACGACCATGCGACGGTGGGCACGCTTGTTCAGATCCTCGCGGACACAGAACTCCATCAAGGAATAATCGACGACCCCTTCAACCTTGGCGACACCGACACGGGAGACAAAATCCTTCATGGCTTCCGGTGAGTAGCCCCGCCTGCGGATGCCGCTGATTGTCGGCATGCGTGGGTCATCCCATCCTTTCACATAACCTTCCTTGACCAAAAAGAGAAGTTTCCTCTTGCTCATGATGAAATAGGAAATGTTCAAGCGGGCGAACTCGTACTGGTGAGGCGTATGATTTATGCCGTCAATTGCCGTAGCCCAGTCATAGGCGGGTCTGTGGTCTTCAAACTCCAGGGTACAGAAGGAATGAGTGATGCCCTCGATGGCATCGCTGATCGGATGGGTATAATCATACATCGGATAGATGCACCAGGCATCTCCCGTCCGGGGATGGGAGGCGAACTTGATGCGGTACAGGGCAGGATCCCGCAGGTTCATGTTCGGACTTGCCATGTCAATTTTCGCGCGGAGAGTATAGGAGCCTTCCGGATGCTTGCCATCCTTCATTTCCTGGAAGATGCGCAAGTTCTCCTCGACGGAACGTTCCCTGTCCGGACTGTTTTTCCCCGGTTCGGTCAAAGTTCCCCGGTAGGCACGCATATCTTCCGCAGAGAGACTATCAACATACGCCTTGCCTTCATGAATAAGCCGGACGGCAATCTCATAGAGATGCTGGTAATAGTCAGAGGCATGGTATTCAAGTTCTCCCCAATCAAAGCCGAGCCAACGCACGTTATTCTTGATGGCATTGATATACTCCATGTCTTCTTTTTCAGGATTGGTGTCGTCAAGGCGCAGATGACATCGGCCTCCGTATTTTTGCGCCAGACCGAAGTTGATGCAGATGGATTTTATATGTCCGATGTGCAGATACCCATTGGGTTCCGGAGGAAAACGGGTCACTATGGTATTTCCCGGAACCCGCCCGGCCGCAAGATCGTCCTCTATGATTTTTTCAAGGAAATTCTTGATTTCCTTCTGTCCGGCGTCCACTTCCGGCATGCCGTCCTTCCCTGATTCTCCGCACATGGTTTCCATTCCTTCGCTCTTTCAAAGGAGCATAGTGAAATTATTCCTCATGGTATCATAACGACGATGCTTGTAAAAGCTGTGAAAGCCAGGCATCTGCTCTTAATGGTTCTTAATACTAATGCCCTTTAATGACATTCTTCACGAGTCTTCACGCAAAAGGAAAAAAGCACTATCCTAACAAGGAAAGGAAGACATGTAATGAAATCTCCCAAGGAAATCGCCCTGGAAAAATATTTTCTGAAACTTATTCCTTCCGGCGGCAGCTCCGAACGTCTGGCGCGCCTGCTGGTGGATGATGATGAAGTCCAGCTCCTACAGGATCATGCCAACAGCGTTTCCATCAAACGGCTTGGATACAATGATCATGGACCGGTTCACATGCGCCAGGTTGCGGTCAATGCAGTACGCATGTTGGAACTGCTCCGCGCCTCCGGAATCACGACCAGCCTGGAGGCGGAGCAAATCGGCACATATGAAGACAGCCTGGATGCCGTGATGCTTGCCGCCTTTCTCCATGACGTAGGGATGAGCATAGGACGGCAGGATCATGAGATTCTCAGTGTCATCATAGCTCGCCCAATCATGGAACGGCTTCTTGTCCAGGTATTTCCGGACGAACCGAATCGGCGCGTAATCATAGCCTCTACCGCTACGGAAGGAATTGTCGGACATATGGCAAACCGGCGCATCCACTCCCTGGAAGCTGGCATCATCCTGATAGCTGATGGATGTGATATGGAAAAGGGCAGGGCACGCATCCCCATGACCATCAATACCACACCAAAGGTCGGCGACATTCACAAGTATTCCTCCAATGCCATTGATTCAGTGACCATCGGGCATGGAAAGAAACGGCCTATCAGGATTGACGTGAAGATGAGCAGCGATGTCGGTTTTTTCCAGGTCGAGGAAGTTCTGCTCCAGAAGATTAACATGAGTCCGGTCAAGCCATACATAGAATTGTATGCCTCGGTTCAGGATCAGGATGTGAAGCAGTATGTCTAGGAGGATAAAGTGATAGGAGTCATCGGAGAGGCATTGATAGATTTCATCGGTATCCCGTCCAATGAAGGACAACGAGGCAAAGCTTTCATCAGCCATGTCGGAGGATGCGGACTCAACGCGGCGACCGCCGCGGCTCGCTTGGGATGCGGCGTGACCTTCTTTGGCAAGATATCCTCGGACATGTTCGGAAGGAGGATACTTGACCATCTTGTGGAGAACACCATCCTGTTCGATCCTTCCCTGTGCTCAAGTACGCTTCCTACGCTCCTTGGCTTTGCTTCTCTTGATGAGCATGGAGCGGCCCAGTATGCTTTCTATGCCCGTGGTACGGCTACGGTAAGCCTGATGAGTGATGAATTGCTTGAATCCCTGGCCCAGAATGCCGATGTGAAGGTACTCCATATCGGTTCTGTTTCCATGCAGTTGAAACCCATTTGCGACACTACCTTGGACGTGGTTTCCTTTCTCAATCCCCGTCCGGTAATCTTTCTTGACCCCAATGCGCGGCCGTCTCTCATCGAGGACAAGAAGGCATGGGTGAAAAGGATGGAGGACGCTGCCCGGTTGAGTGATTTCATCAAGCTCAGCGAGGAAGACCTGGAATATATGTACCCCGGCCTTTCGGAAGCGGAAACTCTTTCCCGTCTCCGGGATACTACCCGTGCCCATATCATCCTGACCAGGGGAGGAAAAGGAAGCACATGGTTCGCATCCGACGGACACAGGTATGACCAAGAAGCCCCGCAGGTAAAGGTCGTGGATACGATTGGAGCCGGCGACACGTTCAGTGGTTCCTTGCTTTATTTCCTTGAGAAAGGGGGCTATTTCGGGAAGGATGGGGAAAAAGCGCATCTTGAACCTCTTGATGGGGATGTCATCCGCGCAGCCCTTGCTTTCGCTGCCAAGGCGGCAGGAATCACCTGCTCCCGTGAAGGCTGTGATCCGCCCACTCTTGAGGACATGCAGTAAATATCATGAAACAGGAATCCTTGTCATCACCCGGCATGGGGCGGCGTCATCAGGCGGCGGTTCCGCTATTATGCCTGCGTTTGCGCTTATGCCTATGGCTGTCCATCATTCTGATTTTATTTTTCCTTGCCTCATGCGGGAGGGATTCGTCCCCTGTAAACCCTGCAAAACCGAAAAATACGGCTGCCATGTCCCGGACAATGATGATGTTCGGCACAGTTTCCCGCATTACGCTGTACGACCATGCCACCCAAGAGAATTTCGATGCGGCCATTGCCGTTCTCCAGTCGGTGGATGCCTTGATTAACCGTAACCTGCCGGACAGCGAGCTTGGCCAGGTGAATGCGCAGGCAGGGATAGCTCCGGTCACGGTGAGCAGGGAACTGGTTGACCTGATGGATACCGCCTTATATTACGCATCTTTGAGCAATGGAGCTTTCGATCCGACCATCGGGCCGCTGGTAGATGCGTGGGGAATCATGACCGACCGTGTCCATGTGCCCGCCAAGGAAGAAATTGAGGCAGTCCTGCCGCTTGTCGATTGGCGCTTGGTTGAACTCGACAAGGTTCGCAATACGATTTATCTGCCTCTGACTGGGATGTCGCTTGACTTCGGCGCCATTGGAAAAGGCTATGCAGCTGACAAGGTTCGGGAAACATTGGCCGGGAAAGGGGTGGAAAGTGCCATCATCAACCTGGGCGGCAATGTGTTCGTGATGGGAACCAAGACGGACGGGTCGGCATGGAACATCGGACTACAGGATCCATTCATGGAAAGGGGGGACTACTTCATGACTGTCCGGGCATCCGATGAGACCGTGGTGATCAGCGGGCCTTATGAACGATATTTTGTACAGGATGGCGTGATATACCATCACCTGATGGATAAAAAGACAGGATATCCCGCTGACACTGACATCACGACAGCAGCGGTAATCGGAACGTCATCCGCCGCCGCTGACAGCCTTTCCACGGCTATCTTCGTCCTGGGCATCAGACAGGGACTTGAACTCATTGATTCCCTGCCGGGAATGGAGGCAATCCTTCTTGATTCCTCCGGGAACATCTACCTTTCAGAAGGACTGTCCGCCAATCCCGAAAGATTGTCTCTCATCAAGGAAGGCTATGTTCTCAGGAACTTCACCTGATGTCCCTTGCCCTTGGTTCGGCTTGTCGTTACACTTGAGAAGAGGTGCTTTTACACGTGGTCGATATTTCTCGTTCCTGGCGACGCAGCCGGGTACTCAGAATAACACTCATTGCCTTGGGCGGCGCGCTGTTGATGGCTCTTGCCGTGCTTATTTTCCGCTGGACCGTGGCCATCAGCCGACAAAGCGCCGATGAACAACTTCGTGCTGCGCTGTCAAAGGTTCTGGAGACAAACGGGGAACGGGGACTCCTTGAGATGGCCGGAGTGCCGGTCAATGATATCTTCTACGGTGATTCCGGCGTCACGCTCTTTCAAGGTGGCGAGGCTTCATGGAACTATAGCGCGGACGAGCTTCAGAACATTGCCGTCTATGAAAAGGTGAACCGGAGCGTCGTCCACATCACCACTATCATTGGGAATACCGCCGGCTTTCTCAACATGGTTCCTGACCAAGGCATGGGCAGTGGCGTAATCCTCTCAAAGACCGGATATATCCTGACCAACACGCATGTCATTGAAGATGCGGCATCCCTGAGCGTCCGGCTTCATGATGGTACTTCCGTTCCTGCCCGCTTGGTCGGCATGGATCAGGAGAATGATTTGGCGGTCATCAAGATTGAGCCGACCGAACAGATGTCCTTGATGCCCATAGTCTTCGGCTCATCGGCTAACGTGAAGGTCGGGCAGAAGGTCATTGCTATCGGTAATCCTTTCGGCTATGACAGAACCATGACGATTGGCACGATTAGCGGTCTGGGGCGTCCGGTGAGCGACGGCAAGGGGCAGGTGATCATGGGCATGTTGCAGACTGACGCGGCAATCAATCCTGGAAACAGCGGAGGTCCCCTCCTGAACAGCAAAGGTGAGATGATCGGCATCAATACGTCAATGTACTCTGTCAGTTCAGGGGCGCAAGGCATCAGCTTCGCCATACCGATAGACACTGCCATTGCCGCGATTCCTGAGCTTATCTCAACGGGAAAGGTGGCCCGTGGGTGGATTGACATTGTTCCCGTCCAGCTCAACCAATCCATTGCCTCGTATGCGAAGCTGGATGTCTCGGCGGGAATATTAATCAGTCAGGTGACAGCCAAGGGAAAAGCGGAGAAAGCCGGATTGAGGGGCGGTACGCAGAGAGTGAAGTATGGGGATGAGGTCATTTATCTGGGCGGGGACATCATCACGGGAATCAATGGCGTGGATATCTCCACCTTTGAGGACATGTACAGCGCCCTGATGCAGACAAAGCCTAAGGACGAAGTGACAATCACTATCGACAGAAAGGGCGAGAAGAAGGCCGTGATTGTCGAGCTGGTGGAACGAACCGCGGAAAATGTCGCGCTCATCGTGCGTTGAGAAGGTCAGGGAGCAATGGAAGATATATACGGCGGACATGAGGAAGACATCTTTCCTGTCGATGGAACGTGGGGCGGGGAAATGGTGGCGAATATCCATGGCAATGTGCGGGGAGAGGTCATTCCATTTTCCGTGGTGGCTCCCTTCGGGACCAGCGGAGACCAGCAGCAGGCGATTGATGCGCTCTCCGAGGGACTGATCGCAGGAGAAGACCGTCTGACCCTCAAGGGTGTGACCGGCAGTGGCAAGACATATACCATGGCAAAGATTATTGAGAAGGTACAGCGTCCTACCTTGATTCTCAGCCATAACAAGACCTTGGCGGCTCAGCTCTACAGGGAGTTCAAGTCTTTCTTTCCGAATAACGCCGTCGAATACTTTGTTTCGACATACGACTATTACCAGCCGGAGGCTTATGTCCCCGGCAAAGACCTGTATATTGAGAAAGATGCCGACATCAACGATGAAATAGACCGTCTGCGTCTGTCCGCGTCGTTCTCCCTGATGGAAAGAAGGGATGTGATTGTAGTATCCACCGTGAGTTGTATTTACGGCCTGGCTAATCCGGTTTCACTGCGCGACATGACCAAGACCTATGCCGTCGGCATGCAGTTCGACCATACCCGCGAGCTGGAGCAGCTTGTCCGCATGCAGTACGAGCGCAATGACGCTATCCTCAAGAGAGGAAATTTCCGTGTCCGCGGGGATGTCATTGAGATATGTCCTTCATATATGGAAAATGCGGTACGTATCAGCCTGGAATGGGATGAGATATCATCCATCCAATGGTTCGATCCTGTCAGCGGAGAGAAACAGGAGAGCGTGCCGACTTTTACCTTGTATCCTGCCAAGCAGTTCGTCATGCCCAAGGAACAGGTAGTGAAGGCCATAGGACGGATCAAGGATGAAATGGAGGCTCAGTACGAACATTTCATCACGTCGGGGAAGCCTCTTGAGGCAGAGCGAATAAAGACCAGGGTCGAATATGATATGGAAATGCTTCAGGAAATCGGATACTGTTCCGGGATTGAAAACTATTCCCGCCCCCTGAGCAACCGGAAGGAAGGAGAACGGCCCGCCGTTCTGCTAGATTATTTCCCACCCAACTTCCTTACTTTCATCGATGAGTCTCATGTCACGCTTCCGCAGGTCGGCGCAATGTACGAGGGCGATCGTTCACGCAAGATGAATCTTGTGGAATACGGGTTCCGCCTGCCTTCTGCCTTGGATAACCGTCCTCTGAAATTCGATGAGTTCACCCATGTGGTCGGGCAGAGGGTATTTGTCTCGGCGACGCCAGGAAAACTGGAACTTGCGGAAAGTTCACGGGTCGTGGAACAGGTGATTCGTCCCACAGGACTGCTTGATCCTGAGATATCCGTCCGTCCTACGGAAGGGCAGATGGAAAACCTTTACGGCGAAATACGTTCCTGTATTGCAAAGAAGCAACGTGTCCTGGTCACGACCTTGACCAAGAAGATGAGCGAGGATCTGACCGATTACCTGACGAACCTTGGGCTCAAGGTACGCTATCTCCATTCTGAGATTGAAACCATCGAGCGGGTCGAGATACTTCGGGACTTGAGGCTTGGCGTATTTGATGTCCTTGTGGGCATCAATCTTCTCCGTGAAGGCTTGGATTTGCCTGAAGTCGCCTTGGTCGCCATCCTCGATGCGGACAAGATTGGTTTTCTTCGTTCCGAGACCAGTCTCATCCAGACTATCGGACGCGCGGCCAGGAACGCGGAAGGTCGTGTCATCATGTACGCCGACAGGATGAGTGATGCCATGTCTACGGCCATCAAGGAAACAAATCGCAGGCGTGCGCTTCAGATGGAATACAATAAGGCGCATGGCATCACTCCCACCACGATAGTCAAAGCCATCCAGGACATCATCATCAGGGAGAAGACGGAAACATTGGAAATCCAGAAGGAAGATATTGCCATCCGCAAGAGCCGGTTCAATCTTCTGGAAGCAAAGGAACGCAAGAAATACATCAAGGAATTGGAGCAGGAGATGCTGGAATGTGCCAAGAACCTTGAGTTCGAGAGAGCCGCCATGTTGCGTGATGAAATCACAGCTATCAGGGAAGGTCGCTTTGACGCTGAACTCACCGCCGCAGACATCAAGCCACTGGTGATGGTTTAGACGCGCAATCTGTTTTAGACGAGCAGTCCGTCAGAGTATTCCACGAGGTTTCGGAGCCGTACTCCCAAGCTCACGCTTTCCGAGTGAGGACGGGTGGTACTGAGCGCGGTGATTTGGTGTTCTTTCCATATACAGTGCAGGCGGTAGGCAAAGCCGGTGTATTCACAGGAAAGAATCCGGGCGTCTGAAAAACGCGCATGGGCAAGGAACTCAGGGAAGGGCAGGAGGGGGTCGTCATGGACGGTCACATGTTCCGGTCGGAAGAACACGAGATGTTCGCCCTTCTGTTCCCGGTAGATAAATTCATAATGACCTGTAGGAGTCACGATGGTGTCAGGAATGATTGAATAGGGCATGACCGTCCCATCTCCCATGAACAACGCCGCATGTAAGGTCGCCGGTCGGGAATATACATCCTCCGGGGTTCCGACCTGTTCTATGCCGCCCTGGTTCATCACGATGATTCTGTCACTCATCGACAGTGCTTCATCTTGGTCATGAGTCACGTAGATGGTTGTTATCCCCGTCTGTTTCTGTATGTGGAGCAGTTCTTCCCGTAGGCGTACACGCATCTTGGCGTCCAGGGCGGAAAGTGGTTCGTCAAGCAGCAGGAGCCGGGGTGAAGACGCAATGGCTCTGGCAAGTGCTACCCGTTGCTGTTCGCCTCCGGACAGACTCTGTATGCGTCGCCGACCGTAACCCGTGAGACCGACAAGATCAAGAAGACTGTCCACACGCGCACGGCGTTCAGCTTTCCGGAGTTTGCGGAGACGGAGTGGATAGGCAATGTTCCTTGAGACATCCAGATGGGGGAAAAGGGCATAATCTTGAAAGACCATACCGATTTCCCTTTCCCAGACGGGCAATGTCGTGATGTCTTTCCCGTTGAGGCTGATTGTGCCTGTTTCCGGCTGAAAGAGGCCGCAGATCAGCTGTAGCGTCGTACTTTTTCCACAGCCGGAAGGACCAACGATGGAAACGAATTCTCCCGATGCTATGGAAAAGTCTATGTTCAAGCGGAACTCAGGATATGAGACTGATATCTGCGAGCATATGAGGCCGGAATCTGTCTGGGGCGGGGAGTTGTTGCTCATGCTGGTTTCCTCCGTAATGATTCGCTGACAAAGAACACGATGACGCAGACACTGATCAGAAGCGTACCCAGCGCGCAGGCTCCCTGGTAGTTATATGAGCCGATCAGACGGTACATGACCAAAGGGATAGTAGAAAAGGTGCTGTCACTCAACGTCAGTGTCGCATTGATTTCACCCATGGAGATGGCAAAGGCAAAGATGCCGCCGGTTACCATGGAGTTCCTGAGCAAGGGAACTTCAAGGCTGAAGAAGACACGGGAAGGGGATGCCCCCATCGTCATGGCAGCGTGGGAAAGGGAGGGAGGGATGCGCCGATAGTCCGGCAGGACAGAGCGCATGACGAAAGGAATGGCAATGATTACATGGGCGAGTACTACAAGGACGTAGGCCGCGCCAGGGGATTGGAACCGGGATCTTATCAGGAAATAGCCAAGACCAATAATTACCGAGCTTACCGCCATGGGCAGCATAGCCGCCAGCTCCAGTGAAGTTGCCCCAGGATTCTTCCTGCGCAGGAAGGTTGCTATGCTCACCGCCAGAGGAACCGTCACCAGAGCGACGACGATGGCAATGATGAGGCTGTTGACTACGGCTTCCCATCCACTTGCCATCAGGCCGTTGCTCGCCGCAAGCCTGAAGATTTCCCTGTACCAACGAAGGGAAAACGCTTCTCCTCCTGCTCTGGATAGTGGACTGCGGAAGGAACGGTAGACAATTCCCAGCATCGGAGCAAGGACAAAAATACCCGTGACCACGGAATATGCGGCAAGGGCGATTTTCCTGCCGGTAGTCGCCGGAGACGTAGTGCGTGTGGCATAAGGCGCCGGTTTCTCCCGGTTCGCCGCCTGTCTCTGCGCATATGAGTGAACCGCAAGAAGAATGAGCATGATGAAAAGGCTCAGCAAACTCATGGCGGCTGCCTGGCCGATTGCATCGAGGGAACGGGATGCCCGGTATATCTCGACTTCAAGGGTCGAATACCGTGGACCGCCACCCAGGACAAGGATGACGGCAAAGCTGGAAAAACAGAAAAGGAACACCAGTGTCGCCGCGCTGATGATGGAAGGAACGAGCCGTGGCAGGGTGATGCTCCTGAATACCCGTTTACGGGGAGCCCCCAGGGTCATGGCGGCATCTTCCACGCGTCTGTCCATTGATTCCCAGAAGGATGAGACGATGTTCATGAAAACAGGGAAATTGAAGAACGCATGGGCAAGGATGATTGCAGGGAACGAGTACAGAATACGTATCAGTGGTTCCGTCGTTCCCGTAATGCTCATCAGGATGCGGTTGAGCAAGCCATTGTTGCCGTAGAAGATGACAAAACCCAAGACGACCAGAATGGACGGCAGGACAAACGGAATGGTTCCGATTGACCTGACCAGTTTCTTGCCGGGGAAGGAATACGTGGCCAGGATGTAAGCTCCCGGCATGCCTATGGCGAAAGAAGCGACTGTACTGGCCGTGGCCTGGAGAAGGGACATGCCAAGAAGCCTGATGGTATAGGGACTGGTCACGGCAGAGATAATCAACTCCAGCGAAAAACCGCCGTCAGACCCCCGGAAAGCCTGAGACAAGGTAGAGACAAGCGGGAGAAGGAACAGAAAGAAGATTACGACAAGGGCGGGAACCGGCAATGCCCGGTAGAAACCGCTGCGCGTCAGAGCATCCGTATTCTTCTCGTCGAGTGTCTTGTCCGTCATTCCTTATCTGGTTACCGCCTCTGTCCATTCAGTAAGCCATCTATCCAAGTTTTTTTCAATAGCCTGTGGAGCAAGGCTAAGTGTCTTGTTAGGCTTTGGAGCCCAGTCGTACACATCGGACAGCTCGACATCTTCGTTGGTGGGATACATGCTGTTGATGATGGCAAGCTGTTCTTGGGCGTCGGTCAGAAGATAATCGACAAATTGACGAGCGGCCTCCTTGTTTTTGCTGCTTTTCAGGATGCCGATGCCTTCATAAGTAGCACTATGACCTTCATCAAAGATTAATGCACGGTAGCGTGTGGAGTTTTCGTTCAGGACATGGTACACGGGACTTGTGCTGTAGCTGATTACGAGCGGAGCTTCCCCTTCCGTGAAAAGACCATAGGCACTGCTCCAGCCATCCGCTATGGTCAGGGCGTTCCTGGCTACATCCTGCCACCATCCCAGATATCCGTCTTCGCCGAATATCTGGATTGACCAGATGAGCAGGCCAAGTCCAACTGATGATGTACGGGGATCAATCAGGATGATCTTGTCCTTGAACCGGGGTTCCGTCAAGTCACGAAGACTTCGGGGAGCTTGGTCAAGAGAGATTTTCTCTGTATCAATCATGAAAGCAAAATTTCCGTATTCAAAGGGAAGAAGTCTGTTCGTCTTGTCAAAGCGGACAAAATCTGGAACATGCGTGAGGGCAGTACTTTCATATACCTCGAACAGATCAGAGGCCAGGGCTTGTGCGCTCATGTGGTCGCTGATTCCCAGAACTATGTCGGCGCGGGGGGATTCCCTTTCGCTGATTGCCTTGTTCAAGACCTCCAGCGCATCTCCGGGTGATACAAGGTTCACCTTGATTCCTGTTCTTTCCTCGAAGGGGGGAATAACGACAGGGCCTGCTCCCCAGTCTCCCAGAAAAGAGTCGTATGCATACACGGTCAAGGTTGTTCTTGAATCCGTGCCGGAAGGGGTTTCCTTGCCACCGGCGCCAAAAGCCGGGGTCAGCACAAAAAGAATGGCAAGGACACCACACATAAACTGATGCTTTCTCATAAAGCACCTCCTACGTGGTAGTTCTGCCGAGGGGATAAGATGAGATTGAAGGTGTCTCCCTAGCGCTGGTATTATCCAGATCAGGTTAACGGGTATGATCTCAGGCTGCAATGCAACCACCCCAGGACACCTTGAAGATAGTGATTCACACAGAGGGTGTCAAGGGAGGCGTTTCTTTTCTCCCGAAAGATTGATTTCCCCAGTTTCCCCGATTACAAGTCCCCATGTCTCAAAGACATCGAGCAACACGGCATATTGTCGCGGGGTGAGAAATTGCAATAGCTTCAGGACTTGGCTGGCCTGTCTGCTGTTACGACAATACTCAATGGCTTGTTCAAGCTCGTCATCCGTTCCTGAATCATCAATGCCATAGAGAAGGAATCTTACCGAAACACCAAGTGCGTCGGAAATCGCTAAGGCTGTATCTGATTGGGGAATGGTATGTAAACGAATCCCGCTGGATATCGCACGTTGATCAACAGATGATAGGCGTGCCAAATCCGCGATTTTTAATCTTCTTTTCTTTAGCAGTACAGCTACTCGTTGCCAAAACTCAGATTTAATTTTTCCCATGTTCCAAGAATAACATGTTTACAGATTCAATCAATAGCGCATACAGAAAAAAAGCTTAAGAAATGGTTTGGTTGTTACATTTTTTAATAGTAATAGATATAATCTATAAAGATTATAAACTTATTTAAGGTGATGTAGTGCGTCATATTTGGTAACCTGAAACCATATGAGCAATTAGTTTTCATCAATAGCTCAAATTTTCTGATATGGTATGTGTTATACGGCTGTTTTTCTTGCTGTACCTTCTTCCATCCATGCCGGACATGGTTCCTGCATGATTCCGGCGGGCTTGCCCCGTTGACCGTAGACAACCGCTGATGTACCTTTACCCATATGGAAAAAGCAGTCAGTGCCAAAACCATGGCCGCCATTGATGAGAATTCCCAGGAACAATATGGAATCCCCGGTATCGTGCTGATGGAAAGGGCAGGTCTGCTGGCGTGGAAAATCCTACGGGAATATATAAACCCGGATATGTCCGTTGTTTTCCTTGCAGGCGGCGGTAACAACGGCGGAGATGCCTTGGTGATGGCTCGCGAGGCTTTCATGGAAGGTTTTGACAAGATATCAGTTATTGCCTGCGGTTCCCGTATTTCCCCATCCTGTGCTACGAACCGCGGTATCATACATAGCTTGGGGTTGCCGTTCGTGGACATCGGTACAGAGGAGCCTGGAGCTTCCGTGGAAGCAATTCTCAGGGAAGCCGACGTGATTGTCGATGGACTGTCCGGTACCGGACTATCCGGCCCCTTGCGGGGTAATGCGGCGACTCTGGTCTCCTTGGTCGCATCCGTCAGGAAGACAAGCAGGGAAATACTCAAGGAGACAAGGAATGTTTATGTCTGCTCTATCGATGTCCCGTCCGGGGTAGGAGACGACGTACCCGCTTCGGCTCCTGTGATGCGGGCGGACAGGACAATTACGATGGGCATGATGAAATACGCCCTCCTGCTCCCTGCTTTCAGGGAGGCATGCGGGGAACTTTCCATTGTGAATCCCGGCTTTCCTCCCATTGTGCTTGATGCAGCTCAGGATGTCCTTCATGTGGCGGACAGTGAGGATTTTTCTCTTCGTCCGCTTGACCTGTCCGCTTACAAGAAAAACAGGGGACATATTGCCGTGTTTGCCGGAAGCGAACACTATTCCGGCGCGGCTGGACTTGCCTGCATGGCGGCGTTCCATGCCCGCTGCGGTCTGGTGACTTTGTATGCCGATAAAAATGTCCAACCCCTCATTGCCAGGGAAAATCCGTCTATAATCACACGCACGATATCTTCCGGAGAAATTGCTTCCATTCCTCTGGAAGCCTATGATGCAATCCTTGCGGGGCCAGGATGGGGCAGAGGTGGGGACAGGGAAGATATCCTTGCCGTCCTTCTGGACACGGCATCCCAGCTTGTCATTGATGCTGACGGACTCCATGTCTTTGCTTCGTTGGTGAAGAAAGATTCCGGACGTGCCGTTACTCATTGCCCGCTTGTGCTGACTCCCCATCCGGGAGAACTGAAAATACTCTATGACGCATTGCCGTCTGAATTGAGGAAAGAAGACATATCAGACGCTTCCCCTTGTCACTATAAGGATATTCTCACTACGATGAGCTCATATTATCAGGCTGTCATCATTGCTAAATCTCATGTCACATGGATTGCTGACGGTTCTCGCGTCTACGTCGTTGAAGGACGTGACCCTTCCTTGGGTGTAGCGGGAAGCGGGGATGTGCTGGCAGGCACATGTGCCGCCTCCATGGCCGCCCATGCTACGGATGAGTCTCTGGCCGCATCAGCGCTTGATGCCGTCCTGGTTCACAGGAATGCGGGACGGAGAGCCAGAGAAACATATGGATGGTATGCGGCGGAAGATATTGTCACTGTCCTGGGCAATGCGTTTGATGCGCTGGCAGAGGCAAGGAAAGGAAGCAGGGGGATCAGACGATGATTCAGGCATATTATTTGTCTGTGACATGGCTTTTCGGTCTTGCCGGGCTGCTGCTGGTCGGCCCCTATGGAGGAACGCTGTCAGTGCTGCTCAACCTGCGCTCCCTGTTCGTAAACAGCCGACCTGTCCGTGTGATTCTGGCTTTCCTCGGTTTCATCCTGGGCTTCCTGCTTCTTTGCTTTCCAATTGCTCCGGGGCCGCGTATTCTCGGCGACTTTATTCCGGCAGTTGTCACTTTGGCCGGCTCGGTCTGGCTGACCAAGTGCGCCGGAACTATCTCCGCATGGCAAAGGGAAGAAAAAACAGGGGGAACACCTGACCACGTAAGGGACGGAGGTTTATCCCGACCGGAGGATATATTCATTGACCCTCCGGGAGAAAGCAAGAAAATCATCTGGGGTCATATCGTTTTCATTGTTGCCGCAATCCATTTTCTCTTTCCCATGGCAGTCTTGTTGTGATATGCCTTTGCACTCTCCGATGCTGAAATTGCAGAGAGCCTCCCGCAGTTCCGGGAGGCTCTCTGCATCTTGGGCTTTTGTGGTTCCTGCTCCGTGATAGATGTTCGTTATCGGCGTCTAGTAACGACGTCTACTAACGGCGTCTATTATTAGGACTACATCACCGTGTTGTCAGCTATCACCGCATTCTTGTTGATGACAATGATGCCGTCATGAATAGAATACATGGGGTAGTCGCCTTCAGCCCTCGGTATGTTGTCGATTCCGATGCGGCATCCATTGCCTATCCGGGCATTCTGGTCAATGATTGCTCTACGGATGATTGTACCTTTTCCAATTCCTATGTTTGGGATTCCGTTGCGGGCATTCCTGGACTTTTCTTCCTGTGTTTCATAATAGGAAGCTCCCATGCAGTAAACACCGTCCAGACTTGCTCCGGATTCTATCAGCGTGCGTACACCTATGATGGAATTCACAATATAGGCATTCGTGATGATTGAACCTTCCGATGCAAGGGAATTGCTGATGTTGCAGAAGTTCATCTTTGTCGCAGGCAGATGTCTGCGGTGGGTATAGATGGGCATTTCTTCATCGTAAAAATTGAAGGCGGGAGTAATCGAGGCAAGGTCGAGGTTCATTTCATAGAATGCCTTTATGGTTCCGATATCTTCCCAGAAATCATCAAAAAGATACGTGGCGACCTTGCAGGAGGTTATGGTGTCAGGTATGACCTCCCTGCCAAAATCTGTCTTATCGTTCTTCAGGACTTCTTCCATGCTCTTTGTATTGAAGATATAGATGCCCATGCTTGCCAAGTATTCATTGGATGCGTTCACCGTCTTTCCAAGTCCTTGCATCATGACCTGTTCAGGTACACGATAATCCGAAATATCTTCATCGATTGCAGGTTTCTCGAAAAATTTGTTCACGTACCCCTTTTTGTCGCACCCGATGATACCCAGTCCGGTCGCCTGTTCCCGGCTGATGGGTTTTGCCGCGATGGTCAATTCTGCTCCGCTCTCAATGTGTTTCTTGAGCATGAGCTGGAAATCCATCCGGTAGAGCTGGTCTCCGCTAAGGATGATGTAATAGTCGGCAGCCTGGTCACGGAAGTGCTTGAGGTTTTTCCTGACGGCATCAGCCGTACCCTGGTACCATGTCTCGCTATGGTATGTCTGTTCCGCGGCAAGGATTTCGACAAAACCGTTGGAGAAATTGTCAAAGACATACGTATTGGCAATATGGTTGTGCAAGGAGGCGGAGTTGAACTGGGTGAGAATATAAATCTGGCGTATTCCACTGTTGATGCAGTTCGATATGGGGATGTCCACCAGACGGTATTTTCCGGCAAAGGGTACTGCCGGTTTTGACCTGTCCATGGTCAGGGGATATAGGCGAGTACCTTTTCCGCCTCCCAATACAATTGCAATGGCCCTGTTCTTCTGTTTCATTATATGCCTCCCGTTTTCACAGTACTGTACAATTCCATATAAGCATGGGCAGATGAACGCCATGAAAAGTCTGTCTTCATGCCGCGTTTCCTTGCGTCGACGACTATGGCGGCATTTTCTGACCACCATGTACATGCGTCCTGGACTGCGGTAACTATTCCGGAAGGAGACATTTCATCAAAAAGGAAACCTGTTCCTGTTCCGGGATGTTCCGTAAGATCTATGATTGAGTCCGCAAGTCCGCCTGTGCGACGGGCAATGGGAATAGTCCCGTAACGCAGGGAATACATCTGGTTCAGGCCGCATGGTTCATACCTGCTGGGCATGAGGAAGAAATCCGCCGCGCCTTCAAGCCTGTGAGCCAGGCTGTCGCTGAAAGATATCTTCACGGAGAGATTAGGATGCATCGCATCCAATGCTTTGAGTTTATCTTCAAAACAGGCTTCTCCCGTTCCCACGACCATGAATTGGAGAGGCCCCGGACCGGTCAATAATATTTCCAGGGCACAGGGAGAGCCGTCAAGCAGTTCATGAAGTCCTTTCTGCTCCGCCAGGCGCGTAATCATTGCGACCAGAGGGACATCAGGGTCATAGCGCAGTCCCGCTTCGGCACAAAGCTCCTGTTTCAGTTTTTCTTTACCGGACAGGTTCTTGATGGAAAAATGACTGCTGAAATGCTTGTCCGTCTGCGGATTCCATTCGTTTTCGTCGATTCCGTTGAGGATTCCGGCAAGTTCGTTTCCCTTGGTGGCAAGCAGGTCATCAAGTCCGCATCCATGCGCCGGTGTCTGGATTTCCTTTGCATATGTCGGGCTTACCGTTGCTACGGTGTCGGCAAGTGCTATACCGGCCTTCATCATGTTGAGCGTTTTCTCCGTACCCTGTCCTGAGAACAAGGCATCATGTGGCGGGATATTCGCTCCAAGGAGGTCAAGGCGTGCAAATTTTCCTTGGTATGCCAAGTTATGGATGGAAAAGATGCTCCGTGTATCACTGAAAAAAGGATCATCATTGAGTGTGAGGAGGTAGGGGATGAAACCAGTCGTCCAATCATGACAATGAATGATGTCCGGTCGCCAGTCCAGTGCCAGGCAGAGAGGGAACACTGTCTTGTCCAGTAGCATGAAACGCTGGAAGTTGTCAGGATACGGCAAGAAGGATGATGCACCGTAGATACCCTGGCGTCCTGAGAACCATTCATGTTCAATTGCGTAGTAAATGACTCCGTCATGCTCTGCCTGACGTATTCCGACGACTTCGAGTCTTCCCAAGAAAGAAATGTTCACGGAGAACCGAGTCTCGTCCTTTTCCCCGAAGCCTTCCTTCATGAAGTCATACAGGGGAAGCAGCACACGGACATCAACACCCCCGGAAGCAAGAGCAAGGGAAAGAGAGCCAACAACATCAGCCAAACCCCCGGACTTTGCATAGGGGACAGATTCACTGGAGACCATCAGTACATTCATGCACACATTACAGCACCCGAAGGTAGCTACCGTCAAGGACGAAAGAGTATAAAAATAGCAAGGAAACCGCGAGAAATCTTTTGATTCCTTGGTTTATCCTTGCTTCATCCTTACTTAATTGGCATGTGGTTTCAGGGGTAGGAGTGACCGTTCACCTCGTCAATGTACTCGCTTGCCCAATGCGCCGCGACCGCGCCGTCACTGGCCGCGGTAATGACCTGCCGGAATGTAGTGTTCCTCACATCTCCCGCTGCATAGAGACCCCTCATGCTTGTTTCCATCTTTTCGTTGGTAATGATATAACCGGAGTCGTCTTTCTCTACACCAGGAACCAAGTCCGTCCGGGGAATGATTCCGACAAATATGAAGACGGCATCGAAAGGTTCCTCGTAGACTTTTCCAGTGGATGAATCACGGAATGTTACGGAAGTAAGTTTTGTATCGCCGTTCATTTTCTCCACGACATGGCTGTACCGGACTTCGATATGGGGAGAGGCAGTGACCATGTCCACCAGATTTTGCTGGGCGCGGAATCTGTCCTTCCGGTGGATGAGTACGACCTTGTCGGTCAGCTTGGCCAGGAACAGTGCTTCGGTGAGGGCGCTGTCTCCGCCACCGATGACCAAGATCTTGCGTCCACGGAAAAAAGGCCCGTCGCATGTGGCGCAGTAGGATACGCCCCGTCCCGTGAAAGTGTCTTCACCAGGGGTTCCCAGGACTCGGTGCTTGGCTCCTGTCGCAAGAATGACCGCTGGAGCCGACCATGTCCCGTCCTGCGTCTCGACATAAAATCTTTCGTCTTTCTTTGAAAGGGAATTTACCGTTGAATAAAGGACTTCGGCGCCAAAACGAACAGCCTGTTTCTCAAACAGTTCCCCCAGTTCAAAACCAGACAAGGCGCCTGCCTGTCCGGGATAATTCTCCACTTGATCGACAGTAGTAATCTGTCCTCCTGCTGCCATCTCCTCGATGACAACGACTGAACGTCCCGCACGGGCTGCATATTGGGCTGCGCTCAATCCAGCGGCGCCTCCTCCGATCACAATAATGTCGCGTGTCTTTTCCGTACCCATCTTCATTCCTTCTTATGCTCAGGAAAGCCCGGTCTTTCGGGCGAGGGCTTCCTCCGCATCGCTTTTTCTGATGTAAACAGGGCCTGCCCCGATGTCATCCGAGCCGTGCTCAAGGAAAATCTCCTGACCTAGCGCCATGAGGCTTTCTCCCATGTCTCTTTGATACAAATTATCAATAATGAGACTCATCGTCAAATCTGTTTTTGCAATTTCAGCATGAAGCAGAGGAAAGAGGGTCAGCGCGTCAGGACCTGTCAGGAGGACGTTGTCATAGTCAGCAAGGAGAGAAGGCATATCTTCCGGAGCAAGATCCATTGTCTCTGTCATCTTACCTTCCGGCGTATAAAGCGCGACATACCATCGTTTTTTCTTTGCGTCAATGACCGGCATCACAGCTCCCGGAAAGAATTTCACCGGTTCCCTCAGCATATCCATCGTCGGAACGGACACCAAGGGTACTCCGACGCCGAGGGATATACCTTTCAGTGCGCTCATAGCTATCCGGAGCCCGGTGAAGGAACCTGGTCCCTTGGTACATACCAGAAGATCAAGGTCCGCAAAACCGATGCCTGCGCGTTCCACCAGGGCAATCAGTTGGGGGATAAGGGTCTCGGCATGTCTGCCGCCGTCCGTTCGTGTGATACTTTCATAACTCTCTGCCGTTTTCAACGCAACATGAAGAAGTTTGTGTGATGTATCGACTGCCATAATGTTCATAGTCTGATTCCTTCAATGGTAAGAGTTCGGCTTTGGTCAGGGTTTATGACGATGGAGACATATATGGTATCATCGGGTAGCATGTCCTGAATGATTTCACTCCATTCTACCAGTGTCACCCCAGTGCCGTAGAGCATCTCATCACCGCCGAACATCTCAAATTCCCCGCTGTCACCGATGCGGTAGAGATCCATGTGATATAGGGGAAGAGTGCCTTCATATTCCTGGATCAAGGTGAAAGTCGGGCTGACAATAGCTTCCGTAATACCCAAACTCCGGGCAATGCCCTTGGCTATGACTGTCTTTCCCGCGCCCAGGTTCCCGCGCAGGGAAACTACGCTTCCAGCTCGGAGATGCTGCCCCAATTGCATCCCTATTGCTTCGGTTTCTTGTGCATCATGCGTTGTGAATTTCATGGTTCCTGTTTCCTCAGATTCCAAGAGTCATTCTTCATGTTCATGGTGATGGAACTCATGATTGTGATGGCCATGCTCGTGGGATGAATATGCGTCGGGATGTTTTTCCAGATGTTCAATCGCCTCCGTACTCATTGGCAGCTCATGGATTACGGAGGAAAGCTTCTCTCCCGTCCTGCGCTCATAGTCTGACATGAGCTGTATAACTCCCGGATCCTGCGGGTCTATGCGCCGGGCTTTTTCAAGCAGCACCCGTGCTTCATTGAAATTCTCGTCATCGAGGTGCATGAAAGCAAGGTTTGCCATGATCGGGACATTTTCCTCCTCAAGATCCAGTGCTATGCCGAGATAATCTTTGGCAAGATCCCGTGAACCCGTCTCGCGGGCACAGATGGCTAGCTCATTGTAGACGGACGCATTCTGTTCTCCCAGTTCAAGAATCGTGAGGAATGCCTTCTGTCCTTCTTCAAACTGTTCCAGCCGACGGTGTGCCCAACCTTTGAGGAACCAGCCGTTCCAGACTTTAGGATTTTTCTTGATGAAAGCATCGGCACGTTCCAGAGCTTTTTCTTCGTCGCCCATATTCATGAAATCCCATGATTCGGTCAAAAGACGCTCATTGTCCATCATGGACTCGATTTCATTCAAGGTCTTGCGTACCATGGCCTTGTTCGGTCCTGCTTCCTGCCCATCATCGGAAGCTTTCGCTTTCTTTTCTTCGTCCTTTGTCGCTGCAAGATAGCGTTCCAGATAATCCCTGGCATTCTCCAAGTTTCCTTGTTCCACATGGAATGAGCCTAGTTCAGACAGAAGATGAGGTTGTTCGGGAAATATCTTCAAGCCATCGGTCAGGGTACGAAGATATTTTTCCTCATATACGTCAGCACTCGTTTCATCTTTTTTTGCGGAGAAGTCACGGGACATATCCTTGTACAAGTTGGCAAGATTAAGGAAGCTGGCTGGCAAAGGGGCGAGATAGCGCACCGCAAGGAACAATTCCTCGGCGAAAGAAAAGTCCTTTTTCTTGGTTTTCGCTATGGCCGCCATATTCAGCTCTTGGGCTATGTTTGGCTGGAGAGCCAGCAGGAAGTCCCTGAAATAGGAAGAATCTTGATGCGCAGGCTGCCATGCAAGGATCTTAAGCATGCCAGCGATGATATCTTGGATATCGACGCCCTCAGATGAAACCTGTTGCTTGCCTTCCGGAAGCAAGACGGGAATTGCCTTGCGGGAATCGAGGGAGAATCCATCTGCTTCCAGTTTCACGCTGGAGGGGATGGTGATGAAGGCAATGCCATCCAGTGGATTATTCTCCTTCCGCTCCGGTTGGGCGGAATGGTGATGGTCGTGATGATCGGGGGAATGTGCCATGGGTATTGTTTTCCTTGAAAGAAGAAAGAAAAGAGCCCGCGGAACCTTTCCCGGAGAAGCTCTTGAACCTATGGTTCAAGTGGGGGGCTAGGGTGGCCGCAGATTCTGTTCCCGTTATGCCGGTTACCCGGAGGATCACTGCACTGCTGCTATACCGCTCCCCGTCTTTGTAGTTTGAGCCAAGAGACTGTGTCTCCAGGCAGGCACCACGGGCATTTTCAATCGAATATTCTGTGCGTTTATATGCTACCATGGACGGAAAGTAATGAAAAGCACTTTCATATCAGGCGACACCCGCCACACGTCAGGAATCACGTGGTGGGACATCCCTATATCCCGGCGGCACTCATTCACTTTAACAAAAATGCCGCCATACCCGAAGGCACGACGGCAGTCCAAATGGTTTCCAAGCAATCTTCCCAAAGGAAGGTAATGTCAGAACAACGGTTCTCCCAAAGGACTGTCCTCTGTGGACAAATCCTGAAGGTCGATATCGTCGAGGCTGATACCTGCGCCTGTGGTGAAGTCTTCCACGGCCGCCAGTTCTTCCTGAGCAAGGGAGCTGTACAGATCCACGGCATCCAGTCCATCGATGGAGGACAGCGTCTCCAAAGCGTTGGCAATGCTGGCCTCAAGCAGCCGACTGCTGGTTCTGAAGCTCTGTGAATACTCCTCAAGTTCCTTGTTGTGGGTCTCGACAAGCTCTAGCTTCTGCTGAAGCTCAAACTTTTCTCGCCTCAGTGTCGCAATGAGCACTTTGGCTTTTTTTATTCTTTCTTCAAGTAGTCTCAGATTATCCAATGTAGACATGTACTTCCTCCTTATTCCGATGGCAGGGGAAACCAATGGTTCCCTGAACTCAGGCTAGCGTCTTTTTGACTTGCGCGACAAGAGCGGAAAAAGCGGTCTTGTCCTCAATGGCCATATTCGATAGAGCCTTTCGGTTCAAATCGATGTCAGCCTGCTTCAAACCATGCATGAACTGAGAATAATTGAGTCCCTCAGCTCTGACAGCGGCGCTTATCCTGGCAATCCACAGTTGGCGGAAATCCCTCTTGCGAAGTTTACGTCCGACATAAGCATACTGCCCGGCTTTTGCTACTGCATCCTTTGCGACACGGTTATTCGTGCTGCGGCGTCCGTAGTACCCTTTTGCCTGATCCAGGATTTTCTTTCGTCTGTCCTTGCGTTTCGTTCCATCTATAGCTCTTGGCATCGTAGTTCTCCTTTATCAAGCATAAGGCAGCAGCACGCGGACGCGGGCGACTTCCGATTCATGAAGGAGACCACTGGCGCGGAGCTGACGCTTGCGCTTGGAACTCTTTTTGGTGAGAATGTGCCGGAGACCCTGCTTCTTGTAGCGGATCTTGCCGGAACCCGTGACCTTGTACCGCTTTGCAGCGGCTTTTCTTGTTTTCATCTTTGGCATTTTAAAACCTTCTTTGCGTCTTCAAGGAACAAGAAAACCCCTTGGGACAGCTTATAATGTCACTCCTTACGGAGAAACGTACTTATTCAGCATCATCTTCCGAAGCCAGATTTTCACCAGCGTCAGTGTTTTTCGTGGATGCAGTGGTATTTTTACCAGGTGCAACCGTAATGCTCATCATGCGTCCTTCCATCTTGGCAGAACGCTCAAGTATGTAAGATACATTGTTTTGGCCCAGAACATCAAGTATCTTGTCAAGTACGACCTTGCCCAATTCCGTATGGGCCAGCTCCCTTCCGCGGAAGCGGACGCTAATCTTGACCTTATTGCCTTCTCCAAGGAATTCCGTGATGGCGCGGCTCTTGGTCTCCATGTCATGTTTCTCGATCTTGGGTTGCATCCGCACTTCCTTGATCTTGGTGACAGTCTGGTTCTTTTTGGCTTCCCGCATGCGCTTTTCCTGTTCATACCGGTATTTGCCAAAATCAAGAATCTTGCAGACTGGAGGATTTGCATTGGGGGAGACTTCGACAAGGTCGAGTCCCAGATCCTCTGCCATCTGCACGGCATCATATGTGTTCATGACGCCTCTTTGGGTTCCATCGGCATCGATGACGAATACTTCTCGTGAACGGATTTTGCGGTTAATCCTAAGTTCCTTGATAGCCAAGCGCACTCCCTGTGTTTTTCAGTAAAAAAAACCACTCAATTTATCAAAAAAGAGTAAAATAAGACCCAACGGGCCGCCAGCGAACTATAGCATGAAGCTTTTTGCGTGTCAAAGAGGGTCATCCCGCAAATTAGGTAAATCAGGTAAATAATCCTTTGTGACTTGAGAAATAATGAGGCTCTATCGTATGATATTGCCATGGAAAGGAACAAGATGAAGACTGTAGTGTTCTTCGGTTCTCCGCGGAAGCAGGGCAATACAAGGAAGATGGTCGATGCCTGTATCGAAAAGGTCGGGGGAGAAATCCTGACTGTAGATTGCTGCGGGGGACGGTTTTCCGCCTGCACCGATTGCCGCTGGTGCAGGAGTCATGCAGGATGTTCCATCCCCGATGGCATGGACGACGTGTACTCATGGGTCGAAGAAGCTGATGCCGTGATTATTGCCTCTCCGGTACATATGGGTACGCTCTCAGGTCCCTTGCTGTCCGTCCTCAGCCGCCTACAGACCTACTGGTCGTCAAAGTTCGTTCGTGTGACTGACAAGGTAGTCCCCCGGAAAAAAGCGGGATGTCTCCTGCTCACCGCCGGTTCCAGTGACTTTGACATGGAAAGGAATTGCATCTACACGGCATCATTCGCTTTTAGGCTGATGAACGCATCTTTTCTCGGTTGTGTGTTGGCCGATAATACAGATCACGTTCCCGCACAGGACAATGAACACGCCATGGCTTCCGCCCGGCGGATGGGCGGGTCTTTGTCATTGTGGAAAGGTCAAGAGATGTAAGAGGGGAGTCTCCGTAGCGTGCTCTTGCCACGTATTGTAAACATATTGCAGCGCATATTGCCCGCATGAAAAAAAGGAGATGCCGCAATTTTGCAGCACCTCCCATGATTCACGTCAGGTCAAGCTTTTCAAGTAATATCTTAGGCTTTGCCAGCGGAACCAAGCACTTCCTCGTTCTTGTGCATGTACATTTTCTTGAGGGCATCGCGGGCGGGACCCAAGTATTTGCGGGGATCGAACTCACCCGGCTTCTCATCAAAGACACGACGGATGGTTCCGGTCATCGCCAAGCGTCCATCGCTGTCAATGTTGATTTTGCACACGGCGCTCTTGGCGGCTTGGCGGAGCTGTTCCTCCGGTATGCCGACGCTGTCCTTCAGCTTTCCACCATGTTCGTTGATCATCTTGACGAATTCAACGGGCACTGAAGAAGAACCATGCAAGACTATGGGGAAGCCGGGGAGCTTGTCCTCAATTTCCTTCAGGATGTCAAAGCGGAGCGGGGGCGGAATCAGGACGCCATCAGCGTTACGGGTACACTGTTCGGGAGTGAACTTGTTTGCGCCGTGGCTCGTGCCAATGGAGATGGCAAGGGAATCGACACCTGTGCGGCTTACAAAGTCAATGACTTCTTCCGGTTTCGTATAATGTGAAGTCTCCGCGACCACATCATCCTCAATGCCTGCCAAGACGCCCAGCTCGCCTTCGACGGTGACGTCGAACTTGTGGGCATATTCCACGACCTTCTTTGTCACGGCGATATTTTCTTCATAGGGAAGATGGGAGCCGTCGATCATCACGGAAGAAAAGCCGTTGTCGATGCAATCCTTGCACGTCTCAAAGCTGTCACCATGATCCAAATGGAGGACGATAGGGATTTCATAGCCAAGTTCTTTGGCGTATTCCGTTGCTCCACGAGCCATGTTCCTCAAAAGGTTGATGTTCGCGTAGTCGCGGGCTCCCTTGGAGACCTGGAGGATGACGGGTGAGCGTGTTTCAACGCACGCCTGGATGATTGCCTGTAGTTGTTCCATGTTGTTGAAGTTGTAGGCAGGAATGGCATAACCGCCCTTCACGGCTTTCGCAAACATGTCGCGAGAGTTGACAAGACCAAGTTCTTTATATGAAACCATAAAAACACTCCTTGATGGTTGTAGGTTCGCAACCTATATTACTTTACCGGTATCAGTCGAAGCCGTCAACCTTGAAGATGAAGACAGGAACGAAATCGCAGACAAAATCATGGGAAATTGTACCGTCACATTCCTTCGCTTTGCTACGCACATACCCGTGTCGTCCGCTGAACATCCACTGATAAAACTGTCTACGTCAAGTGTTTATCCAATCAGGCTGGTAAAATTTTTCGCTGTCGCGGCAATTACATCCTCAAGGGGAATGTCTTTTACGTCGGCCACAATCCTGCATGCATGATGGACTGACAGAGGTGTGTTGATTTTTCCCCTCTCAGAGAGGGGAGCCAAGTACGGGCTGTCCGTTTCCACCAGAAGTCTGTCCATTGGGACGATGCGGGCGACTTCACGCAGGAAGCCGTTATTCTTATATGATATATTGCAGGCAAAGGAAATATGGAAACCCATGTCCAAGGCACGCATGGCCATGTCAACGTCTCCGCTGAAACAGTGCATGATTCCGCCGTGGGCAGGGCACTGCTCTTGCAGGCAGGACATGATGTCGTCATGGGCATCCCTGTCGTGAATGACGACCGGCAAATTCCACCGGGTGGCCATGGCAAGCTGACGGACAAAGAGAGCCTTCTGTTTTTCCGGGGTCCCGTAGTTCCAATGGTAGTCCAGTCCAATCTCTCCCAGGGCATGGATTTTGTTCCTGTGTTCCCTGATGATATCTTCCAGCGTTGCCATCTGGTAGTCTATGTCTATCGTACTGTCCACTGCCCATGGTCCGGCTCCTACGCTCAACCTGAGCCAGGGGAACGGGGAAGCCTTCTCATGGCGCAAAGAGAAATCATCATATTCCGTGCCAATGTCCATTCCTCCGGCAAATCCAGTGTCCTGCATGGCGGACAACAATGAGAGTATGTCTATTCCCTTCTGTTTCATGGACAGGATATGGAAGTGAGAATCGGTAAGGCCGCGTGGGATGCCAGTAGTCGTCGGCGCGATGCAATCTTTCATGATTCTTTCATTCTACTGGTTTTTCCGTCATTGACCAACAGCACTGGCACCGATACTATTGCATTCGTCGTTTCCTTGGCCGAAGTGGTGGAATTGGTAGACACAAGGGACTTAAAATCCCTTGCCCGTAAGGGCGTACGGGTTCGACCCCCGTCTTCGGCATGAAATATTCCTGTACCTATACCATCAAACTGTCTACAAAACGCTTCTCAAAACAGTTGCCAAAGATATTGCAGGGGATATTTATCGTTGTTTTGTCAGCGTAAGGTGTTTGTCGTATCCAAAGTAATGATAAAAAGTCAGAGTCCGTCCGTTTGAGCTGAAATTGTAGGAGTACTGCTTCCTTGAACTGGATTCATTGTTCCATGATTTTTGACTGAATATTCTTCGGCTCTCATCAACGTCAATTTCTAAATAATATGGTTCTGAAGAATGTTGAGGTGGAAAGTATTGGACATAATCTTTCCGATAGTACGCTTTGGTAGTTCCGTCAAACTCATACTGAATGTAAATCTTGCGTATATAATCATCAGATTCATACGTGAACAGGCCGTTGAACCGTGGATCTTGCAGAGGCCAGCGTGAACTGATAAAAACTAGTTCACATCCTGCCAGAATAAGGATGAGCAGGATGATTCCTGCGAAACCAGCTTTTTTCATGGCGAAATCTCCATTATGTCTTTCGTTCATTCCTATCAAGATTGTTCTTCGACCGTAGCATCCTCTATCAGTCTTGCATTGTTCTTCAGGGGGATGATCTTGCGGATGAAGGGTTGTAGCCCCAGGAAAGTTTTCTTGAACTCCGCTTCACTTTCCTTCAAGGCTGATTGCCAGGCTGACCCGAATCCCGGAGAGTTGATTGTCAGCCGATCAGCGGCTTGCTGGTAAACCTGTAGGCGGGACAGTTCGGCGCGACCAGGACGCTGGGAAAAGGTGTGGATACTGATGCGCAGGTTCTCGTTCTGCTGCTTGAGCTCCACGACTTCTGCCTTGAGTTTGGAGAGCCCCTCGCTTTCCAAGTCCATCCGGTCGGTCAGCATAGCTTTCAGACGGGCTATCTCTTTCTTGGATTCCTTTTGTTCACGGGCTTTCTTAATGGACAGCCAGATGACGGCTACCAAAGCGACGACAAGCCCAATGCCAATCCCAATGAAAAGATATTTATTGAACCATTCCATGTCTACCATGCTCCTGTCATCACAAGGAAATACTTCCCATAAGTACAATATCACGATGCAAAGACTTGAACAATACTTTGTATTCCACCCCACATGTGTTCATTCCCATTCTGTGAGAAAGAGGCGAGCGTAGGGAGTTGGCTGTCATTCGGCTTATAGCCTGAACAAGAAAGGGCCGCAACGCCTGTCATCCAACGGCAGGTGTTTTCGTTTTACGTGGGAAATCATCCCCCGGATAAACGGCACTGAACCCCAAAAAAAGGGAAGCATTGCAAAAGTTTTGCAACACTCCCTTGTAATGGTAACAGGTAGGAAAATCACCGGATATTACGGCTATGGCTTATGGCTCCATGTCTTCTCCGCACAGCTTCACCATGTTCGTGTTATCCGCTTCGTTTCCAATTAAACAAAGAATATCTTCAGCAGGAAAAGGATGCCGACCACTACGGTGAAGATGGGAACTTCCTTGTGTCTTCCGCTGAATACCTTGAGGAGCAACCAGCTGACAATGCCGAACATGATGCCGTCAGCTATGGAGTAAGCGAAAGGCATCATGATGATGCACAGGAAGGCAGGGATGCCCTCGGTGAAATCCTCGAACTCGATTTCCTTGATGGGAGCCATCATCAATAGACCGACAATGACAAGAGCTGGTGCGGTAGCGGCACTGGGTACGGAAAGGAAAATCGGAGCCAGGAACAGGGAGAGCACGAACAAACCTGCGGTGACTACGGATGTCAGCCCGGTGCGTCCGCCCTGAGAGATGCCAGCGGAACTCTCAACATAGGTCGTGACGGCGGAAGTACCGAAAATAGCACCGCAGAGAGTACCGATTGCATCGGCAAAGAAGCCTCTCTTTGCATTTTTGATTTGCCCATCCTTTTCCAACATGTTCGCCTGTGTAGCGCACCCTACGAAAGTCCCGACGGTATCGAAGACGTCGACGAAGAAGAACGTCGCGGTGACAATCAGGAAGTCGATGGTGAAAATCTGAGAAAAATCAAACTTGAAGAAGGTCGAACTGAGATCGGGAGGAAGGAAAGAACCGCCTGCCCATTTCGTCACCCCAAAAGGAATCCCAATCAGCGTGGTGCCGAGCATACCGAGCAACAACGCGCCGGGAACCTTGTAAGCATAGAGGAGTCCTGTCACGACAATGCCAATCAGAGCTACCAATGGCGCGCCGGAAGTGATTCCACCCAGACTGACGAGCGTTGCGTCATTATTGGCGATGATGCCGGAATTTTGTAGGCCTATGAAAGCGATGAACAGACCGATGCCGGCGGAAATGGCCTTTTTCAGGTTTGCAGGAATTGCATTGACAATCGCCTCACGGACATTAAAGAGGGTCAGGACCATGAAAATGAGTCCTTCCACAAGAATGGCGGTCAAGGCAAACTGCCAGCTGTAGCCCATTCCTATGACGACGGTGAATGCGAAGAATGCATTCATTCCCATGCCGGGAGCGAGCGCAAAAGGCAGGTTGGCGATTAACGCCATTGCAAGAGTGGCGACGGCTGATGCCAGCGCCGTGGCGGTGAAAAGAGATCCCGTGTCCATTCCCGTAGCACTGAGGATGCTAGGGTTGACGGAAAGGATGTACGCCATGGTGAGGAACGTCGTGATTCCGGCAACGACTTCCGTCTTCACGGTCGTCTTGTTCTCGGAAAGCTTGAAGAACTTTTCCATTCTTTCTCTCCTTATAGTGATGCGTGTAATGTGGACATGGTATAGAAAAACCTATGGTGAGCAAAGACCAAAAACACACACAATCAACATTTTCTGAAAAATGCCATGTTTTTTTCCTGTCAGGAACAACCATCATCTGAATTTCCCATGCCTCCGGTCGCACTTGCCAGTCCGCCCGTTTCCTATTACTCTTTCACATATGGAATCAAACAAGGAAAACAATCATCTGACCGCTGACATTCGTGAGGCGGGACGCGCGGCACGTGCATTGTCTTCCTCTTCGGCCGAAAAACGTAACGATTTGCTACGGCGTATCCGCGATGGACTTTTTGCTGATGCCCACGGCATCTTTGAAGCGAACCGCAGGGACATGTCCGCTGCGGAAACGGAAGGGGAGACCAGCTCCCTGATGAAACGCCTGGTATTCGACAGGTGCAAGCTGGATGCCGTCCAGGATGGGCTGGTAGCTGTTGAAGCATTGCCTGATCCCATCGGTACGGTCGAGGAACGCCGCCTTCTTGACGACGGCCTTGTCTTGGAAAAAGTTCGCTTTCCTCTCGGAGTCATTGGCATGATCTTTGAAGCCCGCCCTGATGCCCTGGTTCAGATTGTTTCCCTGTGCATAAAAAGCGGAAACGGCATTGTCCTCAAAGGAGGCCGTGAAGCGTTGGAAACCAACAAGGCTCTTGTCGCCTCAATCCGTTCTTCCTGCGCGTCGCATCCCCTTGGTTCAGGGTGGATGGTTCATCTTGAAAGCCGTGGGGATGTGGATTTCATCCTGGGCATGGACAAGGACATCGACCTTCTCATTCCCAGAGGCTCAAACTCTTTCGTACAGCATGTCATGAGCAATACCCGCATCCCTGTTCTGGGGCATGCCGATGGTATATGTGCCATATATGTGGATAAGGATGCTGATGTCACTATGGCGGTACGGCTTGCCGTGGATTCCAAGACTCAGTATCCTGCTGCCTGCAATTCCATTGAGACGCTTCTTGTCCATCAGGCGATTGCCCCCGTATTCTTGCCTGAAGCAGCGGCGGCTCTTGAAGGGAATGGCGTGAAACTCAAGGGAGATGAAGCGACCTGTCGGATTATTGCCGTTGAAAAAGCCTCCCCGCAGGATTATGATACCGAATTTATCAGCCTGACCTTGGCGGTGAAGGTAGTCGAATCCTATGAGGAAGCGGTCGAGCATATTGCGGAGCATGGTTCTGGGCATACCGACTGTATCGTCACGGAGAATGAAGGACTGGCACGGCGTTTCATGCGTGATGTCGATTCCTCCGATGTTTTCTGGAATTGCAGCACCCGTTTCGCCGATGGTTTCCGCTTCGGGCTGGGGGCAGAGGTGGGCATCAGTACGGGAAAGATTCATGCCCGCGGTCCCGTCGGGCTTGATGGTCTGGTCAACGGCAGATGGCTGTTGAAAGGACAGGGACACGTGGTTTCTGATTACAGCGGAGCATCCCCACGGAAGTTCAAGCATCAGGAACTACCCGCCGACAGTCCTTCCATGGCAGCGGAAAACTAAAGAAGCAGAAGTGAGGAAGCAGGGATGGCACGGGATTTCTCATACGTCAGGACGGTGGTCCTCAAGGTCGGAACAAACCTTCTTTCAGGTTCTGCCGGGATAGATGAATCATATATTGACAATGTGACTGCCCAGATTGCGGCGTTGAAAAAACGTGGCTTGGACGTCCTTTTGGTGACATCTGGAGCAATAGGCATGGGAGCTCGTGAGCTACGCCTCAAAGGTCCTGTCAAGAAAATAGAAACTCGTCAGGCATGCGCCTCAATCGGTCAGCCAATCTTGATGAGCAGTTACCGACGTTCCTTCCAGGAACACGGACTGATTTGCTCCCAGGTTCTTCTGACCAGATGGGATTTGGACGCGCGACGGACCTATGTTAATCTTCGCAATTCCGTTGAAACGTTGCTCAAGCTGGGAGTCGTGCCTGTTTTCAATGAAAATGACACGGTCAGCACAGCGGAAATCGGTTCCGCCTTCGGTGACAACGACAGGATGAGTGCCATGGTCGCCAGCAAAATAGACGCTGAATTGCTCATCATCATGACGGATATCCCTGGTGTCTATACCGCTGACCCCCGCAAGGACAAGAACGCTGTCCTGATGCCGGAAATTGAACATTTGGATGAAAATGTGATGGCAATGGCTGGCGGGGCAGGGACGACATACTCCACCGGGGGCATGAAGACAAAGCTGCTTGCCGCCCGGATAGCATCGCAGGGAGGATGTGGCTCCCTTATCGTCAGCGGGTATGAGAAAGATGTACTGCTCCGTATCATGGACGGCGAGGAGATCGGTACATACATCCATCCCGACAGGAGGCTCAGCCAGAGGGCGCGTTGGATACTCAACAATTCCCATGCCGGAACCATCACGGTGGACAAAGGCGCAGAAAAAGCCCTTCGCGCCCATAAGAGTCTCCTTCCCAGCGGCATGATTGGGGTGACGGGCGTGTTCAATGAAGGGGATGTAGTCAATGTGCTGAATGTCAACGGAACGGCTTTTGCCAAAGCTGTCCCGTATTTCAACAGCACGGAGTTGACCCGTCTGGTCGGATGCAGCAGTGAAGATATCTCCAAAAAACTGGGGAACGGCAAGAAGGAGATGGTCTTCCGTCCTGATGACATTGTGTTCCTTGACAAGGAGACAGGCTGATGGAAGTGACGTACACGGTTCATCCGCGCCAGCGGGATATAGGCAGGCGGATACACCAGTTGCACCAGAAGGAACATCTTGCAGTAGGTATTCTGGACGTTGGTACGGAACAGGAGCTTGAGACGTGCATTGACTGGTATGTGGCTAATCTGAATAGTTGCCTGCATGTGATTACCGTGGACGGGAACGGAGACATCCAACAGTGGAGACGCCGGTGGCCTGATGTCTCGTGGCTGGTTTTCTCCGCGCATACGCTTCTTGCGGAAAAACTGGGAGCCTTGGCGGATGAATGCTATACGACATACTTCATGGTGGTACGGACTGACATGGAGCTTGTGCATTACGACCGCCTCCTGCTTGCCCGGCATGTTGCGGGAACTCCTTCCCCGGCAGTCCTTGCGCCCTTCCTTTACAATAATGCGGGGGAGTTGCTTCCCACAGTTTCCGCCCCGTTCATGCATAGAAAAGGCAAGGAGATTTCTGCCCTGTCGTTCTTTCCGGAAACCAGTTCCCGTTCAGCCCAGGACACGTTCTACCCATTTTATGGCCTGGGAATATATGAAAGAGCTCTTTTCCAGCGGCAGCGCGGCTTTGACAGCCACATCATCAGTGATTACTGGCAGTTTTTTGATTTTGCCGCCCGTTGCTGGCTCTGTGGTTATCCTGTCCTTGCTACGCCTTCGCTGGGCTTCCGCTTCACATCACGTCTTTCCGTTGTCGAGGATCGGACGCTTCCCATAGGCATTGACCGCATGTATACAAAACTGCTTGGCGTTCACCAGATAAAAGGCAAGAACTTCATGAACCCACGCCTGTCACGCCTGGACAAGGACGTACAGGAAGAACTTCGCAGCCGCCTGATACTGCTGTACAAGGTCGACTTTTCCATGTTGATTGCCCAATGGAGGACTCCGGGGTGAGAACAATATGGTCAGGTTGCTTTCCCGCCATCATTTTGTTGTTCTGCCTCTTTTTTTTCACAATGGGAACAGCGTTTTCGTCGCCGTTTACTCCCGTCGATGCCATCATTCTCGACGCCGGTCATGGCGGCCATGATCCGGGTGCGGTCTCCGTCTGGGATGATGTCACATATTATGAGAAGGATATTGTCCTTGATATTGTCCTGAGGATGAAAGCCATCCTTGGGCAGAGGGCTCCGGATTTGAATGTGATCCTTACACGGGACAGTGATGTCTTTGTTTCTCTTGAGGAACGGGCAGGAATCGCCGTGGACAGTGTGTCTTCTGGAGGAGCTTCCGGAGGCACGGGAACCATCTTTGTCTCGCTTCATGTCAATTCCGCCCGTTCCGCCAGTGCCCAAGGCTATGAAATATTGATAAAACAAGCAGACAGGAAAGTCACATTCCTCGATGAAAAGTCACCGCTGTCGGCCATCAAACGGTGGAGTTCCTACAAAGGTTCCGTCCTCAACACGGAATTGAACAAAGAGAACAAGAGCCTTGCATCATCCGTCAGGGCAAGCCTTGCTACTTTCTTTCCTGCCGGGAGGGACAGGGGAATCATTGAAAGAGACATCTACGTGCTGAACTACAGCAGGATGCCATCAGTTTTGGTTGAGATGGGCTTCTTGTCCAACAAGGATGATGCGTGGAACCTCCGGGACGGCGAGTGGCGTCAGAAAATGGCTGCGGCCATTGTTTCGGGACTTCTGGCGTATCGTTTCCTTTAGAGGGTCTCCCGGCTGGAGGACAGTTCACGCATCTCCCTTTTTCACCCTCATGATCAATTCTGTCTTCAAGTCTTTCAGCTTGCGTGAGAGACTGACCTTGTAAATATGAGGATTTATCAGACGTTTGTAGCTGGCGTGGAAACCGTCAAGGCTCTTGCGGGCGAAGTCCTGTACTTCGGTCAAGGAAGGGGAAACGCCCACCTTTTTCCCATCTTTCATCTTACATGAAAGCAGGGGGACGGCAGATGTATAGTTTTTTGCTTTCATAACGAAAAAATCCATTTCCGTAAACGGATGGAAGAACGTATGATCGCATCCGTTTTCGGGCGTTTCGTCTTCCAAGGTCACAAGGTCGGCTAACGCGCCTTCTGTTTCATTGGAAAAACGCCAGACTTGCTTGATACCGGGCAGAGTTGTCTTCTCATAGCTGTTGCTGACTTTCAGGGTGGGGATGTACTGTCCGAAAGTATCTTGCTTGCTGCACAACTTATATACCCCGTTGAGAGAGCTTTGCGTACCGCCGGTGACCAGATGCGTGCCGATTCCCCAGCTGTCGATAGGTACTTTGTCGTGAACCAAGGTCTGGATGATGTCTTCTGTGATATCATTGGATACAATGATGCGTGCGTCTTCTAACCCGGCTTCATCAAGTCGTTTTCTGATAGCGCGGGACAGGTAGTTCAGGTCGCCGCTGTCAATTCTGACGCCGAAGCTGAGGTTTTTCTTTTTCAGCTCTTTACCAACGATGAGAGCGTTCTCTATGCCGGAGCCCAAGGTGTCGTAGGTGTCGATCAGGAGGATGGCGTTGTCAGGATAGAGGCGGGCGAACTCACGGAAGGCTTCCAGCTCATCCGAGAAGGACATGACCCAACTATGAGCCATGGTTCCTGCCACGGGAATTCCGTATTTCATGCCGGCAAGGGTGTTGCTGGTGCTTGATGTCCCCCCTATGAAGGACGCTCGGCTAGCGGAAAGAGCGCCGTCAATTCCTTGGGCGCGACGGTAGCCGAATTCCATGATTGGCCCTCCGGAGGCGGCAAGGCTCATCCGGGCTGCCTTGGTAGCGATCAATGTCTGGAAGTTGAGCGTGTTGAGAAGAAAAGTTTCAATGAGCAGCGCATCGATCAGTGATGTATGAACCCTGACAAGCGGTTCTCCAGGGAACACCATGGTTCCTTCATCCATGGCATGGATGGAACCGGAGAAGTGGTAGCTTGCGAGGAACTCAAGAAATTCCGGCTTGAATTTCTTCAAGGACGCAAGATAGGCAATGTCATCGTCGCTGAATGTGAAGTCCTCCAGTTTGTCCAGCAGGTCGTTGAGACCGGTGAACACCGCATACCCACCGTTGAACGGATTGGTGCGGTAGAACATGTCGAATACCACGCCAGGATTGTGTTTTGCCAGAAAGAAACCCTGCATCATGGTCAGTTCATAAAAATCAGTATTCAGCCCGGAAACGCTCATGTTTCTGTCCCTCTCCCTGTCAACGTGCTATGTCAACACGCTGTCAACGCGCCGGTATTGCCGGTATCACGGAAAATCCCACATAAGGAATCAGTTTTTCAGGGATGGTGACCGACCCGTCTTCATTCTGGTAGTTCTCAAGGATGGCGACCAAGGCACGGGAGATTGCCACAGCAGTACCGTTCAGCATGTGGACGAACTGTAGCTTGCCGTCATCATCACGGTAGCGGATGCCCAGGTTGCGAGCCTGATAGTCTGTGCAGTTACTGGTGCTGGTGACTTCACCATATTCACCGTTCTCACCACGTCCCGGCATCCATGCCTCGATATCGAATTTCCTGTAGGCCGGAGCTCCCAAGTCGCCAGTACAGGTGTCCAGCACCCGATAGGCAAGGCCGAGGCCGCTGAAAATATCTTCCTCAATGGCAAGCAAGCGGGCATGGAACACGTCCGATTCCTCTGGGAGGCAGAAGATGAACATTTCAAGTTTGGAAAACTGATGCACACGGTAAAGCCCCTTGGAGTACTGACCCGCTCCTCCGGCTTCACGGCGGAAGCAGTGGGAAAGCCCCGCCAGCTTGAGAGGCAGGTTGGCTTTGTCCAGTATTTCGCCGCTGTAATATCCGCCAAGGGTAATCTCGGCAGTACCGACAAGGCTGGTTCCTGTTCCTTCAAGCGCATAGATGTTGCTCTCCGCGCCGCGAGGATTAAAGCCGATGCCCTGGAGTATTTCATCCTTTGCTACGTCGGGAGTAATGAAAGGTGTGAAGCCATGCTTCATCACAATGTCCAAGGCATAGCGTTCCAGTCCCATCTGGAGCAACACGCCTTGGTTCTTGATGTAGTAGAACTTAGGGCCGGACACCTTGGTCGCGGTCTCAAAATCTATCAGGTCAAGCTTCTCACCCAGCTGTACATGGTCGAGGGGCTTGAATGCAAAGACGGGAGGAATGCCCACATGCTTCATCACCGTGCTGTCGGATTCTTCTTTCCCCACCGGGGCATCGGGATGGGCAAAGTTAGGGATTGAACGCAACCCCTCCTGATAGCGTGCTTCCACGGTTTCCAGTCCGGTTTCCAGTGAAGCGATACGTTCCTTGATGGCTTTTCCTTCCTCAATGAGGATGAGCCGTTCATCCTGGGACAGTTTCTGCTTCATCTTCCTGGCGTTTTCATTTCTGTCGGAACGCAGGTTCTCAGTTTCCTGCATCAGGGCCAGACGTTGTTCCTGGAGGGCGATGATTCCGTCGATATCGACCTTCATGTTCCTGTTGGCGATGTTCCGTGCAATTTCCTCACGCCGGGTCTTCAAATCTTTTGCATCGATCATGATGTTTCATCCTTCGGGGAGATATTCTTCCCCATGGTGTCAGTCTTGTCCTTTTTTGGCGGCAATGCCAGCCAGCAGCTCCATGGAGCTGGATTTTTCCGCCACAGCGGAAACTGCTTGGTATATGGCTGAATCAAACCCGTTCTCAGCAAGGGCTTTCATGCCTTCTATGGTCGTTCCGCCCGCAGAGCAGACTGATGCGAGCAGCTCCATGGGATTCTTGCCGGAAGCCTTGAGCAAGGCAACCGTACTGTGCAGTGTATCGCAAACGATGGGGAGCGACCGGGCGTAGGGTATTCCCTGGTGCGTCCCCGCCATGGCAAGCGCATGGATATACTGGAGGTGGTAGCCGACTGCCGAGCCGCTGATGCCGATGAATGCGGGCATGTCCTTTTCAGGTATGACGAAGGCGGTTCCGAAAGTGTTGGCAATCCTGACGACGGTCTCGGCAAACTCTTTGCTCACTCCTGCGGTCATGCACACTGCTGTGACGGACTCATGGATTCCTGCGGTAAGGTTGGGCATGATGCGGATCACTTCATTGGTTCCCAGTCCTTCTGTCAGGACATCAAGGGATACTCCAGCGGCAATGGATATCCAGCGAGTACCGGGAGCCGCGTTCATTCTCAGGTCGGAGAAAAGGGAAGGGAGGGACTGGGGCTTCACGGCAAGGATGATGATTTTGCACATGTTCACCAGTTCCGGCAGGCTTTCCGTGGCCTTGAGGTTCGGATGGCGAAGAAGCAGATCCTGCACTTTCCCAGGATTGGCGTCATGGACATGTACTTCCCACGATGGATCGGATGCCATGGCTCCGGCTATTGCTCCTCCCATGTTCCCCGTGCCAATGATGCCAATAAGCGTAGATTTCCTCTCACTCATGGTTTTCCTCCTGTGTCGTATCCATCACGTTTCCCATGCGTCCGTGGCTGGACAGGCAGGGGAAGGAATATTGCCTCAGAACTTCATACGTTGCTATGGCGACGCTGTTGGAAAGGTTGAGGGAACGCGCCTCCCCGCACATAGGAATCCTCAGGCATGAAGCGTAGTGCCCGGCAAGAAGATCTTCGGGCAAGCCCTTTGTTTCCTTGCCGAAGACAAGCCATGACTCTTCTCCGAAGCGGACGTCGCAATAGGAGCGTGGAGCCTTTGTACTGAAATAGTACAGGGAGCGTCCTTCGGTGGCAATGAGGAAATCTTGCAAAGATGCATATTCATGAATTTCCACAAGGTGCCAGTAGTCCAGTCCGGCACGTTTCAGATGCTTTTCATCCAATGAGAAGCCATAGGGCTTCACCAAATGGAGAACAGCTCCCGTTGCGGCGCACGTCCGTGCGATATTTCCCGTATTCTGGGGGATTTCCGGTTCAACCAAGACAATATGAAGCCGCATCGACCATTCTCCTGCGCCAAAATCTACCACCATTGGGGAATGAGTACAAGCGGGAACGTCATATCAGGAACCGAGCCTCATTTTATGCACTCACGACCCGTTAACCATCAGGGGTTTCAAGGAGCGACGCCTTGATGACAGACCCGCCCTTTTTGCGGTTGATGCCCAATACCGCCTGTTCGAGCTTTCTTTTTTTCTTGTAGCCCGAATCAAAAAGTTCTTCCTGCTGTGGAACATCTCCGGGATATACCTGTCCCAACCCGACCCCAATGAGTCGCACGGGAGAGAAAGAACGGTGTTTTTTGGCAAGAAGCTCACAGGCAAGAGCAAAGACCTGTTCCGCACTGTAGAGAGGCTCGTCGGGAGTTTTCTGCGCCGAGACCGTAACAAAATCCGGAGAACGCAGCTTGATGGATACGGTACGCGCCATCACATGTTCGTCCAAAGCACGGAACATGACTTCATGGCTCATCTGCAAAAGATAATGATGCAGTATGTCCGTGTCAGTCACATCGGCGGCAAAGGTCATCTCGCTACTGATTGAATGTGATTTTGAATCATGTGAGAAAATTCCCGAATCGATGCCCCTGCATATGTTGTAAAGGAATTCTCCCTGCGCCGCGCCGAAAAGTTTCACCAGATGGGATAACTCACAGGCACGGAGAGTCACAGTGTCAGTGATGTGGTGTCGTATCAGGCTTTCCCTTGTCTTCGTTCCGACTCCCCACAGCTTGCCCAGCCCTACGGCATCAATGAAAAGAATCTCCTTTCCCGGTGATACACGGCAGAGTCCATCCGGCTTGTCGTAGTCACTTGCCATCTTTGCAATAAAACGGGAAGGCCCTATGCCCACGGAGACCGTCAGCCCGGTGATATCGTGGATTTCTTTTTTCAAACGAGCGGCGGCTTCACGGGGAATCCCCATCAGCTTCCTTGTACCCGTCATGTCAAGGAAAGCTTCATCCACGGAAATCTGTTGGACATCAGGGCTGTAGTTGCGGCAGATGCCCATGACGATTCTACTGACTTCGGTGTATCTTTTCATGTTCGAGGGACGGACGATTGCATGGGGACACAATCGTAAGGCTTGAGCCATGGGCATGGCGGAATGCACGCCATAGACCCGTGCCTCGTAAGAACAGGTGGATGCGACGCTCCTCGGACCTGTACCTCCTACAATGATCGGCTTCCCTCGGAGAGAAGGATTGTCCAGCTGTTCGACCGATGCAAAGAACGCATCAATGTCCATGTGGAAGAAGACTGGCTCATGGACGGTCGTGTGGTTGCCTTCCGCCATCCCTGCCTTCGTATTCATCTGTCTGACTCATGATGACGCAAGGAGTAGGCTTCAAAGCCACGGCTGAGTATTTCTAAAAGCATCTGCGGCCATTCCAATCCTTTGCATTTCATCAAAAAAGGCCAATGGCTCGTATCGGTGAGTCCGGGAAGGGTATTGATTTCATTGAAAAAAATCCGTGCATCCGGCTTTCCTGACGGGTCAATGAAAAAATCGACCCGTGCATAACCCGTACAGCCCAAGGCAGAAAACAAGGAACGTGCGTATGTAGCAATCATTTCCGCTTCCTCCCGCGCAATGGGTGGAGGATATTCCATGGTGGCATGCCTGTGGACACTGTATTTTATGTCATAGGACAGTATACTTTCTTCACCGGCAGGCTTACGCACCAAGCCGGGACCCGCCGTGACAATCTCATCCTCTGCCTCAAGGAGCGCACATTCCAGCTCCATCACATCAGGGATGAAAGTTTCCACCAGTACCCGTTCACCAGGGATATACGCCATAAAGACGGCATCCAGGAAGATTTCCGCGCCAGGCTGGGGCAGAGCGGTCACGCCTACCGAGGAACCGCTTGCTTCAGGCTTGACAAGAAGACTCTTACCCAGCTTTTCTTGCAGGACGCCGAGGAACAAGTCCGCCCGTGCTGTGCCAGTACTATCGGGAGAAATGTCAAAGCTTGTGAAAAGGCGAGGGAAGGGTGCGTCTTCATCATTGCCCAGCCATGCAATGTCGTCGGGAGACAGGAGGATGGAAGGAGTCACAGGGATGCCCAGGATCCGGGCGACATCCTTTGCCAGATTCTTGTACATGCCCATCATGCTGGCGACCGTTCCCGAACCTGCATAGGGAAGGTGAGCCAGTTCAAGCAATGCCTGGAGCCTACCGTCCTCTCCTTCCGTACCATGGGTCACCGGGAATACTATGTCCACGGCGAGTTTTTCTCCATTCATCCACAAGCCGTCGCCCGGATGGATGGAAACGCCACGTTCCGCTTCTTGCCGTATGACCGCTACGGACTCATGAACATCCTGGAGGAACCAGCGGCCATTTCGGGTAATGACAATCGGCAGGACTCCATATCCCGCCGCGACAAGTTCCTTGCAGATATTTTCCGCTGACATCCGTGAGACATCATGTTCCGGAGAACGGCCTCCGGAAAGTACTGCTACGTTTTTCATAGTGAGCTGCCTTCCCTGCATGCGGCACAGACTGCCAGAGCTTCCCGTGCCTCGCGCATTTCATCCCAAGGGATTTTCCTCCCGTTCTCATATTCTATCGTGGTCTCATGTCCCTTGCCCAGCAGAAGAAGCACATCACCTCTGTTCAGATTTGCCACTGCTTCCCGTATGGCCCGTTTCCTGTCCGCTATGCGCAGTATCGTCCTGCGTCTTTTCAACGCATCCGGTATGCCAGCCTCGATGTCCTTGCGGATTGCCTCATATCCTTCATTCCGGGGGTCCTCATCAGTGATGATGATTCTGCTGCACCACCTGGCGGCCTGTGCGCCCATGGGAGCTCTTTTCGTGGTGTCCCGCTCCCCGGCGGCTCCGAATACCACCGTGATGTCCGCTTTAGGATGCACACGAGAGATTTCCTCCATCACATGGGCAAAGGCGTCAGCAGTATGGGCAAAGTCTATCAGCACGGTCACGCCCAGGGAATTAGGGACGGGAATTGCCCTGCCACGGACAGGGGAAAGTTTCTCGAACTGCGCAATGATGGCTTCCAGTGGAATATCAATCAAGGAATGAGCCATCGCCGCCGCTTCCAAAGCATTGGATAGCAGAAAAGGAAATGGAGAGGGAAATCTCCACAGTGTCGTCAATTCTTTGTCGTTGATGGCAAAGGTGAAAGCGAGTTGCTCCGGCTCCATGCCGAGGACAGTGGCGGAAATACAGGTTCCGTTGAGGATGCCGTCTTCTTTCCGGGAACATCCTGATGATTTCCCGTGGTGAACGGCAGTGATGAATGGCTTGGCTTGAGGAGCTGCCTTCATAATGTCGTCTTTGCGCGCATTGTCATGGGGGATGACCAGAGGAGAGCCCGGCAACAGGCGTCGGGCAAGGTTCAGCTTCGCGTCTACATAGCGTTCGAGGGAACCATGAAATTCCAAGTGTTCGCTTGTCATTGTCGTGTAGATGGCTCCGCTGAAAGCAATGCCCGCCAGCCGGTCATATTCCATGCTCAACGCATGGCTGGTGGTTTCCAGGATGACAATGGAAAGTCCGTGGTCACGGCAGGAAGAAAGGAAAGAATGGAGTTCCCATGCTTCCGGGGTACTCTGTCGGTATGGCGAAGAAACCAATCCGCTGCCATCATCCCATGAAACGGTACTGAGAAGTCCCGCACGTACTCCTTGTCCACGGAGTAACTGCCACAGATATTCGATTGTCGTACTTTTTCCGTCAGTACCCGTGACTCCTATGACTTTCAAGGCAGAGGCAGGATTGCCGAAGAATGAGCCGCAAAGCAACGCATACGCTTGCCGTGGAGCCTCAACCACTATATAAGGGACTCCCTCATGTGGACGAGAGGGAAGTCTGTCCGTCACAACAGCCGCAGCCCCTTTCTCCAGGGCATTGTCCATGAAGTCAATTCCATCTTCATGCAGACCGCGGAAAGCGCAATATATGCTTCCTTGGTCGCAGACCCGGCTGTCATGTCGTATTGATGTGATTTCAATGTCGGGCAAAGGAAACGGCCGGCCATCCTTCAGGAAGACCAGGGTATGGGCAAGGGAGGAAAACTCAAGGAGTTCTGATAACCTGACCGGCGCGTTCATGATGTCATGGTAGCAATCTTCGGCTCCCGTAGCAAGGAACTTTCCATGAATCTCCCGCTATGGGATGTTGTCCCACATGCAGGCATCTGATATGATTTCCAATCATGAGACGAGACAAGGGAGCGTCAATGGAACCATCGGAAAAAATCCGGAGGAACAGAAAGGATGCTTCTGTCCGGAAGATTTGTTCCGCACGAATCTTCCGGTGGATGACAGTGTTTCTTGCCGGTGCTTTTTTCTGTGCGCCCATGGCGTATGGGGAAGCCTACGAAAATCTTTCTTTCTTTACATTCAAGGACTTCCGCATGGCCTCCATCGGATACGCCGGGACATCGCTTACCGGCATTTCAGCATCTCCCCAGATGAATCCGGCGTCCCTTGCCACGCGTGGCGCGACAGGAAACCTTACCCTGCAAGGAACCTTCTTCGATGCCATGCGGTTTTCATCTCTCTCCCAAGGCAAAGCATATGCCTTCCTCCAGCAGCCCCTTGCTGATTACATGGTGGCATTTGTCGGCAACAATGCCGCCCTGACCATAAGGCGCAATATCTTGCTTGAAAGGCTTGATCCTGGTTCCATGACCTTTGCGGCACATTCTATTTCCTTGATTCAGCTTGACCTGGCATGGCAATTCAACAGGCTGTACGTTGGCGCGTCCATACGGGGAGGCAACCGTTCCGTGCGGGAGCGCATTTCAGTCAATGAGACGTACTTCATGACGGACTATTTTATCCAGACTTTCTTTGACCGCTATCACGCCAAGGAGAATACTGATTTCTACTCCGTCGGCGCGGGAGTCATCCTTGATGGTTCTTGGGTTCGCATGGGAGTTTCCTCCGATTCCATCCTGTCGGGCGGTCATCCTTTTGATTCCTCGGCCGCTCCCCGTACATTCATGGATTCTCTTAGTGCGGGCATCTCATTCGTCTCGCCACGCTATTCCCGTGACTATGAGTTGAACCTTTTCGTCATTGAAGCCGCCATGGACATCCATGATATAGGCAGCGATGCATCACGCGCCATTGCCGCGGGCATCAATCTCCGTTTGCAGATGCTTCCCCGTGTATCGTTGGACGCGCGTGTCGGTTATCATGAATTGAAGCCGAGCATGGGACGAATCTTCCAGGCGGAACCCAGCCGGATACTCACAAGCTTCGGGCTCAGCCTTATCGCCGAATGGCTGACGGTGGATTTGCTCTGTGAAGTACCCTTCTCGCTGTATAGCGGCAAGACGGGAATGCGTGGTGACGGGGTAGGCATAGGCCTGTCCATGGGAATCACCCTGTGAAAGAATGTGGGACAGTGGCGGATTTGCTTGCGGGAAAGAAGGTTTTCTGCATTGGCATCAAGGGAACGGGAATGGCATCCCTCGCTATCATGATGAAAAACGCCGGAGCTTGTGTATGCGGATGCGATACGGCGGAAGTCTTCATGACCGATGCTATCCTTGAAAGTCATGGACTGAGTTCTCTGAAAGGGTTTTCTGCGGATTTACTTCCTTCCTCCATCGACATCGTAGTCCATTCTTCCGCCTGGACTGATGAAAACTGTCCTGTCCTCAGGCGTGCCCGGTCAGAAGTCCCCTCCGTCTGGTCATATCCTGGAATGCTTGCCTGCCTGTCACGTTCCACCCGGATGTATGCGGTCGCGGGAACCCATGGGAAAACGACTACGACTGGTTGTGCCGCATGGTTGCTTTCCCTTCCTTCACGCCGATCTTTTCCTTTTTTCTCAGTATTTGGATCGGCGGTTCGGGTGATGGGGGAAGACCTGCCTGGAAAAGAACCGCCTCTCTGTGGTCCATGGCAGGGTGATGAATGCGCTGTCGTCGAAGCCTGCGAATATAAGGATCATTTCCTGGATTACCGTGTGAGGGGTGCCTTGGTGACCTCAGTGGATTTTGACCATCCTGATTTTTTTCCTGACCATAAGGCGGTGGAGAAAACTTTCCGGCGGTTCGTGCTGGGCATTCAGCCCGGAGGATTCCTGCTCTGTTGTACTGACGATTCCGGAGCGCGGGCTCTTGCGGCCTATGCACGCCGTCACAGGCCGGATCTGATGGTTCATGGCTACGGCTTTGCTTCCGGAGGGATTTTTTCCTTGCGGGACGTACTTCCTCACGGCAATTCTTCTCTGTCCGGTGGACATGAATATCGGATGAAACTGTTCGGAGACAGGGTGTTTTCCTCCCGGCTCCATGGGCGTGCGCTGGTAGGGGATGTCGTGGGAGGCTCTTTGCTCGCCGCCTTCATGGTGCTGGATCGCCCTCATCCTGATCTCTACCTTGATGAAGATGCGCTCATCACTGATGAAGTCCTGCCGACAGTAGTAGGGACGCTTCTGCGGGATGCGCAAAGATATCCCGGATGTCTGGGACGGACAGAGGAAGAATTTACCAGCTCCGATGACATTATCTTCATGGATGACTACGCCCATCATCCTGCGGAGATACGTGCTTCCTTGGACAGTCTCAGGCGTAAATATCCACAGCGACGGCTTGTCGTTGCATTCAGCCCTCATACGGCAAGCCGTACCAGGGCATTCCTTGATGATTTCGCCCGCGAACTGGGAAAGTGTGATTTTCTGGTCATCCAGGGAACCTATGCGTCCGCACGGGGAGATGCTGACAGAGACAACGACGGTGCCAGGATGCTCTGCGAAAAGATTGCCTCCCGTAAGAGCGGAGAACGCTCTGCTGGAGCGTGTCTTCCTGTTTTTGCTCCGGATGAAGGAGAGGCCATTAAAATCCTGGCGCAGTGGTTGATGAGCGGCGACTTGTGTATTACCATGGGTGCCGGCAACAACAGGGAAATGTCACGGAAGGTTCTGCTTGCCCGCGGGACAGGGAGCTTATCATGAAAAGTATGACAGGATATGGATTCTCCGAACTACATGAAGACGACCTTCATGTCTCGGTGGAGATTAAAGCATATAACAACAGATTCCTCGACATCGTGCATAACATCCCTTATTTCCTTGCTCCCTTCGAGCAGGAGATTGATGCCATGGTCAAGGATGTCTCAAGCCGTGGTCGTATAGAAGTGACCGTCCGGCTCCGGCAAAGCTCGGAGGATCTTACTCTTGAAGTGGACAAGGATGCGGTCGCCCGGTACGCTGACGCTTTCTCCGCCATAGCCCGTGAAGCGGGAACATCGTTTGAACCGACTTTGGCTGATTTTCTTGAAAGGGAAGGAGTACTGACTGCTACCCGTGACACTGACGTGGAAGTCTGGCATCCGACTCTCTTTGCCGTCCTGGGCAAAGCTCTCGAACAATTCTCGCGGAGCAAAGAAAGGGAAGGGGAAGCGACCCGCCGTGATTTGGAGCGTCTGGGGACAAGGCTGACCGAAGGACTGGAAACAGTAGAGACGTATGCCGAAGAAATGGAGAGGATGATTCGTGCCAGCCTGACCGAGCGTTTTAATGAAATGCTGGGAGAAAAAGGCTATGATGAGAACCGATTCCTCCAAGAAGTCGCCGTGATGCTTGTTCGCTATTCAATCAACGAAGAAATCGTCCGGTTGCGGACTCATTTGAAGGAATACAGGTCTTTGATTGCTTCTTCCCAACCGGTGGGAAAGCGTTTGGATTTCCTCTGTCAGGAGATTAACCGGGAAATCAACACCATCGGCAGTAAGAGTCAATTGGTTGATGTCAACCTGAGGGTCGTTGACATGAAGGCCTGTCTGGAAAACATTCGTGAACAGATTCGCAATATCGAATGAGAGCCTGCCACAGGCAGGAGTGCAGATGATGGACTGCAAGGTGGAGAGAGAATGCGTATAGCTATTTCAGGGAAAAGCGGATGCGGGAACACGACAGTCTCGACCATGGTGGCCGAAAGATTGGGATACCCCATGATTAATTACACGTTCCGTACCATGGCCAAGGAAAGAGGCATCGACTTCTGGGAGTTCCACCGCATGGCGGAGAAAGACGACTCGATAGACAGGGAACTTGATGAGCGCCAGATTGCACTTGCCATGGCTCAGGAAAACTGTGTCCTCGGTTCCCGCCTTGCCATCTGGATGCTTGAGGAAGCTGATGTAAAGATTTATCTGACTGCCAGCGTGGAAGAAAGGGCACGCCGTATCTTCCGGAGGGAAGGCGGAGAGCCAGGAAAGAAACTGGAGGAGACTCGTGAGCGCGACGCTTTCGACAGTGCCCGTTATGCCCGTATCTATGGCATTGACAACAATGATGCCTCTCGTGCCGACATGGTGATTGACACAGAGGGCAGGACACCGGAAGAAGTTACTGACATCATCATTTCGTATGTCTCACGTGGTGTCACGCTTGGTGCGCATGTGCATGGGCGGGACTGTACAAAAAAGAACAGATAAAGTAAACTGATTAACTGTTTGACTGGTAACTGTGCTACAGTCCCGGTGATAAGGAGATAAACCTTGAGCATCCCCCTCGATAAATTGATAGACATGGAAGATGAGAAGAAGACAAAAGACAGTGACGATGGTTCTGTCGTGTACAGGAATATATACGAGACTACATGCGTCGCAATCAAGGAAGCGGCCATACTCAGCATGCAAGCCGTGCATGAACGGATTGCAGGTCTTGAGCCTATTATCAAGGACAAGATTGTCTCCGCTGCGCTGGAACGCGTTCTTGACGACGAAGTAGAATATTCCATGGCCGAGAGTGGCAACTGAGACTGCGTATTTTTCCAGGATTATTTTTCTTTTTGGCCCCACGGGCGTAGGAAAGACGGGACTTCTGCCCCGTCTTTTTCGTCATGGATACGGGGTGATTAACGCTGATTCCATCCAAGTATACCGACATCTTGACATTGGTTCCGCCAAACCCTCCCGGCAGCTTCAATCCTTGGTTCCGCATGAATTGCTGGACGTAGCAGAGCCATGGGAACAGTTTTCTGTCGGAACCTTCGTCCGTATGGCGGATGAAGCAGTCATCCGCATAGCATCCAAGGGAGATATCCCCGTACTGACCGGAGGAACGGCGTATTACTTCAAACATTTCTTGCATGGCCTGAGCGAAGCGCCTCCTGCCGATTCCCGGATACGGAATGAAATAGCTGGCATCAAAGAAGAAAAAGGACTGGCATGGTGTCACCAGTGGCTTGCTGAAGTTGATCCTGTTAGTGCCGTGCGCATACATCCATCCGATACCCAGCGCATCCTGCGTGCCTTGGAGGTTTGGCAAAGCACTGGCCGGCCACTCTCATCCTTCACCGTGCCTGATGGCCCTCGGCATGGGATGAAGCCCTTGATCATCGGACTGGAAAGGGAACGTGATGATTTGAAGGAACGCATAGCCCAGCGGGTCAAGGCGATGTTCGAGGAAGGACTTGAGGATGAAATGCGCCGCTTGCTCATGATGGGTGCTGTTTCTTCCTGGCCGAGCATGCAAGGCATTGGGTATCGGGAATTTTTCCAGGCCATGCGTGGCGGGGAGATGACACATTCCGGTATAGCAACCCAGATTGCCAGAAATTGCCATCTCTATGCCAAACGACAGTACACGTTCTTCCGGAGCTTCGCTGATGTCACATGGATGCATCCTGATGATGACACAGGCATCAAGCATCTTGTGGACGTTTATCTGGGAATATAGGGAATTTCAATGACATCGCGGAGTTCAATGTAGGAATTGCCGACCGATGTGATTTCCCACCATCCTCGTTCCGAGAAAGCCAAGGTAAAGTCCGTTGTCTGCTCATATACATAGGTCGTCACTGCCTTCGGAGTCTCAAGGGAAGATGTCCCGCTGTCGGATGTCTGCGTGCTGTCGTACTGATAGGGTGTATATAAAGTCGTGATCGCCTGCCACGAATCCTCCCCCGTCCGTTCTATGCGGAGATCCGTCACTCCGTAGACATAGTAGGTCTCAGGAATAGGTTCCCGTCCGGAAGCAATCCATTCATCCGGGGTCATGTGAGGGTCAATGTTTTCATTGGCAAGACGCATCCGGCTGGTTACAAAGAGATTGGTCAACTCGAAGCTCAAGGGGCTCTTGACTCCTTTTGCAAGACTGTCTTCAAGCCTGCTGATATCCAAGGCATTCTGACCTTCATAATAATCGGCAATGATTGCTGTCGGTTCCAACCCTGCGGTTTGAGGCGGAGCGTTCAGTGTCCTGATGCGGTCGGCCGTAAACCAGCTTATGGCCGCCACGGCAATGACCACGGCTATGATAACAGTTCCTCGCTTCCTCCAGAATCTTCTGTGAGAAGCCCGTTTTACCTGATGGGCAAAGAAAGTCCGTGCTTTCTCATCAGACGTGGAAGCCCGATGCTGTGCTTCCTGTACGGTGACGGCTGCTTGTTCCGGTACGGTCCACGTCACATCACGGGAGGCTTCAAGCCACCATGAGAGAGCAGAGACTGGGTTTTTGTTGCCTGCTGCGTCCTGTTGCCGGGGAATGGAAAGGCGCAGCATGGAGTTAATCCAGTCGCACGTACTGTCCATTTCCGGGTGATGGAGGTCATGCGGGACAGGGAAGAAACGGAACTTGTCCTCACGAGTATCGGCAGTAAAGAACGGGGGGAATCCCATGAGTGCGAAATAAAGCATCTGGGTGAACTGATGACAGAGCGTGAAAGCGGGATTGGTGCGGGGAGTCGCCCATGCATACCATCCTTCATGCCTGCCGTCATCATTCAAGGATGATGCCATGAGTTCGCTGATGGTACGGGAAAGTACAAGGAATCCTCCGCCTGATACTATCCACATCTTCCAGAGGGGAAGAAGGCCGTTCTCAACTGAAACCATGTCCTTGCCAAGTACCAGGAGAGCGCGGGCGAAATCCTGCAATATCCGTAGAGCCTCGGAGCGTCGGGAGGATGCCAGCGTTTCAAAACTTTCCAGGTCAAGCCTGTCGAAGTAGATGCATTGCATATCTCCCGCCGGAACTATGTTTGTCCAGTAAATCGGGGTAATGGTATCACCGGAAATATACCAGAGGGGTTGTTTTTTCCCTTGGAAAAGATATGTAGGTAACTTTTCCCCCAGAGGGGCAATCGGGAGGAATGTGGCCGGGATGCCATCTTTTTCCTGGATGAAGGGCAGATACCGTGGATTCATGAGTCACGTCCTTGAGTAAGAATTTCCGCCGCATGCCACACGACGGAGGAATGAGATGTGTCGGGAGCTGTTTCTGGCAGATGGCAGAACCGTGGCCCATCGGACTGACGCACAGTCAACAACCGCCATCTTCCGCCAAATATCCTGCGCACAGCCTCAATCCATGGCGTTGCTACGCTGGAAATTTTTCCGGCGGCGCGTAGCGGAAGCAAGGCTTCTCCATTTTCCATGGCTCCCTGAAGCACAGTGGCATGTTCCAGTGCTTGGGACAGGTGTTCCTCGGCACTGAGATTGCCTGCAATGATGAAAAGCGTGCGTGGACGTGCTTCATTGAGGATCCTGAGCATCTCCGCCATGGCGCGAACCCGTTGACCATCGGCATCTCCGGCTAGCAAGGGAAGTACCGGAACGCCGGGATATTTCCTGGCCAGTACCGGAAAGAGATATTCCACTCCCGGTTCTTCAGTGAAGTACACATTCTGGAGTGAGAACTCACGGGGGAATCGTGCTTCCAAGATACCCCGCGCTGCAATATCAAACATAATGTCGCCCTGTGCCGTCCGGGTTCCGATGGCGCCATGGCTGAAGACAAAGGCTGGTTGATGAATTTCCATGACGGGAGCGTGGAGCGGGGCAAGGAGGACAATCAGCTCAAAATCCGGTGTTGCCGACAGACTTCCTAATGCGTCATGAATATCGGCTAGCGTCCATGTCCAAGCAGCTTGAGGAACCATGACAACGGCAGGGAAATCCGATGGAAAACCCGATGAAAGGCTCGATATCCGGGAAAGGGCATCCTGCACGTCCGTATTCTGTACGTCCGTATTGGCAGAGACATCGAATATCAGATCCTGGGATGTCTTATCCCCCGGATAGAATATTCCCGCATGTTCCGCTTCATGGAATGTCATCGGCCTCTCCTCCTTGCAACAGTTCCTTGACTCGTGAAACATCCACCTTTACATGTATAGTCTTCTCCTGGGTAGGGATGACCAATCCCAGCTTCCCGCCTTTCACTCTTTTCAAATATTTCACCTGGGTGTAGTACACATCGGCGTGAGTTGCTGTCCGTACTTTAGAAAAATACACGGAAAGCTGGGCGGCATCCAGTAGAACCGGCAAAGGAATCGTTTTTCCTTGTATGTTTTTTATGAAGACATATCCTCCGGGGACATCTCTGGTGTGCATCCACCAGTCATTGCCTTTGACAGCAGTGCGGAGCAGCGCATCATTTTCGCGTGCATTTCGTCCTGCAATCAACGTGAAGCCTCCGCTGGTACGGATGATGCCTGTCTCGATTTCCTTTGGAGTCTTTGCCGGTTCTTTTTTCAGGGCACGGCTCAAACGTACCTTTGTATCCCTGCGGTCTTCCTCACGCACCCTGAGCAGGTCGGTATAATAATCAAGGGTTTCATTCCTCCGGCGTTCCAACTGCTCAAGTTCCCGCTCCGCATGTTCCGCGGCACCTTTTGTCCGTCGGTATTTATCATAATATGCTTGCGCATTGTCGGAAGGGGAGGCAAGCGGATCGAGTGCTATGGTCATCTCATGTCCATCTTCCCTGCTCCAATCTTTGATCGTCACCCATTGTGCGCCTTTTCCAATAAGATAGATGTGTGACGCCAGCAGATCTGCGGTATGCTTGAGGGATTCATGTTGTTCGTTCTCCGCTTTCCTGCGCTCCATGGCGCGTATGGATGATTCTATGTCCGCAAGCGCGGCATCCCGCTGGTCTTCCAGACGGGAACGGAGAATATCGAGCGCATCCTGTTGGATGGCATCACCGGCATGGCTTTCCTCAATGAAGGAGTTGAAATCCTGAGAAGAAGGGTAGTCACGTACACTGAACCTTTCTGCTTCACTGGTAGAAGGGATGGAGAAATCCGGAGACTCAAACAGTTTTCCAGGAATCTCCCCTCGCTGTGGCCTGCGTAGCAAAACATCCTTGATTATCAGGTCTTCTCCTGTGACAATGATGTTTGCTCCCGCGCCACTGTACAGACGGATGAACAGAAAACCGTTTCCCCATCCGGCACGGAAAGAGATGCGGACGAGACGGTCTCCCTCCTGTTGCTTGACAGCGGTTATGATGGCTCCCTCCAGCTGGGCATGAAAGAACTGGACGAAACGCAATTTCTTGCCCATCTTCCGTACTTTTTCATCTTCCTTTGGGCGTGCATCCGAACTCAACCTATGGATGCGGGCGTCTTGGTTCCCTATTTCAATGAAAAGCCGCCACATGGCTCTGTCCGGGGCGTATAGTTCAAAGACGACCGACGAGAAGGTCGGTTGAGTCATCCTGCCGAACCGACAGCCTGCGAGCTCAAGCTCCGAGAGGATCTTTTCAATTTCCCGCCAGTTCAGGGACATGCGGTCTCCCGTCCTTTCTCCATGCTTTCCATGAGTCCATCATATGCCTGACGGATGTCCCCCGCAAGATAGAAGGAACCGCATGATAGGATTGCTCCGTCCTGTGGCGTAATCCTGAATGCTTCCTCCAAAGCGTCCCGTGCGTCTTTAATCAGGAGTATATCACTATCCCGTCCCATATCCTGCGCATTTTTCCTGAAGGTCGCGTACAACGCATCAGGATCACTTTTCTTGAAATGGCCGGGTGTCGAGACAATGATGGTATGTGCTGTTTCAAGGATGATGCGCGTCATGTGGTCATGATCTTTATCCAGGAGAGCGCCATAAATGACTGTGGTTTTCGTTTCATCGTGAATTTCCTTGAAGGAATGCATTAGACGCGTCAGACTGTTGACGGTATGCGCGCCATCGATGTAAAGGGGGGTGCCGCATCCTGCAAGTACTTGGAAACGTCCGGGGAGCAGGCATGTCTCCAATGCCGCCTCCGTCTTCCCCGCCTGGTACTGTCCCAGCTTCTTAAGGACGAGCAGGGCAAGGGCGCAATTCTCCGCCTGGACTTCCCCCATCATGCTGAGCCGCATGCGGGTCAGTTGTCCATCCTTCCACGTAATGTCAACCAATTCCCCCTCTTTTGTCGTCTTCGCCGAGATGCAGGATGTTTCCCTGGCAAGAGTCGTCATGTCGCTTCCTTGCGCATGGGCTTCCGCCGTGAATACGTCCATGGCTTCCTGTGACTGGAAGGAAACGAACACAGGTCTGCCCGGCATGATAATCTTGGATTTCTCAATGGCTATCTGGGATAAGGTTGAACCCAGGATGGATGTATGTTCCAGTTCAATAGGGCAGAGGACCGCCGCTTCCGGCATCAGCGTGTTGGTGGCATCCAACCTGCCGCCCAGTCCAGTCTCGATGACCGCCCATGAGCATCCGCTACGCGCAAACAACATATACGCCAGGCTGGTATACAGCTCAAAGGTCGTGGGAGCCTCCGAACCCCACTGGTCGGAGAAGTGGAAGTCCTGTATCGCCTCATGGAGAGCGTCTGCCGCCGCGATGATTTCAGCATCTGGGAAGAACTGTCCGGCACGTGTGAACCTTTCCCGGTAATCGCTTACGTGGGGAGACATATAGAGTCCCGTCCGATGTCCGAGCGCGCTGAGCCCGCTGGCTATGAAAGCGGCGGTAGAGCCTTTGCCCTTGGAACCAGCAACATGGATTGACTTGAAAGTCGCCTCCGGGTGTCCAAGATGGTCGAGCAGGGCATGCATCCTGTCCAGCCTGTACGTCCGTTTGGTATATCCTGTGGTCAGCTTCTCCAGGTTCATCTGGCCGTCAAGCCAGGAGACGACGTTCTCAAAGGTTGTGAAACTCATGCCTGATTTTCCCCCGTGCCACTCTAATATGGACATGAGTGCAAGGTCAACGACTTCTGCCGGACTTGATGCCTGGGTGGATACCTGAACCAGATACCTGATAGTGCCTGGATAGGTTTTGTAACTGACAAATTGACATATTTTGATTTTATGTCATTGAGTTTTTTCAAAGAATGTGTATCATGTAATGGTGCTATAAGACATTGCTTGTCATGGGCAGAACAAGCACGGGGAGACATGCAGATGGGAAAGAAGAAATGGAATCATACGCCGTGGGACTTTCTCCAAAACTACAAGGGAGAGTTCTTTACCGAGGAGTGGCCTACCTTGTCCCAGATGTTCCGCATTACTGCCCACAGGTTTCCCGACAGGCGTTGCTTTGAGGCCTTCTCACCTGAGCATATTCTTTTTACCTATAATGAAGCGAAGGACAAAATCGATGCCATCGCGGCGTATCTTCAGGAAACCGGGGTGAAGCCTGGTGACAAAATTGCCCTGACTGGTAAGAACAGTCCGGAATGGGCATTGTCTTATCTGGCTATAGCGACTGTCGGGGCTGTGATTGTGCCGCTTGATTATTCCCTTCATGACGTGGATATCGAGAAGTTCATCAAGTTTTCCGGCGCCACCCGCCTGTTTGTCGATGAAGAACGTATTGATCTGATTGACAAGGACGGCTCCCTGGGACTTGTCGAAAGGATTTCCCTGGAGAAGACACCCGGTAGCCCGCATCCTTATGTGCTGGATTTGGCGGGTTCATCGGCTCCCGTATATCCGGAGACCAAAATTGCAGACCTTGCCGCCATCATGTTCACCAGCGGTACGACAGGGACTCCCAAAGGTGTCATGCTCACTAACCACAATTTAGTAAGCGACTGTTATCTCGCCCAAGCACACATGAATCTTTCCCATACTGACACATTCTACGCAATCCTGCCGATTCATCATTCGTATACGATGCTTGCAGTATTCCTTGAGTCGATGAGCGTCGGAGCTGCTGTCGTATTCGGTAAGAAGCTGGTAATCAGCCATGTGTTCAAGGAGTTGCGTGACGGAAAGGTCACCATGTTCCTCGGTGTCCCCATGCTGTTCAACAAGCTCTTGTCAGGGCTTTTGTCAGGTATCAAGGAAAAAGGGATTGTCCTGTATGGCATCATCCGTGGACTGATGGGTGTATCCGGCTTCATCAAAAAGGTATTCAAGGTCAATCCGGGGAAAAAGATGTTTGGCTTCTTGCTGAAAAAAATAGCTCTGGAGAACAACCGTGTCTGCATCTGTGGCGGCGGCCCGCTGCCTTCATCGACCTTCAAAATGTTCAATGAGCTAGGCATTGACTTTGTGCAAGGATACGGACTCACCGAGACCAGCCCCATCATCAACCTGAACCCTCAGTATGCCTATATCGAAGATTCAGTTGGCAAGATGATTCCCGGAATCGAGATGAAGATTAAGAATCCTGATGCCAACGGCATAGGAGAAATCATGGTCAAGGGACCGGTCGTCATGCAGGGCTACTATAACAATCCGGAGGCGACCGCCGAGGTTCTCAGCCCTGATGGTTGGTTGAATACCGGCGACGTTGGATATCTGGACGCCGGCAAGTATCTTTATCTGACAGGACGCTCAAAGAGTTTGATTGTCACTGAGGGAGGAAAGAACGTCTTTCCTGAGGAGATAGAGGATAAGTTCCAGCTTTTCACCGAGATTGAGCAAATTTGTATCATAGGGTACATCATCAATCCAAAGACGAAAGGCGAGGGCATCCGTGCCATTGTCCTGCCAAGCGATGTCTTCAGGAAGAAAGTCGCTTCAGCTCTTTCTGACGAGGCGGAGGCAGCCAAAGCCATTGAGTCCCGTATCCAGGAGATTATCACTCAGGTGAACCGTGACCTCCCGCCATACAAGAAGATCAGTCGTCTGACGGTCACTGATGAACCAATGCCAATGAGCAGTACCAAGAAAATCAAGCGTTACCTGGTTGCGGAGAAGTTCAAGGACAAGTAGAATCCTCACCATGAAAAGCAATGTACGAAATTTTCTACGGGCAGCAGCTCATGATTTGAAGCCCGTAGTAATGGTTGGAAAGGATGGGGCTGACCACCGTGTGGCAAGGGCTTTGGATGAAGCCCTTGCAAGCCATGAATTGGTCAAGGTGAAGTTCCAGGCACACAAGGACGATGTCGCGGAGCTTGCCGAGTCATTGGCAGCCGTTGCCAATGCCGAAGTGGTGAGGATCATTGGCTTCACCGTCATCATGTTCAGGCAGAACAAGGATCCGCAGAAACGAGTTGTCATCATTCCTCCGGAGCTTGTCTGAATGGTCTGAACAGCCTGAAACAGCCTGAAACTATGCCCACGGGCCTTGATAATATCTAAGGTCCATGATGTCGAGAAGTCTGTATATTGTGTCCATCCGTGATGCGAAGTCCTCGAAATCCTTTTCGTCTCCCAGCCAGAAAGATTCGGCAAGGGCACAGAGCCGTGGGAAAAGCATGTATTCGGCATTCCGGGAAAATGGTATCTTTTCCGTCCACAGGTTGCCTTGACCACCAAGGACAAGATGTCTTTGATTTTCGCTCATGCCCTGGGGGGTTGGAGAGAACTCATAAGATTTACGGACAGTCGCCATGCCAAGGTTTCCCGGTTCTTCCGGGGAGTCATAGTTCTTGTAATCAAGATAGCAACCCTGCGTCGTGGGACACATGATGACCTTGTGTCCAGCATCGCTCGCCTTGATACCGCCCTCAAGTCCCCTCCACGACATGACGACAGCATCGGAGGGGAGACCCATGGTATCCGTTCCGTCCAGTATCTCGTCCCAGCCAATGATTTTCTTGCCGTGATGTGCCGCGATGGAATTGACTTGGACGGTACTCCAGCTTTGCAACTCATCGACGGATTTCAACCCTTGCTGTTTGATTCTCTCATGGCATAAAGGATCGTTCTTCCATTGGACGCGGGGACATTCATCTCCCCCTATATGGATATAAGGAAAGGGGAAAAGGGACGCAACGGTCCTGATGACACAGTCCAGCATGGTGAAGACCTCGTCATTGCCGACATTCAAGACATTATCAAAGATTCCCCACCTGTCTTCCACGGAAAAAGAGCCGACGCCTTCACATCCAAGGTGAGGATAGGAAGCCAGGATTGCCGAAGCATGTCCGGGAGTCTCGATTTCCGGCAGAACGTCCATATTGTGGCTGGCTGCATATTCAACGACCTCGCGTATCTCGTCGTGAGTATAAAAGCCGCCGTAAGTCCGGCCATCCTGATACGCAAGTACCGTTCGTCGTGAACCTATCTCGGTCAAGGCAGGATATTCTGTGATGGGGATTCTCCAGCCTTGGTCATCGGTAAGATGCCAGTGGAAGACGTTCAGCTTGAACCTGCTGGCCGCTGCTATGAGTTTCTTGATGAACGACACCGTGAAGAAATGACGGCAACAATCCAGCATGAAGCCTCGCCACGCAAAAGCAGGAGCATCATGAACTGTCCCGCAGGGAATGAGAACGGCAGAGTCTTCGCATTCATCATTCCTTATAAGGAATAATTGCATGAGTGATTGTATGCCCCAGAACATGCCTTTCCCCTCGGACGCTGTAATCCGGATGAACCCAGGAGTAATTTCCAGATTGTATCCTTCAGAAGGAAGGCCGTCTTCATGACGGAGCATGACCATAAGGGTTTTTTCCCCATGTTCTGCCGTATAGTTTCCCCAAGGAATGACGTGGGAGTGGGATATTCCTGTTTCCTTGGCAAGAAAAGCTGCTTGGTCAGAGAAACCAACTTCATGGATGATGCGAACATCATCAGTAAAACAAAACTCCCCATTCTCATCCTGTACTGCCAGTGGGCGAGGAACAAGCGTTTGTGAAATCCGTGGGACTTGCGTTCCCTTGGGACGTGAATCTTTATCTGTGTTCATATTTGCATCCTTATCATACCCCGTAGTCCTGCGTCAATCACAAGGCATGTCCGAATCTTCTCTATTTTTTTGTTGACATCACCATTATCCAATGATAATTTTAGTTTGTACAGAGAGCAAACAAACTATTTTTCAAGACAGCAGTGAAAAACTGTGGCATGATGGTGAGGAAATGAGAATAAACAATAATTTTCAGAAAAATGCCAACACCTCTCTTGTAGCCCAGGCCATCTGGCGCAGTCCCGGTATCAGCCGTGTCTCAATTGCCAAGGAACTTTCCCTGTATCGTTCGACGGTGACCAATATCATTGCCACTTTGATGGAATGGGGCATTGTCCATGAAGCTGAGGAAGGTGAAAGCATGTCCCGTGGCGGCCGTCGTCCCATCATCCTGAGACTGAATCATGATTTTGGATATGTCGCTGGGCTTGATATTCAACCTTCACATTACCGTGCCGTGCTTCTGGACATATCAGGACGTGTCGCATGGTCTGATAAAGGAATGATTACAGGCATCCAGTCCTTTGATGATATTGTCACACATCTGATGGACATTATCCTCTCAGAGGTTGAAAAACTCGGACGGCCATTGCTTGCCGTCTGCATGGGTTTCCCTGGCATTGTGGACAGCAAGAACGGCATCATCACCTACGCTGAACCTTTCAAGCTCATGGAATTTGATGTGCATGATTATTTCCGCCAGAGATACCGGATTCCCGTTCTCACGGAGAACGATGCGAACTGTACCGCTTGGCTGGAAATGAGCGAGCATCGCATGGAGAATCCTTGTGATTTCATCTCCATCATTGCTGATTACCATGAAGGAAACCATTATTTTCATGACAACAGTGGTATTGGAGTCGGAATCGGACTGTCCATCGATGGTACGGTTTATCATGGCGGGCACAGCGCGGCAGGGGAGTTCTGCTCATTGTCATGGAGGAAAGACTCCTTGGGACAGACAGGGCTTCCATCTGAGCTGCTTGTCCGCACAGGATATGACGAGGAAGCGTGGAAAATCTGGTTCCAGGATCTTTTTTCCTCGCTGGTGTCCGTTCTGGCCATCTTTGATCCTTCGGTCGTTTTCATCCACGGAAAGCCATTTTCCGATGAAAATAAAATACGTGCCGACTTGGCTTCCCTGACGCCGCAATTCAACGCAATCCTGGAAAAAATCGGATGTGAATTGAAATTCAATGCGAATGATGAATATGTAGTAGCGAAAGGAGCCGCGCTGATGTACTTACATAAGCTTTTCTCGGTTCCGATGGTTTCTGAGCGCGATGTCCGCACGCATTTTGATTGGGATGACGTGATGACCCAAGCCAGACGGAACCCCAAGACATACCGGAAGTAGGATGGAGGAGAAGGAGCGTATATGGCTGATAGTAACGACAAAAACGGAGCCCCCAAGAGGTTGATGAGTCTGGCCTCATGGAGGGGGGGAGCGGGAAGTTTATCTTCCCAAAGGGAAAAACAGGTTGCATACTGGGTTCTCGTTTTACCGGGAGTCCTCATTTATTTCGCCGTCATGACGTTTCCGACGATATTCTCCGTCCTAATGAGCGTGAGCAATTACGCTGGCGGAACCTTGTTCGGCAATGTCCGTAATCCACTGCGGTTGACTGGCTTTTCCCAATATGGGCGCATGTTCAATGACCCCTATTTCTATCTCGCTTTGAAGAACAACATGTACATTGTCCTGATATCGGTGTTCGGACAGATACCGTTGGGGTTCATCCTTGCGTACATCCTTTACCGTGGGTTAGTGAAAGGAAAAGATTTCTTCCAGACGATGATTTACCTGCCATGCGTCATATCGACGGTTGTAATCGGCAATCTCTGGAAAAGTTTCTTCTCTCCCTACGGAGCGTTCCCTGAAATCATCAGGAAACTTTTCAATCCTGCTTATGAAGCCACATTATCAACATATCCCATGTTCCGGGTGCTTTTCGTCATCCTTTGGATGTACACCGGTACGTATCTGATCATCTTCATGGCAAACCTGCAAAAAATTGATAGTTCTGTCATTGAAGCTGCGCGTATAGACGGTGCGACTGAGGGTCAGACGTTACGTCACATCATCCTTCCGGCGCTCAGCGGTGTCATCGTGACCTCCGCAATCCTGGCAATCAGCGGTTCGTTGAAAAGTTTCGATTTGATTTACGTGATGACATCCGGAGGTCCTGCCAACAGGACAAGCGTACTTTCCTTGTATATGTATCAGAAGGCGTTCATGGGAGCGCCGAATTATCCTATGGCAAATGCAATATCGACCGTCATGGTGGTCATCAGCTTTATTCTGATAGGACTCACCCAATTTGCCGAGAAGAAGTTCGGAGGGAGAGAATAACCATGGACATACATGACCGTTCAAGCATCAGCAGCCGCATAGGGCTTGTAGTGACCTACTGTGTCATGGGCATCTTTACCGCCCTTGCCATCGTTCCTATCCTCTGGCTCTTGATGAATTCATTCAAGACGACGCAGGAATTCCAGTTGAGCATGTTGAACTGGCCGGGAAGCACGCCGGGATATGAAGCCACGCTGATTAACTACGTGGATGCATGGACACGCGGCAAGTTCCCCGGACTGATTATAAACAGCATTATCTACACCGGGGTAACGACAGTCGTAATCATCATTTTTTCCATGATGGCAAGTTTTGCGTTCGCCAAGATGCAGCATCGGGCAACAAAATTCCTTCATGGTTCCTTCGTCATCGGGCTGCTCCTGACATTGCAATCCATCATGGTTCCGCTGTTCCTGCTGATTAACTGGTCAGGTCTGTACGATACTCGTTTGGGCGTCCTGATCCCCTATATCGGTATTGGAATGCCAATGGGCGTGTATCTGGGAACGGAATTCATCAAGAGTATCCCGGACGCCCTTGTGGAATCCGCCAGGATAGATGGCGCGACGTACATGCGGATCTTCCGTTCGATCATTGTGCCGATGGCCATGCCGGTGGCGACTACCACGGCTATCCTTACCGTTACCGGGACATGGAATGAATTTATGCTGATCAACATTCTGACATCACGGGATGCAATCAAGTCCCTGCCTGTCGGCGTGCAGAAATTCGCCGGAAGCCTGTCTACGGACTATGGCAAGCAGTTTGCAGCGCTGACAATAGGACTGGTACCCATGCTTGCCTTCTATTTGATATTCCGCAAGGAAATAACAAAGGGAGTCGTCGCCGGAGCCGTAAAAGGATAAAAGAGGGAAGGAAGGGTAGATATCCTGGAAGAAAAAAAAGTTTTTCCTGTAGTTCAAAAAGTTTGACAGGAAGGATGACTCGTGCTAGCATTAGTTTGTACACAGTATGAACAAACAGATTCACTTCAGGAAACCTGAGGAGAATCACGGAAAGAGAAGGGAATGGTTGCCGTGAATGGGACGTTCCTGAAAGTGATTTTGATTGGTGTCATAGGAGGTAAAGATGACAATTACAAAGAAAATGCTGTCCATTGCCTTGGTGCTTCTGATGGTTGCTTCCCTGGGCTTTGCCCGCGGAGCAAAGGAAGATGCCTCTGCAACCGGCAAGACGAACCTGACCGTCTTGAATTACATCGACATGTCCGAGCCCAACAGTGCCCGTGAGGTGGAGATGGTCTGGGATGTATTCTCCAAGGAAAATCCAGACATCAATGTCATCAGGGAAGATTTGTTCAACGAGCCTTTCCATCAGAAGACGGAAGCGTATGCGGCATCAGGAAATCTGCCTGACGTTGTTTACATGTGGCCGGGTGGACGTTCCACGTCCCTGCACACCCAGCATCTGACGAAAGACCTGCGCCCCTTCTTGGAAAAGGACGGATTGTTGGATGACTATGCTCCTGCCGCTATTGCCGACCAGACTGCTGGCTATCTTGCCGAGCTGCCGAACGGCATTACATCATCCCACATGATGTTCGTGAATACGAAGCTTCTAAAGGACAACGGACTTTCCATCCCCAAGACATATGAAGACCTCAAGCACATCCAGAGCGTCCTCAAGCCTAAGGGAATTGAAGTCATTGGAATGGACAACAAAGACCAGTGGGTCATGCAGAGCTGCTTGTTCTCCCTGATCGTTGGTCGTTACGGTGGGGCATCCTGGTATGACGACTTGGCCGCTGGAAAGATTACCTTCCAGGATCCTTGGTTCGTGAAATCTCTGGAAATAATCGATGACCTGTACAAGAGCGGACTGCTCAACCGCAACACTCTTGATGTCGGCTATGGCAACGGTCGCGGTAACTTCGCCACTGGCCGCGCGGCGTTCTATATTGATGGAGATTGGGCAACCGCTTCCTTCATGACAGACGTTTCTACAGGCAAGGCTTTGATTACTCCTGCGGCACAGGCCAATGATTTTGACATGATTATCTTCCCGGCTCTTCCCGGCGAGGTACTCTCTGGAACGACCAGTGGTGTCGTCGGCACGGGCTTCGGCATCAGTGCCAACGTTCCGGCAGGCTCCGCGAGAGAAGACGCTGCATGGAGATTAGTGAAGTTCTTGCAAGGTGAATATGTGCAGACATACCGCCTGTCCACAGGTGCGTCCTTCCCGTCCAACCTGAACGTTGATGTGGCAAAGGTCATCAAGGACAACAATCTGGAACCGTTCATCGAGAAGAGAGCTACGTTCTATCAGAAATATGGTACGACTCCTGTTGTCGATGCAGTCCTCCACTCTGATGTCTTCAATGTAATCAACCAAGGTCTTCAGGAAATCGGTCTCGGTTCCAAGACTCCTGCTCAGGTCGCTTCTGACGTGCAGAAGGCATGGGTTGCTTTCAACAAGTGATGAGTTGCTGACTCCTGTACAAGGAAAACAACAATCGGAGGGGCTGCCATGTGCAGCTCCTCTTTTTATATCCTCGTTCATCAGGAAAAAGCAGAACGATAAAAAGGGATTGTTACTCACGTTGAACTTTTGCAACAACCCCATTGTTATTGTTTGATATCTTAACGTCGTTTCTCTCAGCGTCCCATGAACTTTTTTGCAAGTTTCAGCCGATTTTTGAATGGCGGATACCTCAAGCTGCTGCTGTCCAAAAGATTGAATTTTTTTATGATGCTTTTATAGTGAGAGAATGTATCAAAGCTGGTTTTTCCGTGATATTGTCCCATGCCGCTTTCTCCTACGCCGCCGAATGGAAGCCTGGGAGACGATAGATGAATCATAGTATCGTTGATGCAGCCGCCTCCAAATGATACGGTTCTGATTGCATGAGCTTCATTCTTCCGGTTTGAGGTAAAGAGATAGAAAGCGAGTGGTTTCGGTCGTCTGGACAGTGTCGCCAGCGTGTCATGGAAATCAGTGAATTCCAGTATCGGAAGGATTGGTCCGAAGATTTCCTCCTGCATGATGGGACTGTCCCAGCTTACGTCCTCAAGGATGGTCGGGGCTATACGCCGCTCCGAGGAATTGCTTCGACCACCCACGATTATTCGTCCGCTTTCCATTAGATTCATAAGGCGGTCGAAATGACGCTGGGAAATGATCTTGGGGTACTCCTTGCTGGATAGCGGATCCTGGCCGTAAAAAGCGGTGATGCTGGCTTTCAACTCATTGAGTAAATCATTTTTTACACTGCTGTGTACAAGAAGGTAATCCGGAGCGATGCATGTCTGTCCTGCATTCAGGAATTTTCCCCAGATAATCCTCCTGGCGGACAACTTGATATCCGCGCTCTCATCCACGATGCATGGGCTTTTCCCACCCAGCTCCAGCGTGACGGGTACAAGGTGCCGTGCGGCGGATTCCATGACGACTTTCCCTACCTGTGGGCTTCCTGTAAAGAAAATGTAATCAAACTTTTCATTGAGAAGGGACTTGTTTGCTTCCCTGCCGCCACGTATGACGGAGACGAATGATTCTTCAAAGATTTCCGAGATAATCTTCTCAATGATTTCAGAAGTGTGAAAAGCGTACTCTGATGGCTTGATAATGGCACAATTTCCCGCTGCTATCGCTCCGGCAAGGGGGACGATGGTTAGCTGGAAGGGATAGTTCCATGGTGACATAATCAGGACAGAACCATATGGTTCGGCGTGAATGCTGCCGGAAGACGGGAAATGCATGAGGGGAACCCTGACCCGCCGGGGTTTTGCCCACTGTTTCAGATGCTTGAGCGCATAGGTGATTTCCTCCAATACAATTCCAACCTCTGTCACATATGCCTCGAAGGGGGCTTTGCCTAAATCAAGACGCAACGCCTCATATATGTCTTTTTCATGTTCTTTTATTGCGTTGCGCAACAGAATGAGCTTGTCGCGACGGAAGCTGATTTCCTTCGTTTTTCCACTCAAAAAGAACTCTTTTTGTTTTCCTGTCATGCTTGTGATGTCACGCATTGGTTTTCCTCCGGGGGAACCGTCTTGTTCCTTGCGTGCTTCCTGAATGTACATGGATAATCACGGCACAATCACTGTATTCGGACAATTGAAAAAAGCATCTCAAGTTCTTGTTTCGAAAGTATCCGGGGAACAGGATAGAACGGGTTTGCTTCAGCGTATGCCCGCTTTGCCATCAAAGGGATATCCTGAGGATTGATGACGCTGAATCCTTCGGGGATGCCCATTGTCTTATTCAATCTTTTGATTGTTTCGATGAATTGCGCCGCTTTCTGTCCAGAAGAATCCGTGGGAGAACCTATGCCGGAGACATCTGCCAGCTCAGCAAGTCTCCGATGTACGGATTTTCCATAGAACTCCAGCACATGGGGAAGTACTGTCGCGACAGCCAGTCCGTGAGGGATACCATAGGTTCCACCCAAAGCATGAGCGATGGCATGGACATAGCCGACATACGCCTGTGTGAATGCAAGACCCGCATAGTGGGATGCTTTCAGCATGTTTTCCCTGGCCTCAAGGTCATTTCCCTGAGCATAGGCTTTTTCAATATTCTGGAAAATAAGGTTGACTGCTTTTCTGGACAACATCTTCGTTTCCCGTGTATTGCTGTTCCCGATATAGGCTTCAACCGCATGCGCCAGCGCATCCATGCCTGTTGTCGCCGTGATGTTTCCCGGAAGACCTACGGTCAACAGGGGGTCAAGCACTGCATAGCGTGGGATCAGGCTTGTGTCATCAATCTGGAATTTCTCATGTGTCTGGGGATTCGAGATGACAGATGCCAGAGTCGCTTCACTTCCCGTCCCGGCTGTAGTGGGAATGGCAAAGAAAGGAGGAAGACTTTTCCGCACATGAAAAACTCCTTTCATCTGCATGATGCTCTTTCGTGGTCGGGCTATCCGTGCCCCGACAGCTTTTGCACAATCCATCGGGGAACCGCCGCCAAAGGCTATGATTGCTTCGCAGTGATTATCCTGGTACATGCGGAGGGCTTCCTCTACATTGTCAATGGTCGGGTTCGGTACCGTACCGTCGTACACGAAAAAAGAGAGGTTTTCTTTTTCCAGTCCGCTCAGGAGCGCATCCATCAGACCGAGCGATGCAATGCCTTTATCAGTCACTATGAGAAGCGTGGTAACGTTCTTTGACTTAATGAAGCCGGGCAGTCGCGCCAAGCTATTTTTTCCCTCAAGGAGGACAGGCTTACGCCATGGCATGAAATAGGAGGCTGCTTGCAGGATCCTTTGGTATGATCTACAATAAAATTTATACATAATATCCTTCCTCCCTTCTTTATCCTAAATTCAAGACAAAGAAAAGTTTGTAAAGTGTATTTTCGATGAGGCTTGGTAAAGATAGATGTTTCATGCCTTCTCCCGTCCTGATGAATACAGGTCATATATCTTCAGATGTCGAATGAGTTGGTCATGCGAACAGGGCTCCTTGGGAGTGAACTGGATTGTTCTGGGCGCCGTAGGTCGTAGGTCAATGAAGTTATCGCTGAACCTGCCCGTGATGTCTTCTGCGTCAAGGGAAACCCAGAACGCAGGGTTCTTGCACCTGAGTGTGATGGCATATCCTCCGGAGACTTCCGCGACTTGTAGGCTGATTACGGGCTCCTCAAACTGACATTCCTTGGGCAAGGCGAAAAGGACGGTCGTCTCCCTATATATCTGTCCAACGCTGAGCGTGACATATGCAAAGGTATCACGTGGATTTGCGACCAGTTCAGAAAGAGGCAGGGAGCAGATTTCCGTGACGGAGTTTGCTCCGAGATTCGTCCTGAATATCCGTGACGGAACTTTCTCACCATTGAAACGGCGGAGTTTTACTGTTATTTCAGCGTCCGGAATGACGGCGTCGCCCTCGTTGGTAACGAATACCTTGAGAAATCCGTCCTTCACGTATGCAATTGGAGTAATTGGCGCGAAGAAACGCGCCGCGGCGTAATGAAGGAGTTTCCACTTGCCTGAGTATTCTATGGAAGACCATGAAGCTACAGGCCAGTTGTCGTTGAGTTGCCAATACAAGGCACCCATGCACCACGGCATCAGGCTCCGCCAGTACTCGACCGCAGTACGGATTGCCAAGGCTTGCTGTGCTTGGGAAAGATACAGTTGGTTCTCGAATGAAGTAGGGAAACGGAAGTAGCGGGCAAAGTTTTCCAGGATGATGGCATTGCCACGTTCATTTTTCTGATGATGCTCCATCACGGGACTTGTCAGGTTCCGCTGTCCCTCTGCGGCATACGTTTTGACTGTTGAAAGAGAAGGAAATGATTGGTAGCCAAATTCACTGACAAAACGGGGACGGATGTCATAGTAGGCGTCAAATGACTTTCCTTCATGCCAGACTGTCCAGTAATGCATGTCCCCCTTTGAGTCCGCATGCCAGTTGTCCGACCAGTCGCCGGGACCGGCGGAGGGACTTGTAGGCCACCAGGGACGGTCCGGGTCAAGTTCTCTGACGAGTCGTCCGATGACTCCTTCCGTCAAACGGTCATAGTCAACGACATAACGGTCACGGTTCTTGCGGGACTCCTCATACCATGTGATGGCTCCCAGGTTCTCGTTGCTTCCGCACCACAGGGCAATGGAAGGATGGTCATGCAGGCGGGTGACTTGGTAACGGATTTCTTCTTCCACATCGGCGAGAAATTCGGGGTCGGAGGGATAGGTGGCACAGGCGAACATGAAGTCGTGCCAGATGAGGAGTCCTTTTTCATCGCAGAGGTCATAGAACACATCTTTCTCGTACATGCCTCCACCCCAGAGTCGGATCATGTTCATGTTTGCCGAAACGCAGTCTTGGAGCAGTTGGGCATACCGTTCGCGCGAAAGTCGGGAAGGAAGGGCATCGAGAGGAATCCAGTTGACGCCTTTGGCAAAGATGTCCTTGCCATTGACGCGGAATGTCATCGCGGATCCTCCGCTTTTATCTTTCTTTCGGATGATTTCCACGGTGCGGAAGCCGATTCGTTTTTCTACGCTCTGGTCTCCGACGTTCACAATCAGGGGATAGAGGATAGGAGAGCCATGACCGGCTGGCCACCAGCGTTCGACGTTTTGGCACTGAAAGTTCAGTCGCAGGGTTTGGATGCCGGGTTTCACCGTCAGGCTTTGTGATGCTTCGCCATCCTTAAGATGTGCGGCGACAGTCACTTGTGCCTTGCGAACCGCCCTGTAGACAATGGAAACTTCCACATCCCATGTATTTTCTTTTTGCGGACGAAGCTGTGTCGTCACTGCTTCAATCCTTCCCGTAGGCATGAAGTCGATGGAAATGTTGTCGTAAATACCGAGGGCAAGAATGTTCGGCCCCCAATCCCATCCGCCGTGACACTGTGCCTTCCTGATCATGTTCCGGTTCTTGCTGCTGGTCGGATATTCTGAATATGGATGCATGTATTCTGTTTTTTGCGCTTTGCGGACGGCGACTTTTTCCGCGCTGGTGAAGATGAGTTCCACCAAGTTTTCACCAACCTTGAGAAGGCGTGTAATGTCAAAGGACCAATGGCGGAATTGATTATGGCAGATTCCCGCGCGGGTTCCGTTCAATCTGATTTCAATGAACGTATCCGCCATGATGAGATTGAGCAGGGCGACGGAGCCTTGGAGCTGGTCGGCTGTCACAGGGAATTTTCTGGCGAGCTTCCAGTCAGTTTTTCCCACCCACAGGGTGTCCAGTTCAAAGGTATCATAATAAGGATTAGGAATCAGTTGGCGTTCGAGAAGTGCCGTATGGATGTCTCCGGGAATCTTGCAGGGAATGGTCGTTGTTCTTCCGTCAGTGCTTGAATCTGCAAAGAATCGTGTATATTTTTCTGTGTCCATGGCAGACAGGGGCGACAGCCTCCATTCGCCGGACAACGATAGTGTTTCCATGATATGACGCTCCTTGGAATGTACTTGTCAAAGTATAGCACATGGACATCCGCTGTCCTATGGACTTTGTGAGAAGAAGGATGGGAAGGAAGAAAACATTGTCGGAAGTGCAGAGTATGATTAAGAGTGAGATGAACAATGCGGAAAACACGAGGGGCATTGCATAATGATTTTGCAACACCCCCGTGATTCTAAGACGCTTGTATCACTCCGCTTATTTTCCTTGCTCCAGAAGCAGGGTCATCGTCGGTCTGTCACATACTTCTGCCGGACCATAATACTGGATTGCTCCGGGGTACGTGTAGGCTGTTTCCACCGCCCATGTGTCCCGATGCTGTGCAAAATACGTGAAGGGCTTGTCCTTCAAGTCTACAAGGGCTTTCCTTATCACCGGCTTTTGTTCGCCGTGGCGTTGCTCCATGTTCATCATCATGGTGACGGGTATTCCGCCTGCCTTCCACTGGTCGGCGGGGGCGGAGAGGTTCGTGATGGAGGACAAGTATCCGGTCAGACCACACGCAATGAGCAGCGCGGCATTGGTGCCCAGGCTGTAGCAGTAGTCGGCGTCAAAGTTAGAAGGGAACGCACAGCGGCCTTCATACCCGAAGAAATGGTTCAGAGCATTGAAGGATCCGGAGAATTTTCCTTCTTTCTTCCAGTCAGCAAGTCTCTGGGTTACAAGCTCAATCAAAAGTTTTTCCGTTTCAATACGGGATACCTGGACATTGCCATGAGGATCCCTGTCCATCAACAGCTGCTTGCGGATGCCATCTGGCAAAAAAGCGAAAGCCGTCGCTGATGTCGTGCTGAGATGGCTGGCAATGAATTCCTGACGGGCTTTATCATTGGAAAGCAGGGAATAGGCATTGCCTTCCTTGGCAAGCAGGTCGTTCAGCTCGCCAATCAGTGCCTTGACCTCAGGGATGAATTCAACCAGACCTTCAGGAATAAGGACAATACCGAAGTTGTTGCCATTCGCCGCTCTTTTGGCAACGGCGGAGGCAATGTAGTCAACGACATCAGAGAGGGAAGTCTTGTTTTCTTCAATTTCCTCGCTGATCAAAGTGACGTTAGGCTGTGTCTGCAAGGCGCACTCCAAGGCAATGTGGCTGGCGCTGCGCCCCATCAACTTGATGAAATGCCAGTACTTCTTGGCACTGTTCGCATCCCTTTCAAGATTGCCGATCAATTCACTGTAGGTTTTCGTGGCGGTATCGAAACCGAAGGAAATCTCGATATTGTCATTCTTCAAATCCCCATCAATGGTCTTGGGACATCCAATGACCTGGATACCGGCGTTCTTCCTGATGAAATATTCGGCAAGGATGGCTGCGTTGGTGTTGGAATCATCACCGCCTATGATGACCACGGCATTCACTCCATGGGAACGGCAGGTGGCAATGCATTTGTCAAACTGGTCTTCAGTCTCCAACTTGGTTCGACCGCTGCCTATGATGTCAAAGCCGCCGGTGTTCCGGTATGGCGCAAGAAATTTTTCAGTGATTTCAATGAAGGAATCAGAAATGAGTCCGCTGGGACCGCCTTTGAAACCTATCAGCCTGTTGTCCTTGTTGAGAGCCTTGAGGCCATCAAAAAGTCCGCTGATGACATTATGTCCTCCAGGGGCTTGACCGCCGGAAAGGATGACGCCAACAGTCATGGCGCGGGTCAATCCCTCATGTTTTCCTTCTACGAAAGAAACCGCAGGGAGAAAGCACGTATGGGGACAGAATTCCTTGATCTTATCGGCATCGGCGACAGGACAGGTGGGCTCTCCGGAAACCGGGGAGAGATTGGTCAGCTTGCCTCTCAGGATGGCGGGGAGCTTCGGGTTGTACTCATATCTGGCTTTTTGCAACGGGGAAATATTCATGGGAATCTGACTCCTTGTTTTTCTGGGAAAAATGTACAGGAAAACCGTACAGGTAGACTGTAATTCTTTTGTCGCTCTCTTTCAAGCTGTCATGTTGAATCTGGCAAGGCGACAAGAGACGGAATGGCAAGACAGAAATGGCAGCATATGGTAGGATGAACCCATGGTTCCTTCCGTATCCCTTGATGTCCCGGTCGCCCTTTGGGTCGATGCCGATTCCTGTCCTCGCCAGCTTCGTGTCATCCTGCTCCGTGCCGCGATGCGTGCCGGTGTTCGGGCAGTATTTGTCGCTGACAGGAAATTACCTGATGTCATGGAGGCAATCGCATCCCATACGCATGTACTTCGTGAGTTGATCATGGAGGATAAACCGGGAATCGACAAGTCTGATTTGAGACAGATTAAAAGTCCTGTAATGATGATTGTTGTCACCTCTGGAACCGATAGCGCTGACGAATATATTGTGTCTCATGCCGAAGTCGGTATGATAGCAGTGACGAGGGATGTTCCATTGGCTGCCCGCCTTGCTCGACGCGGGGTTACCGTCCTTGATGACCGTGGGGGTGTCTATGACGCATCGACAGTAGGCGAAAGACTATCTTCCCGTAATATGATGACTGACCTGCGGGAAGCGGGGATATTCGCTGAACGCACTCGCCGGATGACAACGGCGGACATACAATCTTTTGCAGCCGCTCTGGACACACGCCTGAGCGCATTGCTCCGGGAGCATCCTTCTTTGTGCCTTGTCCCACCGGTTCGGCTCAACTGATTATCGGAGCGGACGAAACAGGGGAATGCCGCAAAGTTTTTGCGCCATGCCGGGAGTGGAATTCAAGGCAATAATATTGCGGAACATCGTACTTTCTGTGAAACAAGACGCTGGCAAGCCGTGTCTCTTTGTTCATCATGGAAAAAATAATCATGGCAGTATCAGTCGGACTCCATGTTGATTCCGGTACGATGTACCATATGGCAACGTCTGAATATCGGAACCAGACAGGTTTTCCCGGCCGAGAAGCTTCTCCGGACACAAGGCTGAAAGACATCCGGGAGATAGTCTGCACGGGAGAGTCCACGCATGATGTACAGCTTGCACTCTTTGTCTGTCAGCAGATATTCCCAGATGCATCCTGCAAAGGGATGTTATTGGATCGCAATGGAAACAAGGCAGACTGTTCAATGGAGGTCATCACGTCTGAAATTGGAGGGGAAGTTCATGAAAGCGTCCCGAAAGAGGGAAGATACTCATTCCATTCTCCTTCAGGAGAGGCCATATGTCTCAGTGCCAGGGAATGCCAGGTAGCTTCTCTTACCGCCAACGGCATGACCTGTAAGGAAATTGCATGGGAGTTGGGAGTAAAAGAATCAACGGTTGCGGCACACCGCCGCAACATCTATCGTAAGACTGGATTATCCTCTAGCAGTCAGCTTGCAGCTTGGGTGGTACGTTCAGAAATCGGCTGACTTCACGGCACGGGGGAAGGGGATGACATCCCGGATGTTCTGCATGCCAGTCACATAACGGACAGCACGCTCGAAGCCCAGTCCGAAACCAGCATGGGGAACTGTCCCGAAACGTCTCAGATCAAGATACCACCAGTAGTTTTCGGGATTAAGGTTACATTCCCTCATGCGCTCCTCAAGGACATCCACCCGTGCTTCACGTTCGGAACCACCAATGATTTCTCCCAGACGGGGAGCCAGGACATCCATGCCCCGTACTGTCTTTCCGTCGTCATTGAGCTTCATATAGAAGGCTTTTATTTCCTTAGGATAATCTGTCACGATGACCGGTCTTTTCCATACTGTCTCGGTGAGGAAACGCTCATGCTCGCTCTGCATATCACTGCCCCAGGAAACGGGATACTCGAATTTGTTGTTGTTCTTGCTTAGCTCAGCGATGGCATCAGTGTAAGTCATATGCGCAAAAGGAGCCTCTATTACCTGCCACAGGGTATCCTTGAGTCCGGGTTCAACAAACTGGGAGAACAGATTCATGTCATCCTCATGTTTCTCCAGGACTGTCCGGAGGACATAGGTGAGGAATTCCTCGGCAATTTGCATGTTGCCTTCCAGGTCGCAGAAAGCCATTTCGGGTTCTATCATCCAGAATTCCGCCAGATGACGGGTGGTGTTGGAGTTTTCCGCGCGGAAGGTGGGTCCGAAGGTATAGATGTTCTTCAGAGCCATGGCATACGTCTCTCCCTCAAGCTGCCCACTGACCGTCAGCTTGGCCATCTTGCCAAAGAAATCCTTTGTGTAATCGACGGCACCATCCGCCGTGCGCGGGATATGGTCAAGGTCGAGGGTCGTGACATGGAACTGTTCTCCAGCACCCTCGGCATCTGCGGTACTGATCAAGGGAGTATTGACGTATACAAAGCCTCTTTCCTGGAAAAAGGTGTGGACGGCATAGGCCATGGTGTTGCGGACCCGCATCACCGCGCCCATCAGGTTGGTTCTGGGACGGAGATGGGCAATCTCGCGGAGAAATTCAAGGGTATGGCGTTTTTTCTGGAGAGGGTAGGTGTCTACCGGCGCGGCACCGACAAGGATAATCTCCTCCGCTTGCATTTCCACCTGCTGGTTTCCACCTGCGGACTCAACGATGCGCCCACGGCAGACTACCGATGCGCCGGTCGTGACCGGTGCAAGGATATCATCGGAAATTTTCGCTCGGTCAATCACGACCTGGAGACCTTTGAGGCAGGATCCATCATTCACCTCAAGGAAACTTACGGTTTTGCCATCTCTCTTTGTGCGTACCCAACCTTGGGCTGCGACTATCTGGTCGGAAGGTTCTTTTTTCACTAAATCGGAAATACGTGTGTAATCGAACATGGCAGTGAAGCTCCTTGAGGAATACAGGGACAAGCGTCCCATGAAGTGCCCATCATTATCTCTGTTTCAGCCATGGGTAGTCAAGCTTGCCACAAATTTGCGCAAGGCGTGCGCGTATCTTGATTTCCCTTGGTTGTCCTTTGCGTTTCTGGTAGTCATTCTCTATCCGTGGAATTTTCTTGAATCCGCATCGGCGCAGCCATGGACGGGAGGATATAGACAAGGAAAAGTTTTTTTTGACATTCTCATGTTTTTGTCAGAATAAACTTGTCCATGAGGTGTATTATATGTATTATCCTTCAAAGGAAACAGTGCTGGAGAAAGGATATGGTCAAAAAGCAGCATATGCCTGCGCACGAATGTAAAAGAGTACATGAAATGGGCTTTCCTTTAGCTGGCTCTTGTGACTACTATCATAGAATGAACATGATGAGATATGCCGTCCTGGGAAGTGGTTCTTCGGGAAATTCGTATGTTTTCTTTGACGGGGAAAATGCTATTCTGGTCGATTGTGGTTTTTCTCTCAGGGAGCTGAAAAAACGTCTCGATAATGTCGGTGTTCCCCTGGAAGCCGTCAGGAAGGTTTTTCTGACACACCTTCACCCGGATCATGCATGTGGAATCGGCGTCTTGACACGGAACCTTCCTGTTCCGCTGGTGGTCGGACGGGAGGCGGTCGCCGGGGAAACTGTCGTCTGGTCAAAGTTACGGGTTCCAGAGAAAAGCGTACTTCTGGTATCGGAAGGGGAAACCGTCGATGTCGGTGAGTTCAGCGTATGGGGGTTCAAGACGACACATGACAGCCGTGGTTCCATGGGATGGATAATCGACCATGGACGCGGAAGCCGTTTCATGGTGCTGACCGATACGGGCGCATGGACCGAGGATATGGCCAAAGAAGCATTGTCCGCCGATGTACTGTTCCTTGAGGCAAATTATGATGAGCGCATGCTCCATTGCGGACCGTATCCGCTGCGGTTGCAAAAAAGGATTGAAGGAGCATGGGGGCATCTGTCAAATACTCAGGCTTTTGATTTTCTGCGGCGCAGTGGACATATTGTCACGACGCAGAATAATCTTGCCCCCCGTGAGAGAAGGGTGTATTTCATCCATTTGTCGGTGGTGAACAACAGCCCTGGCCTGCTTGCGGAGCAGGCTGGAGGGCAGATGTGGAACATGACCAGCTTCACTGTATGTGAGCGTGGAAAGATATATAGCGATGAGCTGGCCTGTCCTCTATGAGGGCGGCAGTTACTGGAGTGAGAATGGAACAGATTAACTGGCAGGTGGAAGTGGCTTCCGTTTCACATGGATATGATGGAGAGCGGCTTAAGAAAAAAACCGTACCGGAGTTCACCATGAAAGCGTTGGTGGATACCATCGCCAAGAAATACAAAGGTCGTCTTGCCCTTACGACCTACAGGCAGAATGATGGCGTGACCTACGATGCGCTGAGGGTCCATGTGCGGAGCGTTTCAGCTCAACTGCTTGCCGCAGGCATACATCCGGGAGACCGTATTGCCATCCTATCGGAGAGCAATACAGGCTGGATGCGGATGTATCTGGGCATCACTGGTATCAGAGCGGTCGCGGTTCCCATTTTGCCGGACTTTCCCGCCAAGGATGTGGAGAAAATCTTGGTTCACTGTGAAGCGAAAGGTATTGCCGTCAATGCACGCAATGTCGAGAAATGCCTGCCATGGCTCCATGCGGACGCATCCCGTTTCATGATTCGTCTGGAAGACATGTTTTTCATCCCTCCGCTGGTGATTCCCTCCATACGGAAGAAAGATGACTTTCTTGCGGCTCCCGGACGTGATATCATCCGGACAAAACGTGACAAAGCCATTGAAGCCCGTATTGATGAACATATTCCCCTTGAGAATGACATTGCTTCCCTCATCTATACGAGCGGTACGACAGGAACGCCAAAAGGGGTGTTGCTGACCCACCGTAATCTCATATGGAACGCTGATGTATCCACTGATATTTTCATCAAGCTCAAAGCGGGAATGAGAATTTTATCCATCCTTCCCCTGAGTCATGTCTACGAATTTACGCCTGGCCAGCTTCTGCCTCTTATGTGCGGCATGGAGATTCATTATCTGGGAAAAACTCCTGCCGCCAGCATCCTGATGCCTGCCTTGAAAGAAATACGTCCCCATGTCATGTTCAGTGTTCCGTTGCTGATTGAGAAAGTCTACCGTTCTGCTGTCGTCCCGGTGCTGGGAAAAGAAGGCCCGATTAAGAAATTTATCCACAACCCGTTGACCCGTCGGCTTGTCTACCGGCTCATAGGCAGCAAGTTGATGACTACGTTCGGAGGTCATCTGAAATTCTTCGGAATAGGTGGCGCACCCCTTGATCCTGTGGTCGAGGAATTTCTTCATAAAGCGGGATTTCCTTATGCCATTGGCTATGGGCTGACAGAAACCAGTCCTCTCATAGCAGGATGCGGACCTGCCCAACATGTGCTGAACCATATCGGACGTATCGTCCCCCATCTGGATGTCCGCTTAGATGACAAGAATCCGGAAACGGGTGTCGGAGAAATCCACGTCAAAGGGCCTGGTGTCATGGTCGGATACTACAAGAATCCGGAGTTGAACGCCGAAGCATTCACGGAAGACGGCTACTTCCGTACAGGCGACCTTGGCGTATTGAACGCTAAAGGGAAACTGGGCATACGTGGCCGTCTCAAGACGATGATACTTGGTTCCGGCGGCGAGAACATCTATCCTGAATCGATTGAATCCCTGATTAATGGACAGAACTTTGTCCAGGAAAGTCTTGTCCTTCCGGAAGGAAAGGGACTCATTGCCTTGATTAAGCTGGACATGGAGTCCTATGCCAAACAGATGCAGATGAGCTTGGAAGATACCCAGGAAAGTATTTATAAATATCTTGAGCGGTTGCGGGATACGGTGAACAAAGAGTTGGGAGCATACAGTCGCATCAGTTCCGTGGCTTTGCAGGATGAACCGTTTGAACGGACTCCGACCCAGAAAATCAAGCGTTATTTGTACAATGCACTGGGACGGATTACGAAGAAGCCAGAAACAGCGGAAACGTAGGACGATGAACTCGGTTGAATATTTTGACTTCATTAGAGTTTGCTGGTTCCCATCAACTGCTCTTATGTCTCTTGTGAGAGTGTTATATCTCAATCTCCCAGGTATGCGGCTATGATGCTCTTGTCCGCGAGTAGTTCTGCGCCCGTTCCCTGCCGTGAAATTTCTCCTGTCTCCAATACATAGGCAAAGTCTGCTATCTCCAGAGCGGCGCGGGCGTTCTGTTCGACTAACAACACGGTCACTCCTGTCTTATTGATTTCTGTGATGATGCGGATGATTTCGGCTGTCAGAAGAGGAGACAGCCCCAGGGACGGTTCATCCATCAGGAGCATACGGGGAGAAGACATCAAGGCTCTTCCCACCGCCAGCATCTGTTGTTCGCCCCCGGACAAAGTTCCTGCCTTCTGTCCGCATCTTTCCTGTAACCGAGGAAAAAGGCTGAAGACTTTCTGATAATCTCTTTCAATGACATCATGGTCATTGCGTGTGTATGCTCCAAGCTTCAGGTTTTCGAATACTGTCAGGTCGGGGAATATGCGTCGCCCCTCAGGAACCAAAATCAGTCGGTTTTCGACCCGTTGTTTTGTCGTCCAGGCCATCGTTTCTTGCCCGTCATAGGACACGGAACCGTGAACAGTATCAAGTAGTCCCATGATAGCATGGAGTGTCGTGGACTTTCCGGCGCCATTGGCTCCAATCAAAGTGACGATTTTCCCATCCGGCACATCAAAGGAAATACCCCGAAGGGCATGGATTCCACCATAATGCACATCCAGGTTTCGTATACTAAGCATTGTCCTGTCCTCCCAGATAAGCCTCGATCACTCGTTCGTTTCGCTGGATTTCTTCAGGCTTTCCCTCTGCTATCGTTTGCCCATAATCCAAGACATAGATTCTTTCGCAGACTCTCATCACAACCTGCATGTGATGTTCAATCAAGAGGATAGTCAGGCCGAATTTTTCTCTGAGTTGTCCAATGAAATCAGTAAGTTCCCGTGACTCTTGAGGATTCATTCCAGCTGCTGGTTCATCAAGCAGGAGAATGGACGGTTCCGTGGCAAGTGCCCGTGCTATTTCCAGGCGGCGTTGTTTTCCGTAGGGGAGGCTCGTCGCTTTTTCATCTTCCAGGTCTGACAGACCGACTGCTTCCAGAAGGGTTCGTGCTTTCTCGAACATATGCCGTTCTTCCCTATGGTATGACGGTAACCTGACGACCGAAGCGAACAAAGAAGACTTCAGCCGTTGATGTCCTGCGACCAGGATATTCTCAAGCACGGACATATCCCGGAACAACCTGATGTTCTGGAAGGTTCGGGCTATACCAAGGTTGGAAATAACATCAGGCCGCAAACCAGAGATGTTTCTGTCGCCGAGGAAAACAGCTCCCGATGTCGGAGCGTATACTCCGGTAATCATGTTGAACGCCGTGGTTTTTCCGGCTCCATTTGGACCGATAAGGCCAACGATTTCCTTGTCTTCCAAAGCCAGATTGAGGTTCATGACTGCGGTCAATCCGCCGAAACAGATGCTCATATTCTGTGTGTGGAGTACAGTCATTGTGCTTTTCTCCTCCCAAGTGTCCGCATCTTGTTACGGATTGCTGTGTATGTCCGGGCAACTGCTTCCCAGGAGAATTCCTTGTTTCCCATGATTCCTCGTTGATAGAAAAGGATTATGGACATCAATATGGCGGAGAATACCACCATGCGCATGCCGGGAATGCCCGGAATGATAAATAGACCAAAGACATTCATACTTTCATCCAATGGTCTAAGAAGTTCCATAAGGATGGTCACAGCCATAGCTGAGATCACTGAGCCTGTGATACTGCCAATGCCTCCAAGTACGACAATCAGGAGGATGTTGTAGGTCAGTGATATCTTGTACATGTTGGGGTCGATGGCTCCCAATTGGTTGCCCATCAGGGCACCGCCTACACCAGCGAAGAAAGCTCCAATCATGAAGGCGGCGAGCTTGTGGGAAAAGAGATTCACTCCCATCGCTTCGGCAGCGATTTCATCGTCCCTGATTGCCTTGAATGCGCGGCCATAACTTCCCTTGATCAAGAGCACCATGAAGGCGATGACAAAGAGGGCAGTACCCCACGCCCACCATATGGTAGTGTACCGGGGAATATTCTTCAATCCGAGAGAACCATTGGTGATGGACTGGAGATTGGTGAATACGACACGGATGATCTCACTGAAACCGAGGGTAGCAATGGCAAGGTAGTCATCCTTCAACCTGAGCACGGGAGCTCCAATGAGGGCTGCGACCAACGCCGTGACAAGACCAGCCATGACCAGAGCAACAGTGAATGGCACCTGAACAGTTGCCAGAAAGGGTACGATCGGTTTGAGGTAGTACACAGCGCTCTTTGTGGCAGGACTCATCGTCAGCAAGGCGGAAACATAGGCTCCGACAGCCATGAAGCCGGCGTGACCCAACGAGAATTGTCCTGTGAAACCGTTGATAAGGTTCATGCTGAGCGCGAGGACGACGTAGATGCCGCAGAGGTTGAAGATTCTCAGCTCGAACGCTCCCAGGATGGAAGGAGCTATGGCGAGAAACACAAGGAAAACGGCGATTGCCCCCACTGTGGGAAGTATCTTCTTCCGAGAGAAAAAGAACGACATATGCTGCTTCATTATTTTCTTCATACTTTCTCCGTTACTTTCGTACCAAGGATTCCGGACGGCTTTAGCAGGAGAATGGCTATCAGGATGACAAATGCTATGGCATCACGGTAACCGGAAAGGGCAGGCAGGAATGCCGTAATCAATATTTCGGCCAATCCGAGGACCAACCCTCCCAGAACAGCTCCCATGATGTTGCCGATTCCTCCCAGGACGGCGGCGATAAAACATTTGATACCGGGCATGACGCCCATCAGAGGCTGGAGCTGAGGGTACTTGAGGCCCCACATGATTCCTCCAAAGGCGGCAAGAATGGAACCTGTCGCAAAAGTTATGGCAATGATGCGGTTCACATCTATGCCCATCAGCTTTGCCGCCGTATAGTCGCGCGAAACCGCCCGCATCGCCATGCCCGTCCGGGTTCTGTGGACGACGTACATCAAGGCAAGGAGGATAACGAGGGTCGCAACGGGGATAATCAGGGATACGGGCATGATTGACACTTTACCAATCATGATTGACTTGCCCAGGACGGCTGGTACAGGGAATGCCTTGGGTCTCCCCCCAAAGATAACAGTGGCGAGGTTTTCCAGGAAAAAAGAAACGCCGATAGCGCTGATCATGACTGATATGCGGGGAGAATTCCTCAAAGGGCGGTAGGCGACGCGTTCTATGAGAAGGCCTGTCGCACAAGTCAACCCGATGGCAACGACGGCTCCCACCCACCAGGGAAGGAAGAACACTGAAATAGCATAGTAGGCGAAATAGGCTCCCAACATGAAGATATCGCCATGGGCAAAATTTATCAGACGGAGGATTCCGTATACCATAGTGTAACCGATTGCCACGAGGGCATAGAGACTTCCCAAAGATAAGCCGTTGGTCAGATGTTGCAGAAATATGTGGAAACTCATGCAGGCTCCTGAAGGAGCGGCACATTATCGTACCGCTCCAATTGGCTGGAGAAATAGCCTGAACGTGGCGTCAGGCCATTCATTGGGCTCAGAGAAGGATTAAGGGGATACCGTAGCGCTGTATACAAAACCACCGTCTTTGACGACCTTGATTACAGCATCCTTCACGGCATCACCGTTTTCATCGAGAGTGATGGTTCCAGCGGCACCTGGAAAATTCTTTGTGCTGGCAATCTGATCACGAATCACCTTAGGGTCTGTGGAACCAGTTTTTTCAATTGCGTCAAGGACGAGCAGATACCCGTCAAAACCAAGCGCAGCGACAGATGCAGGTTCCTTGCCGTATTTTGCCCTGAAAGCATCAAGGAATATCTTTGAGTTCTCAGTCATGGCTGTCTCTGTAGTGTAGAAAGTCGAGAGAACCGAACCTTCAACTGCTGCGCCGCCGACAGTGAGGAATTCAGGTGTCTCCCAGGTATCACCACCGAGGATAGGAATGGTGATTCCTAGCTCGCGAGCCTGTTTGATCAGGAGTGCGCTTTCTGTGTAGTTGCCAGGGGCAAAGATGACATCGGGGTTTTTCTGGCTCAGAGTGATGAGCTGGGCGGAGAAGTCCTGGTCTCCGGTGGTGTAGTTGCTGACACCAAGAATGGCGTTTTCATTGCCGGTCAGCTTTTTGAAAGATTCTGTGAAATACTGTGCAAGGCCGACGGAATAATCGTTGGAGATTTCTTGTACAATCGCCGCAGTACGGGCTCCGACATTGGTGTAGGCATAGTTGGCCATGACCGTTCCCTGGAAGGGATCAATGAAACAAACCCGGAAATAATAGTCATTGCCAAGCGTGACCAGGGGGTTCGTCGCTGAAAGTGCGATTGCCGGGATGCCGGCTTCCTCAACAATGGGGCCGGCTGCCATGGAGAGCGAGCTTCCCCAGCTTCCCAGGACGACATTGACCTTGTCTTTTTCGACTAGTCGCGTTGCTGCGTTGGCCGCTTCGACCTTGTCTGACTTATTATCAACGATAATCAGCTCAACTTTCTTGCCAAGTACTGTGGGGTACAGTTCGTTGGCCAGCTGAATGCCTTCAAGCTCCATGATACCGCCTGCGGCATTGGCTCCCGTCATTGGTTCAAAGACTCCGATTTTGATGACATCGGAATCCTTGTTGTCAGTTTTGTTGCGTGAGCAACCGACAGCAAACAAACAAAGCATTATAAGCAGACCTGTAAGAAGCTTTCTCATACCTTCTCCTTTTCCGGGATTCCCGTTCCCTTCCCCAAGGATTTTTTCCGGAAATTGTACGCGAATATTTGAGGAATTATAACTTTCAGTACTTTTATGTTCAATTAGCAAGAGGATTTTTATGCAAAATTATGCATATTTATACAAATTGAGAAAAAAATTGACGATATCGTAAATAAAAACTGATATACTGTGCATGATGTCAGAAAAATTAAAACAGCATATGGGCATTTTGAGGTAAATATAAAAAATATACCCCTTCATTTGAAGAAATCATCTTTCTTTGGATGAGATAAATCTACCTCACAGCATGATGCCGGCAGGCGTGGGAGATTCTCCGTTCATGGATATTTCCGCCAAGTTTTTCAGGGCGTTCATCGTGGACTCATTTGAATCTCCCAGCAGATTCCTGCTGAGATGAACGGCTTCACGGGCATTTTCCAATGCCTGATCCTTCTGTCCGTTCTCCTGATAACACAAGGAAAGGGCAATGAGGATTTCCACCATTGAAGTGAAATCCTGCTCAGCTTTCATTTGTTCCAGAACTCTCTGATAAAGAGGAATTGCCTGAAGCGGCTGTCCATTACCTTGGAGGCTGGCTGCCAAGGTCCCGACGGACATCACTGTATCCGGATGGTTGGGACCGTATATCTGTTCCATGTCGGCAACCAGTTCCCGGCGGACGCGAGTTTCCGAAGAAAATTCCTTCAAGTCCTGATGAGCGTCAGCAAGTATTTCTTTTGCATCCAGTTCCATCAGGAAATCATCCAGGTCGAGGGCGTTGCTGTTCGTCAATATTTCCTGGGCGATTTTCTTGGCTTGCACCGGGTTGCCATCGTTCAAATAGGCATCCGCGAGAGAGATGTAAGCTTCCTGTGTTTCCTTGTCCTTGGTTCCGAATACACGGGAACGAAGTTCATATGCTTCTTTCGTCAATGTCAGGGCTTCATCGAAATCCTGGAGTTGTGTCTTCAAATCAGCAAGACGCAACATTGCGTCGATGGTTCCCGGATGCTCAGGTCCCAATGCGTTGAACAAAGCTACCTTCTCCTGCATGCGCCAGAGTTGCTGCTGTTGCAATTGGGCAAAGAGCTTGGGATCTGTGATATTATTGTTCCTGTCCAGAAAGACATGGGGTGTGTTTTTCATATGCCAGCTCCTTGTGGTATTGTCTTCCATAAAATAACCAAAGAATGTACAAAAATCCAGTCTGTCGTGTGAAAGAAGAAGTCCAGGGAGAAGAATGGCAAGAAGATGGATGCTCCTTGGTTGTAGAGCAAGTACGCCGCATGATATACTTCATATGAGGTTTCCATGAACAACAGTGACATACGCATCCAACGGATAGACTCGCTTGTTCCACCGTCCGGACTGGTTCGTGATTATCCTGTGACCGAACAGCTTGCCGAAGAAGTCTCCCGTTCCCGGAGGACAGTCAATGACATCATCCGGGGGCGCGACCGTCGGTTGCTTGCTGTAATCGGTCCGTGTTCCATTCACGATGAGAAGGCCGCACTTGAGTACGCTGCGCTTTTGAAGGAGCTTGCTCAGGAAGTGGAAGATGAGTTCTACATTGTTATGCGCACGTATTTCGAGAAGCCTCGGACTGTCCTGGGATGGAAGGGGCTTGTGCTTGATCCCGACATGGACGGCAGCTATGACATTGAGAAAGGTCTCACCGTGGCCAGACGGCTCTTGCTCCAGATTACCAGCATGGGCATGCCGGTGGGCTGTGAGGTTCTTGACCCCATTGTCCCCCAGTACATAGACGAATTGATCAGTTGGTCGTCCATAGGCGCCAGGACATCCGAAAGCCAGACGCATCGCACCTTGGCAAGCGGTCTTTCCGTGGCCGTCGGATTCAAGAACAGTACCAGCGGTGATTTGACGAATGCAATCAATGCGATACGTTCTGCCGCCAGTCCCGCCAGCTTCATTGGTATTGATAAGCATGGCAATACCGTCATACTGCGAACTACTGGAAACGACTGCGGGCATCTGATACTCAGGGGAGGGGATACCGGTCCCAATTATTATGAAGACAGCGTGGAAAATGCCGCGCGCCTCATGACTCAGGCGGGGCTTGATCCTTCAATTCTGATTGATTGCAGCCACGGCAACTCCAATAAGAAACCCGGCAGGCAAAAGAGAGTCCTGCGTTCCATTCTTGAACAGATTCTCTGGGGCGAGACGTCCATCAGGGGATTCATGCTTGAAAGTAACCTGCGGCCGGGGTGCCAATCGTTGGGAGATGACCCCATGGCATTGGAATACGGAATCTCCATCACCGATCCTTGTATGGGATGGGATGAGACACGGACAGTTGTCACTGAGGCATACCGTATGTTGAAAGATGCACGGTCGGATGGCCGGAGCGCACCTATTTTTTGAGTTTTTCCAATTTTCAGGAGGGACACATGAATATTCCAGTTGTCATAATACCACTTGCAGAAAGTTTCGAGGAAATCGAAGCTGTGGCACCGATTGATATTCTGCGCCGGGCTGGCGTCAGGGTCATTGTGGCAGGGCTTGATGGTGTTTCAGTAGTCGGCACTAATGGACTGACAGTGCAATGTGACATGACTTTGGCTGAAGCAAGGGAGATAGCCTGTGACGCCGTAGTGCTGCCCGGCGGCATGCCAGGAGCGAGGAATCTGGCTGCCAGTGCCGATGTCATTGCTTTGCTTGACGCAACGCGTGCGGCGGGCGGCTATCTGGCGGCAATCTGCGCTTCTCCAGCGTATGTCCTTGGCGCTCATGGCTATCTTGACGGACATAAGGCCGTAGGCTATCCGGGTACGGAGAATCAGGCTCCGTCAGTGGCGTTCGGGACACAGGCTGTTCTGACTGATGGTAAGGTCATCACTTCGCGTGGAGCCGGAACCGCCATAGACTTTGCGTTGGCCATTGTGACAGCCCTCATGGGTAGTGAGAAAGCGACTCAACTGGCTGCTTCACTCATCTATCGGGCATAAATCACTAAAAAATAGCCGTACAGCCTGAAAAGACTGCACGGCCATTCCCTTTGCCTAATCCTTGCCTGGGGTCATCTCGGAGAAGCGAGTATATCCTTCAGTTCGGGGCGCGTCTCAAGATTCTTGGCAAAACCACGGGCACGCGCCTTGTTGACATAAGTCTTGTCCTCAAATGAATAGTGGAAATTGGTGTGGACATCATATGTACCGGCCATGAGAGCATAGGCATCTTCTGTCATGACAAGTTCTTCATCGGTGGGGATGACGAAAACTTTAACAGGGGAGTCATCGGTACTGATTTCAAACTCGGCATTCCGGCAATGGGCAATCTCGTTTTTCTTCTTGTCCAGTTTGACTCCCAGGTTCTCCAAGCCGGAGCAGGAACACCAGCGGATATGTCCGCCCATCTCGCCGACTCCGGCGGTGAAGACGATGGCATCGACCTTGCCGATTTCCGCCATATAGGCTCCTATGTACTTCTTGAGGCGGTGGCATTCCAAATCGACGCCGAGTTGTGCTTTGGCATCACCGGCTTGCGCGGCGGCCTGGACATCACGCCGGTCGCTCCGTCCGCAAAGACCTATGAGACCGCTTTTCTTGTTCAGAAGGGTATCGATTTCTTGTGATGTGACGCCAGTCAGGTTCATGATGTAGGGGAGGATGGCGGGGTCGAGGTCACCGGAACGACTTCCCATGACCAGTCCCTCAAGAGGAGTGAGTCCCATTGATGTATCGACACAGATTCCATTCTTTACAGCGCAGATTGACGCGCCGTTGCCTATGTGGCAGATGATTACATTGGTATCCCTGGGTGCCTTGCCCAGCAGGACGGAGGCTCTTTTTGCCGTATAGAGGAAACTTGTTCCATGGAAACCGTAGCGACGCACATTGTACTTTTCATACCATTCATAGGGAACCGCGTACATATAGGAGGCAGGCGGCATGGTCTGGTGCCAGGCGGTATCCATGACGATTGCATGGGGGACGTTCGGCATGACCTTGCGTGCGGCTTCTATACCCATGATATTCGCGGGCATATGGAGAGGTCCCAAAGTGACGAGTTCTTTCAAACTTTTGAGTATTTCATCCGTGACAAGGGTGGATTTCTTGAATTTCTCACCGCCGTGCAGGACACGGTGGCCTACCGCACCAATCTTGGAAATATCGTCGATGACGCCGTACTGCTTGTCTTGGAGAATCGAGATTATCAACTCAATGGCTTCCTTGTGGGTAGGTGAGGAAAACTGAGTCTTGTACTCATCCTTGCCAAGAGCCTGATGTTCAATAGTGGAATATTCCAGACCGATTCTTTCTACGACTCCGACAGCCAGGACATCCTTGGCGTCCCAGTCATAGACCTGATACTTGGCTGATGAACTACCGCAGTTCAAGGTGAGAATTACCATGAGATTAACTCCTTGCATGTGAAAATCTTTTTGAAATATTTTGCGGCCGGACATGACCACAAAAACCACATCATTGTGACATGTCGGGGCTTAAAAATCAATTGTCGGACATAAGAAAAACATCACGAAAAAAAGGAAAAAAAAGACAAGCCAAAGAGAAATCATCCCCGAAAAAGTGACACTCAAGGAAAAACTTTGTATTTCTCCCAAGAGTTTGTTCAACGTTTAATGAACATGACTTGCGCGGTGGAAAATTCAGGCTTTTTTTGTTGAAAGTCGTATGAGAAGTAGGTATGCTTCATTCGTCAGGAAGTATGATTGAGGGGGAACTCACGGACACCATGGGTACGCCGCCGGTACACAGCTACAGGGAGAGGAGAGTGACATGAAGCTGGAAATCGTGAAGTTTGATGGTCTTGCCAATGGTAATTGGGTTATTTATCGTTATCCGGTGACAGAAGATGTCCTTATCGGTTCTCAACTTGTAGTGGGGGAGGGCCAAGGGGCGATTGTCGTGAAAAACGGCAAAATATATGATTGCTTCCGTGCTGGTTCGTATTCTTTGAATTCTGATAATCTGCCATTGTTGAGAAAACTTGTTTCCTCAATCTTTGAAAAAAGGCGAGTGTTTGGGTTTTCGCGGACATCTCCTTTTCCGGCTGAAATTTATTTTGTGAATATTACCAAAAAGCTGGATGTTGCATGGGGGACAAGCGATCCAATAAAGGTCATTGATCCGAAATATAAGACGCAACTACGGGTACGAGCGTTCGGACAGATGGGGCTGAAGATTGAGGACTTTCAAACCTTTTTCAGGGAGGTCATTGGAGAGCTTCCACAGGACAGCTGGGTCAGGATGGACAGGGTCATTGGCTTCTACAAAGGCTTGATTGAACTGAAATTGAAGACGAGCATTGCAAACACCATCATCAAACGACAAGTGTCAGCATTGGAAATTTCCACGGAAATGGAAACCATCAGCACTGATGTCCGTTTAGGTATAACACAGGAAATGGAAAAATACGGACTTAACGTCACTAGTTTTTTCATTAAGTCCATCAATTTCCCCGATGAAGATTTTGCGGAAATCAACGAGATGCTCAAGATAGGCGCTTATGGTCAACAGTATGCAATGAAACGTAGCTATGATGTCTACGAGACAGCAGCAGGCAATGAGTCAGGAGTGGCAGGCATCTTTGCGTCTTCAGGAGTTGGTTTTGCCGCTGGCATGGGTATGGGGCAGGCCATGGGGAAGAATGAGGTTCTGCCGTCTCCGGCATCTGTGGAAGGCAAAAAGTCAGAATGCCCATTCTGCAAGGCAATAAATCTGCCTGATGCAAAGTTCTGTAGTGATTGCGGAAAATCATTGCGTTCGCAGAAATGTGAGAAATGTGGAGAAAACGTGGCTATAGGAGCTAAGTTTTGCAGCTACTGTGGGAATGAACTGAGAGGTGAGGCATGAGCGATAAGAAAGGACTTTTTTTAGTTTTCATGGCAATCATTTCCGTAATCACTGTTTTTTTCTGTTATGTTCTCTCAATATATTTCCTGATTCCCTTTCATATCGGGGCATTGGCTTTTGATATAGGCATCTTGATTTTGGTGGGAGTGTTCGATTTCATCTTTGCACGAAAATACAAGGCGGGTTTCTTTGTATTCCTGCACTGGGGGACGGTAGCTTACTTTATTCTCCAGTTCATGATTCAGATTCTTTGGGGATTGGCCGGATTTGGAGCTTACTCCGTGGTACATACTGGGGTATCAATTTTTTATTTTGCTGTTGCCACCGTGACTCTGTTTGTTGGAAAAAGAGATAGTCAGGAGAGTGTCAGAGATGATATGTCCTAATTGTGGAGCGCGTGAGTTTGTCGATGAGCATTGCAAATATTGCGGAACTCGCGTTTCGGCAGTGCAAACACAGGCAAAAAAAGAGCCGGAAGTCATCGTTAAGGTGGTTGAAAGGCAAGCTCCTCCACAAATCATAGAAAAAATTGTTTATGTGGAAGCTTCTCCATCCGAAGTCCTACAGCCTTCGCCACAGAATACAAACGTAAAGTCTCTTGGCGTAGCGTATTTTCTTTTATTTTCATTGTGGTGGGTCGGCGGACACAAAATATACCTGGAAAAGAAGACATGGCTCCTCTATTTCCTGCTTACCGCCACAGGATATCTGGGTATCCGCTCGTTTGATAATTTTGCTTTGAGCATAATGTGTTTTTTGGTTTTGGGACTCATGTGCTTCATCAATCTGGTTACATTGCCCAGCCAGGTTCGGGAGTATAATTCCCGTTAGCGAAGTCCGCCTGATAATGTATGGTGGTTATGGAATATGGGTCTTTCGCGCCCCTCGAAAGACCTTCTGACGGCATCGCGGAACGCTTAATGCTCTTTCTTTCGCATCGTCTCAGTAATGAAGACTATATAAGCTCCTGTACAGTCGGGATATTGGCGACGATTCATAGACCCGTCATAGCTGATTGATGCGCTGGTTGAGGATATATGGTACAGTGGGGGAGCGAGAGGTGCGTCATGAAAAGAAAGAACAATGCCGTCTATATTGACTTGGAGAATATTCCGGCCAATCTGGATGTAAAGAACCTGTTTGACGAACTGACATTGAAACACAATGCGGAGGATGACGAAGAAAACATATTCGTTACTAAAATGGCATGCGGCAACAGCTCTGCCATCAAGAAACTGGAACGAAAACTGGCAGAATATAATTTCATCATCCGCGACACACCGCCGATTACATCAGCCTATAAGAACCGAGCCGACCTCATCATATCACTCGAAGCCTTGGAGACAATCATTACGAATACGCCATCCATCGACCGCTATGTCTTCATCACATCGGATTCTGATTTCACAGTCATCATGGAAATGCTCCGCAAATATGGCAAGGAAGTCTATCTCGTTACCAAGGAGTCGGTGGCATCGAAGCCCATCTTCAACAATTGCTGTGATGAAATCCTGCTCCTGGAGGATTTTCTCACGGGAGTTCAGGAAAAAAACACTGGCGGAAGGAATGCAGGAAAGGTCGAGGCGAAGAAAGATGAGCCGAAGGGACCGACGAACGATGCTATTGTCTATGGCATCATGGAAAAAATATTGGAGACGATTGAGCCGGATGCATGGCAGTACGTCAGTCTCATCGGATCCCGGTGCCATCAGATGGATAAGAGCCGAATCATCGGACGCAGCTCATACAAGACATGGGGCAATCTCCTGGGAGAGTTCGAAAAAAAACGCATCATCGAACGCAGAAAAGGCGACAAGGGACACCCTGAAATCCGAAAGCTGACAGGTGGTGTTTCCGTAAGCTGACAAGTCGAGTCGTAGACATTCATGTTCCCGATGCTCTCCAAATCACCGGGAATCATGACTTCGGTTTCACCAGATTTGTTTATTCACTCCGCTCCCCATCATAATGACGGTACATCTCCCTCATAAGGGTAATGTTCCATAATGAAGTCTATGTCCTTGTCTCCCCGTCCGGAAAGATTCACCAATATTCTCTTGTCTTTTCCCAGTTCCTTGGCATGACGGAGAGCATAGGCTACTGCGTGGGATGATTCCAGGGCAGGGATGATGCCTTCCAGACGGCTCAAAGCATAGAAGGCATGAACAGCTTCCGCATCAGTTGCGGTTTCATACCGCACCCGTCCGATTGTCTTGAGATAACTATGCTGAGGACCGACTCCCGGATAATCCAGTCCGCTGGCAATGGAATACACAGGTAGAGGTTCTCCTTGCGAATCTTGGAGGATGTAGCTCTTGAAACCGTGGAGTACGCCGACAGAACCCTTGGTCATGGTCGCGGCATGCCTGCCAGTTTCCAGTCCTTTTCCAGCGGGTTCGACGCCATGAAGTTCCACGTCCGTATCTTCAAGGAAACCGCTGAAGATTCCTATGGCGTTCGAGCCACCGCCGACGCATGCGGTGACGACGTCGGGCAGATGACCAGTCATCTCCATGAACTGTCCACGTGCTTCCCTTCCAATGATGCTCTGGAAGTCACGGACAATCATGGGGAAAGGATGTGGGCCGACCGCCGAACCTATGCAATAAAGCTGGGTCTCAGGATCATCGAGATAGACTTCAAAGGCGGCATCAACGGCGTCTTTCAACGATTGCGTCCCTCGTGTAACTTCTATGACACGGGCTCCCAAGATTTTCATTCTGCTGACATTGGGAGCTTCCTTGGCTACATCTATGGCGCCCATATAGATGTCGCATTCCAGTCCCATCAGGGCGGCGGCCGTGGCAAGGGCGACTCCGTGCTGTCCCGCGCCAGTTTCCGCAATGACTTTTTTCTTACCCATCTTGCGGGCGAGCAATGCTTCTCCTATGCAGTGGTTAATCTTATGGGCTCCGGTATGATTCAGGTCTTCGCGCTTGAGATATATCTGGGCGCCTCCCGCATGTTCGGACAGTCTTTTCGCGTGATATACGGGAGAGGGACGTCCAGCATAATGGATAAGCAGGTCGTTGAATTCAGCAATGAACGCGGGATCAGCAGCGATTTTTTTGTAGGTGCGTGTCACTTCATCCATCACGTCCTGAAGCCGGGGAGGGATGTATGAACCGCCGAACTCACCGAAAAAACCATCTTCCCGTGGTAATCCTTCCGTGGAGATGCCTCCCGTGACCAAATTTTTTGCTGACATTGTATGACTCCTCTATTTTGTTTTACTGTAAATCCTCATGTTGCCCGCGAGTACGCGCCTCATCACCCTGTGCTGAACTCTGTGCGGATTTGTCATGTGATGGACTTACGTTACTGTACATAGAAACATATTGTCAAGTAGCAATCCCATGTAGATGAAAATTTCATATGAATTTTGACAGGTATCATACAAATAAAAAAATGGATAAATCATACTAATGGCTACTACAGAAAAACTATTCCGGGAAAAACAAGGATGATGTGTGAAATCACATGTATCTTCACAAATTAAAATATGTTAGAAGACGATTTTTGTTTTTGTGTTTCGTTTCAGCAATTTTGTTAAAAGATTGATTATAGGAATATTTTATCAAAAAAATGCACAATTTCGTCATAATTCAACCCGAAAGAATAATGTTGTTGACAACTGGAAAACTGTCATCCAGCATGAGGCTGGAGATGTTTAAAAACGGAGGTGACAAATGAGGAAAGCTCGCATTGTAATTTCTTTGGTAGTAGTACTATTGCTGGTTCCAGCATTTGTATTTGCCCAAGGAGCACGGGAGAGTGCTGCGCAAACTACCATGCGCCTGGCGTGGTGGGGAAACCCAACACGTGATGCCAAGACATATGCTGCCATTGACGCATACACGGCAGCAAATCCGAAAGTGACTATTGAACCAGAAACCACAGGGTGGGCAGGATATTGGGATAAGATGAACACCCAGGCGGCGGCTGGAAATCTTCCTGACCTGATGCAGCATGATTATGCGTACATGCTTCAATGGGTCACACGCAACCAACTCAAGGATTTGACTCCTTATGTAAATTCCGGAGTCATCAACCTGAGCAAGGTGGCAGACGCCAACCTGTCCGGTGGCAGGGTCGGTGGAAAACTGTATGGCATCAGCCTGGGATCCAACGCCGTATGTGTCATCTATGACAAGGCACTCCTTGACCAGATAGGTATCAGCTTTGACGATACGACATGGACGCTGGCTGATTTTGAACGCATCTCACTGGAGGTCTATAGGAAGACTGGCGTGAAGACCCTCCCGTTCTTCACCACGGATCCGAAGGTTGGATTTGACAACCTGATTCGGCAGACAGGCAACCCGTTCTTTGCGCCTGACGGCAAGAGTCTTGGTTTCACGGACACCACGGTACTCCGCGAGTTTTTTGCGGTACAGCTTCGCCTGCTTGATGCCGGCGCTTTGGTCAGCCCTGAAATTGCGTTCGTTACCGTTTCTCCTGATGAAGGCGAATTTGCCAAGAGAACGTCATGGGTTACTTATGGTTGGAGCAACCAAGTCGTGGCTGAACAGGCTGCCGCAGGTCGCCCTGTTGAGATAGCCCTGATGCCCCGCATAGATGGTTCACAGAGGCCGGGTACGTTCTTGAAACCTTCCATGTTCTTCTCCATTCCTGTCTCTGCATCGAATCCGGATGAAGCAGCACGCTTCTTGAACTTCTTCCTCAATGATATTGAGCTCAACAATACCGTGTTGCTCGGTGAGCGTGGAGTTCCCATCCCGGACGATGTGCGTGACGCAATGAGTCAGGTCGTCGATCCTGTGAACAAGCAAATCTTTGCGTTCATTTCCAAGGCATCCCAGCATTCCAGCGCCATTGATCCCCCGGATCCTGCGCCTGCCGGAGAAGTCTTGAAGTTGTTCCGCGATGTCACCCAGGAGATTCTGGGCAAGAGAGTTAGTGTGGATGCAGGTGTTGCTAAGATTATGGCGGATGCGAATGCAATCCTTGCCAGGTAACATGTAGGTTTCTTCACCAATTGACTATGGATGCCTGATTCCAGGTATCCATAGTTTTTTTAAGTCACGAATGTCGGGAGGGGTAAGCTCATGGGGAAAAAACAATCTGGCGCACTGTCGAATGCATCACTACCTCTGACACGTGGAGCAAGACGGGCGCGGCTGATGACGAGCGTTTCAGGATATGCATTCATAAGCCCGTGGTTGATTGGCTTCCTTGCATTTTCCGTGATACCGATTCTTTTTTCATTATACTATTCCTTTACGCAATATGATATCTTGGCTTCCCCCGTGTTCAACGGACTGGCCAACTTCAAGCGCATGTCCAGCGATACATTGTTCTGGCAGTCCTTGAAGGTCACTTTTTTCTACGCCTTTGTATCTGTGCCGTTACGCCTGGTCTTTGCATTTTTTGTCGCGATGCTTTTCAATCGCGGTACACGGGCGATACGTTTCTATCAGATGATTTATTACCTTCCCTCTATTGTAGGAGGAAGCATTGCGATTGCTGTCATGTGGCGGCGTCTTTTCATGGCGGATGGGGCAATCAATGCGTTTCTCAATGCCATAGGCATCCCGGCTTCCACATCATGGATAGGAAATCCTGACACAGCCATCTGGACATTGATTATCCTGGCGGTATGGCAGTTCGGTTCCTCCATGCTCATCTTCCTTGCGGGGTTGCGGCAGGTTCCCAAGGACTATTATGAAGCGGCGGAAATTGACGGCGCGGGACGGGTGAAAAGATTCGTACATATTACGCTTCCCCAGATGACTCCCGTCATTTTCTTCAATCTGATCATGCAGCTGATTAACGGCTTCACCGTCTTCACACAGGCTTTCGTTGTATCCGGGGGCATGGGCGATCCCCTCAACAGTACGCTGGTCTATGCCCTGTACCTGTACCAAAGAGCCTTCAAGTATTATGAAATGGGTTACAGCAGTGCCATGGCCTGGATTCTGGTTCTGATTATCGGCGTCATGACCGCCATCATTTTCAAGACTTCCGACAACTGGGTGTTCTATGAGACAAAGGAGGGGAAATAAGATGGATGCTCACACAAAAAGAATCATAAAGGTCAACACGGAGAAATTTATCTTCCACGCCGTCGTCATCCTCTTGGGTTTCATCATGTTGTATCCCATCCTGTGGATGATTTCAAATTCATTCAAGACAAGCGCTGAGATTTTTGGCAATTCATCCTTGATCCCTCAATCCTTGAGATGGGACAATTATGTGAGGGGATGGAAATTCAACAATGCCATCACTTTCGGTACGTTTTTCAAGAACTCACTGTTCTATACGGTGGTCGCTACCTTCGGGGCTGTGATGTCGTCCGCCATTGTTGCCTATGGTTTTGCCCGCATCCCCTTCAAAGGCCGGTCTTTCTGGTACGCCTGCATGTTCGTGACGCTGATGCTTCCTTATCAGGTCGTCATGGTTCCGCAGTTCATCATCTTCCATAGGATAGGGTGGGTCAACACCTTCCTTCCTCTCATCGTCCCGCATTTCGGAGGCGTAGGGTTCTTCATCTTTCTCATGGTGCAGTTCATCCGCCAGATACCGATGGAGCTGGACAATGCGGCCAAGATAGACGGATGCAACAGGCCAATGATATTCTCATATGTGGTTTTTCCCTTGATTAAGCCGTCCTTGATTACGGCGGTGATTTTCAGCTTCTACTGGAGATGGGATGATTTCCTGGGACCGTTGCTGTATCTGAACAGGCCGCGACAGTTTACCGTATCGCTTGCGTTGCGGATGTTCAGCGACCCTCAATCATCCACTGACTGGCCGGCAATCTTTTCCATGGGTACGTTGTCGCTGATTCCTGTCGTGCTTGTTTTCATCATCTTCCAGAAATATATCGTCGAAGGCATGGTGACGACCGGAATCAAAGGTTAAGGTTCCCTTGCCATTGTTAGCAATTGGCAATCATGCGGAGACAATAGCCCCGGATGTCCGAGGCAGGATTACATGTAATGACGGCGTAATTTCTTCATCTCGACTCCCGCCAGCAATACGATGCCTATGCCATGAGTATCATTAAGACGGGGGAGGAGTTCTTCCGCGTAATAGCGTGGAGTGAATGAAAATTCCGAACCTCTGCATACTCCGTGGATGTTGCCATGATAATCGATGGATGTTTTCTGCAAAGCGGTCCACGCCAGTTCACATGCACAGCGGAATTTCAGGGGTTCCTCCAGCCAGCCATTGCGGATGCCACGGGAGAACGCATAGATGAACATGGCGGTGCATGATGTCTCAGGATAGGATTCCCTTACGTCAAGCACTTGGTGCCACATCCCGTCACTGTCCTGCATAGCCAAGAGTCCATCCGCAAAGTTCCGGAAAAAATCCAGCAGTTCAGGCCGCATGTCATGCTCCCTGGGAATCACTTCCAGCAATTCCGCCAGAGAAAAAATGGTCCATCCATTACCGCGACCCCAGGCAACTCCGGTCGCCATATTTCTCCTGAAGTCATAGACATGGTTCATCAGGCGGCGGACGGGGTCATATAATAATTTCCGGAAACCGATGAACTGGGATGCTGCATCATCCAATAGGGAAGCATCGCCGGAAAGCGCGGCGTAACGGCAGAGAAAAGGAATGCTCATGTACAGATCGTCCGCCCACATGGTGTCATTATGAAAATGATGCATCAAATCCTTGCGGAAGAAGATGCCGTCTTCCAGTCGACTCTGTTCATGGAGGATGTGGTGCGCGACGTAAGCGGCGATTTCCTTGTATCCCGAACCAATGTCACAATCTTTTGCCGCTTCCAACATGAGGGAGCCGAAGGAACCGCAATCATCAAGGCTGTCGATGCTTGTGAGCAGGTGGTGGACGCCTGTCGCGCCACCGAACTGTTCCTTGTCCCACATGGCATAGGGGAAATTAGAGACGGAAGCTCGCACGTGAGCCTGAACATAATTCCCCAGCTCCTGTCCCGATGGACAGTCTCCAAGGACGCGGGCAGTTTCAAGCAATCCGTATAATGTTACGCCCAAAGGATAGTTCCAGTGGCCGAAAAGGGGATTCTCATTATACTGACGAATCCATCCGTCAGGATAGTCGAGCCGCCAATAGGAAAGGCCGTCAGAAGATGACCATAGCTGGTCAGGATTCACATCGATGTTCATGCCGCTTTCATGACCAGCTTTGAAGGGGCCGCAGAAAATCCATGGCTGAGCGGAAGTTTTTTCTACCCTGACCAAAGGATTTTCAAACTCTACGGAAACCTGATAGTCTTTTTTCTGTATGACTTCCTTTACGACAAGGGAGAAGCCCCACGTTGAATCTGTGCAGGTCTGGGCAATGATGATGGGATAGCGACCGGTCGGAATCCGGCAGGAGAATGAAAAGTCCCCTGTTCCTCCTTTTTCAAAAACCAGGTCGCGACCTACGCGGATGGACAATGAACCATTATGCGTCCCTGAGAATATATAATCCCCGTCTCCTGCTGAAGAGAAATTCCCGATAGTACGCGCGACGGCGGACAATCCGGGTCTATGACCGAAGATGCGGCCGAATTGCCCTTTCTCCACGTCTTCTGCTTTCCATGTACGCCGGGGCAGCCAGTCGATTTCATGGGTATCAAGATAAGAAATTCCAATTGCTTCCCGATCCGTGTCGGGAAACGGTCGGCAATAGACAACCCCTTCTTCATCATGGCAGTCAGGCAAAGGCTTGAGGAAATAATAATCCAGTTTGCCCAGCCATGTGCCAAATTCGCCTCCGAAACCAGCTGGGGTGCAGGTGAATTTGATAATCAGATGGTTCTTTCCTGTTTTCATCGCCACGTTGACGGGGACTTCGGTTCCTGCGTCACGTTCTGAAAAAATATCTGTCCGGGCTATTTCTTGGCCATTGAGGTAAACCACTGCGGGGCCATAGGGAATGAGAGTGAATTTGAGCGTAGTATCGACAGGAGATATGAATGTACCCCATACGAATGCAGACATGCCGGGCAAGGACTCCGGGAAAAGTTCCATGAAGTCAGCGTGATACCGGTAATCCTTTCCTCTCATGATACCTGACTTCTGGTATGGACGCACCGTGTACGGATAGGGAGGATTGTTCGCGATGTATCTTCGCGCTATGATTTCCAGTGTCGGCAGGATGTCCCTGTTACTTTTCGCATATATGCTTTCTGAGGCTGAAAAATAATATCCCATATTCATGATTATACAGGGCTTTTGCGAACAAGCAATACTGGAGAGTAATTTCAGTCCTATTCATGGTTTCACTCACGGAAGGCTGTACGATTGACAAACAAGAAAAGGTGGTATTAGATGACCCTATGATTCACAGACACGAAAAGAAAACCATACAGACATCGCAAGCACCCTCTGCTATCGGACCATATTCCCAAGGGATATCTTTCGGGCATCTGACTTTCACTTCCGGTCAGCTCGGACTCAATCCAGCGACAGGAGAGATTCCCGCCACCATTGAGGAGCAGACAAGGCAGTGCCTTCTCAATGTGAAGGCGGTGCTTGAGGAATCCGGCACATCGCTGGATAAGGTAATCAAGGCAACTGTGTTTCTGAAGGATATGGATGATTTCGCGGCTGTGAACGCTGTTTACGCGACCTTCTTCACTGAAGGCTCGTATCCTGCCCGTTCCGCCGTTCAGGTCGCCCGGCTTCCCAAGGACGCCCTTGTAGAAATCGAGGTGGTAGCGGTCAACATCTGAATCCGGTTTCGACCGGGATATAAGCTTTATTATTAGGAGATGATGATGGGCAACAACCGGAAATCTATGCGATTTTTCGTCATGGTATCTTTGGTTCTATTATGTTCTTCTCTGCTTGCCGCCTCGCCAATTTCTTTCAAGCTTTTTCCGGGAACACCCTTGTTCCCTTCTGCTATGGCTGACCCTTATGGCGCTCATACCCGTGTCGGCGTGATGTGGGTTCAGGAAGGAATCCCCCTGGACATCATGGCCTCACGGCATGGAAGCTCCCCGGAGAACCCTGGCGCATACGAACCAGTCCGTTTCCGTACTAGTTTGCAGGATGAAAACATGTTCATGCGTCTCAAGCTGGGGGATAATGTGAGCCTCGCCCGCCTGAACATGGGTCCCGTGCGGCTTGAAGCGGGCTTTTCAGGATATCTTAATTCAGTTTTCTCGCTTTTCGGCGGAAGCGATGTCCTGGGGTTCGATGGTTCTTATGGTATTTATGGAGCAATCGACTTCTTCGATATAGTCACCATACGTGGCGGAATGCATCATTTTTCCGGGCATTATGGAGACGAAATCATCGATGATGCAATCCTGGCTGCTGGTACGTATGGCCGTTTCGTAGAATATACACGGGACAATTCATGGTATGCCGGCATATCCGTGCGCCCTTCATCCTCGTTTCATCTCTATTTTGACACTGAACTGCCCATGGGTACGTCATGGTTACGACCAGCAGTCCATGTTCCGGAACATACACAGGTTCCCAGTGGCGGAGACAAGACTCAAGCCCAAAAGACTTCCGAACAGGAAGGAATCTATCGTCCTGATTCTTATGCGTCTTCCTACAAAGCATGGAGGTTGAATGGCGGATTGGAATTTCGTATCCCTGTCGCTTCATCGTCCTTCATCATTGCCGCGGATGTCCAGGCTCATCAGGATGGGCAGACAAAGCATCAGGTCGGTGGGTATGATTCCGACAATCCATGGGAATTCGAGTTCTCCCTTGGAGTAGGGTTTGAAATTCCTGAGGCCGTGATTCCGGGACGTGTCCTGCGCTTGGAAGCATTCTATCATGACGGACGCTTCCCTCTGCTCAATTTCTTTTACCAGCGGTCGCGTTACATTTCCGTGGGCATTGGTATCAGCGGTTGATACCCGTGTGCTGAGCACCGTCCCAGTCGGAGCCTCCTGTCCTGTGGAAATAGGTGATGGCTTCTTTCAATGCTTCACCTTCCAGTTTCTGGATTGCCGCCTTGAGAGTCGTCGGAGTGTCAGATGGCTTGATAGAGTATTTCTTCTGGAGTACGATGGGACCTCCGTCAACGGCAGGGGTGACAAGATGGACAGTACACCCCGTCTGGTCATTGCCGGTGCGCTGGTAACGTCGTAAGACTTCCTCATGCACGTCGGTATCCATGCCTCCTGCGAAATCAGGGAGAAGCGAGGGGTGGACATTGAGCAATCTGTCCTTCCAGCTTTCGCAGAAGCAGCGGGTCACTATCCGCATGTAACCGATGAGAATGATGATGTCTGCTCCGGCTTCCTCCATGATGAGTGAAATGGCCTTCTCATGCTCCTGTCGGGTCAGTCCCTTGGCGCTGACAGCATGAGCAGGAGTGCCGTGGGAACGGGCGAGTTCCAGGATACCAGAGTTTTTTTTGTCTGATACGACGACCGTGACCTCAGCGTTGAGGCTGCCGTCCTCAATGAAAGAATACAATGCCTTGAGATCAGTGCCACGGGTGGAGCCGAGGATTCCCAGCCGGATTGGACGCCGTAACAAATTCATGTGCCTGATGCGTTTCTCCAGCAAGGCTTCCGTTCCAATGTCACTGCGGTGGCGGAGGGGACCTTCGATTTTTCCTAAATTATAGATTGCTTTCTCACGGGCGTCCTGGAGGTGGGGAGCAAGGGCTGTGACTGCGGCGGTACGACTGCCTGCTGTGACGAGCGAGCCGTCGCTTGTCTCATCAATCGAACCAAGGAAAAGCGTCACATCGTCATCCATGTCTCCTATGGAGATGGTGCGTCCTTTTTCACTGGCTATGGGGTAGAGAGAAGGGACGGCGTAGAGACAGACTGAAGACAGGGGAGCAAAGACAGGAGGGGCAATGTTTTTCAGGCGTCCCGTGGCGGCGGCATGAAAGAGTTCCACCGCGTCACTCTGGAGAAGTGTCAGCAGGTTCAGTGCTTCCGGGTCTCCGAAACGAGCGTTGTATTCGATGATCTTCACACCATCGCTGACAGCCATGAAACCACCATACAAAACTCCCCTGTATGGTTCCCCGCAAACTTCTCCCAGCTGGGTCATGACAACTTCGTTGCATGCGCGGGCATGGGCAATGTCGTCGGGGGAGAGGAAGGGAAGCGAACCATCAGCGCAACTGTAGCTACCCATGCCTCCGGTATTAGGCCCTGTATCTCCGTCATACGCCCTCTTGTGATCCTGGATGGCGGGCAGGTGATAGCAGGTTTCTCCGTCCGTAATGCTCATCAGGGAAAATTCCTCTCCGTAAAGCTTTTCTTCTATGACGAAAGGTCGTCCGGAGTTCTTCAACAGCTGGGCGCAGAAATCCAATGCCTCGTCAATGCCGTGGAGATGCTCTTGGGACACCTTCACTCCCTTGCCGCCGGCCAGACCATCCGCCTTGACGACGAAGAAACCATCCAGCTCCTCCATGGCGGCACGGGCTTCATCAAGCGACGAGACGACGTAATGTCGGGGGGAATGCTGGGGGAGGCGGACTGACAGAAATTCTCTGGCAAAGGACTTGCTGGTCTCAATGCGAGCGCATGACGCGCCGGGGCCGAAAGTCGGGATGCCTGCCCGACGCAGGACATCCGCCACCCGCGTCTCCAGAGGAGCTTCAGGGCCGATTACAGCCATGGTTGCTTCGATGGAGCGGGCGAATGAGAGGACAGCTTGCCCGTCGGTGATGACGCCAGCCGCATATGAGCCGCCTATGGCGGAGCAAAGCCTGCCGATTCCGGGATTGTAGGTGCTGCCGAAACAATGAAGCTTTCCATTCCGTTTTTTTTCCAAGGAACGGTATATGGCAAGGGCAATGGCATGTTCGCGGGCCCCGGAGCCGACGACAATGATGTTATGCAATTCCATCTTTTTCTCCTGAAATGAAATGTGGGCCTCCCAAACAGACATGGCAAGGACTGCTCATATTGTGCCTGCCTTTGCGTGTGACTGCTTCGATTAGAGCTTCAATGGATAGATAGAGTAGCTTTTCGACGCCCAGGAAGTTCCGAACTTCTTCTTGGGTTTGCCTGTTTGCTATCAATTCCTCTGCGGTTGGAATGTCTACGCCATAATGACAGGGACTGACCACAGGAGGGCAAGCGCTGGCAAACCATACTTGGTTGGCACCGAAGTCTCGAATCATTGACACGATTTCCTTGCTCGTCGTACCGCGCACAATGCTGTCATCGACTATCAGCACATTCTTGTTGCGTATTTCTATGCGTTGCGGCGACAGCTTGTAGCGGACAGACTGCCTGCGCATTGCTTGAGAAGGCATGATGAAAGTTCGCCCGATGAAGGGGTTCTTGTACAGACCTTCCGAATAGTTCACGCCAAGTTCCCGCGCCATGGCAAGCGCCATGGTATTCGCTGTAGATGGGGCGGGAATAATGACATCAGGACGGACATCACCAAAGGTTCTGATCCATTCTTGTCCCAGATTTTGACCCATCCTCAGCCGGGCACGGTAGACGCTGACATTGTTCAGCATGGCATCAGGACGGGCAAAATAGACATATTCAAAAATGCAGGGACAGAATGGTTTTTCCTCAATGATGGCGCTATGGAGAATTCCGTCCATGCTTACGTAGATTACTTCACCTGGCAGGACATCGCGCACCAGCGTGAAACCGAGCATATAGAACATGGTATCTTCGCTGGCAAAAATATATTCAGACTTGCCTTCGGCGGAGACCCGTTCTCCCATCACCAGAGGGCGCACGCCATACGGGTCGCGCATCGCCACGATTCCTTTGCCGTTTATGACGGAGAGCGCGGAGATTGAGCCTTTGGCAAGTGAAAAGATGTCTGCGACGGCCAGTCGTATGAGGGAAAAGAAATCTTCATCAGATTCTATCTTGCCCGTGGGGTTGCTGTGTCCCCGTGAACGAATCATGGCACGCTGGAGGGAATCCGCAAAGAGCTGGAGAAGCATCTCGCTGTCGCTGTGAGTGTTGAGATAGCGGTTGCGACGGATGATGATTTCATCGCGAAGCTGTGCATAGTTGACTATGTTGCCGTTATGGACCAGTGCCATGCCGAAGGGAACGCTGGTGGTGAAAGGCTGGACTTCATCAAAACCTTGGCGGGTTCCGCTGGTAGGATAACGGGTATGACCGATGCCTATGTCGCCGGTCAGCTTTTCCATGTCCTCATCCTGGAAGATGTCCCTGACCAACCCTGTGCCTCGCTTGGCATGAAGCTGGGAGTCGCTGGTCAAGATTCCGGCGGAATCCTGGCCGCGATGCTGGAGTTGGATCAGGCTGTCATACAGCTCTGCCGCCACATCGTGATTGCTGAACATGCCGACTATTCCGCACATGAGGTTTCCTCGCATGACTTTTGCTTGACCTGTCCGTCCTGTCTATCCCGCTTTTTTTGTTCATCGAGGTCATCCAGCGCAATGATGCGCATGGCTCCCAAGGCGGCGTTGGCAGGGTCAAGTACGGTAAGCACCGGTACACGGCTGGGCATCTGGAGGGTGGAGTTGATGTTCACCAGCATATCGAGTTTGTCAGAGAAGGGAGGACAGGCGATTACCGGAGCGTCGCAGTTACCCGCTACGAATCCGCTCAGGGCATTGGAACGTCCCGCAATAGTGATGTAGACAACCTTCCGTCCTGCGTTTTTCTCAAGGACTTTCAGAACATCCCTTGGTTGTTTGTGAGCGGATGCCACATGTATCCCGACAGGCTTTGCATAGCCTTCTGCTTTCAGTGCCGTACTTATTTTTTCCGCATGGGGGCGGTCGGATTCCGAACCCATGATGATGACTATTTCAGCCATGTGCTTCCTCCAATCTTTTCAAGGAGCCTTGGATCAGTTTCCAAAGCTGTCACGCTTCCCGTTTGACTTCCAATGCTGCGCTCAAGTTCCGCGTCAGCCGTTCATAGGGACTTTCCTTCATGCTGTCTTCATCAGGGAAAATGAACTTCTCTCCCGTAATCATCTCATAGAGCCGGATGTAGCGGGTGGAAAGCTCGGCGACCAAATCCATTGGCGCAGGGGGCAGTACTTCATCCTTGTAGGGGTCGCAGACCTTGGTGAACCAAAGCCTGAGAAACTCCTTGTCTATGTTTTCCGGTTCATGTCCCGTGGCAAAACGATTTTCATAGCTGTCTCCCAACCAGTAGCGGGATGAGTCCGGGGTATGTATTTCATCGATGAGCCGGAGGATACCGTCGGCATCACGACCGAACTCATACTTGGTATCCACGAGGATGAGTCCCTTCTTGGCGGCTTCTTCCGTGCCAAAGCGGAACAGGGCAAGGGCGGCGGCGGATGCTTCGTCCCAGTCATTCTGACTTAGCCAGCCTTCTTCTATGATTTCGGCGGGGCTAATCGGCCTGTCATGGGCATCTTCCTTGGTGGTAGGCGTAATCACTGGCTGTTCCAGCTTCTGGTTCTTTTTCAATCCGTCAGGGAAATTCACGCCGCAGTATGTCCTTTCCCCCTTTTTGTAGTGCGTCCACAGAGAGGTATCAGTGCTGCCGGTGATGTATCCCCGGACTACAAATTCAATGGGCAGAACCGTACAGGCACGGGATATGGTGACGCAGGGGTCGGGAGTAGAAAGCAGATGGTTTCCTATGATATCTTTGGTACGTGCGAACCACCATGCGCTGACCATATTGAGGACTTGTCCCTTGAAAGGGATTGAAGCGAGAACTCTGTCAAAGGCACTCTGGCGGTCGGTAGTCACAAAAAGCAGACGACCATTGCCTAAATCATAGCGGTCCCGCACTTTGCCGACTTTCCTGTTCGGATAGGGAAGGTTGGTTTCGGTCAACGTCCAGTCTATGTGGCGCAGGATTTTTTCTTTATACTTTTCATAAGTATCAGGCATATGCATACGTCCTCTGGCTATAGGGGTTCGCAAAAATATTTGACGCCAATGCCGCGTCTATGGCACGCCGTCCTTGCTCCGGATCGGATGATGTAGGCTCCAGTGTCCACAGAACACTGCTTGTGATGGCGGTGAAGCCTTCAATTCCGAACCATGTGGAAAGCGCGTGGCGGGCATGGAGGCCGGTAAAATCCTCACCCTCGCGCGGTGTCACCACAATGGTCAGTCCTTTCGGGGAAGGAGAGAAGTCTACAGGGAACTCCTTATTGGAATTGTAAAGCTGGCCGGATGCCATGGCTTTGGCGACCAAGGCGTCAAAATCTTTCCGGGGCATGGACGGGGAAGCCTCCAGCGTCCAGCGGACGGCACGGCTGACCTTGACTGGTATGCCCGCTCTTTCCAGTGCCTGTTCCACGGAGACAGCCGCGTTGTCAGTGATGACCGTACCTATGACCAGCTCTTTCTCCTGGATGCCCTCCTGACGGATATGGTATGGCAGGGAAGTATATGTCAGAGGAGAGACCAGCCGCTCCATGATGTCCTGTGGAACTTTCGGCAGGCTCTTTTGTCCCTTTGTAGAACTTTTGTCTATAGAGTTTGCGTCGAGCCAGTTTTTCAGGGAAATGAAAATACTGTCCCCCTCCGGCGTGCGTTCAGGATGGGGCATGATGGCAAGCGCGGTTCCGGCAATGTTTCCCAGGGCGGCAAGGTTGGATGTTGCTCCATTCGGATTGACGGGGAAATGAGGATTCACCGTTCCATTGCTGTCTGCATAGCGGAACATGGCAACGCCATTCCTCTCAAGCCATGAAAGAAGGTAGTCGTCAATGACGAATCGTCCTTCGGCATGGGCGGCGGGAATCCTCATCAAACTCCCGTCAGCAATAGCCAATGAAAATGCGTTTCGTTCCGGGACAGTGCCATCCACGGTGTGCTTCACATGAACCCAGTCATTGTAGAAACCGGTTCCCACCACGATGCCATCAACAATCTGCTTGTTGGGGGCAAGGGCGGCGCCCGTCTGCCACCCGGACAGTCCGGGGACTATGCCGCTTTCCACAAGTATTTGGGCTCCGTTACAAATGCCCAAAATTGGTTTGCCCATGGCATTCTGCTTTTTCAGTCCGTCAAGGAGGGTGTCCAGGGCGGCTATGATTCCTGAACGGCTCCGATCCTCATAGGAGAAGCCACCGGGAACGATGAAGGCGTCAAAGGCGTCCAGGCAGTCCTGCGGACGGTTCCACCTGAATATCTCCGGCTCCATGCCGGCGCGGCGGATTGCCAGGGCTGTCTCGCGCTCACAGTTGGTTCCTGGAAACTCAATGACCGCAATGCGGTACAGGGGCTTTGCTTTTGCATCACCTTGTGTCATGCCGTGGTCTCCCTTCGGGTGGTCACTCCCAGAATTATGGTAGAGCCTTCTCCTTCCGCTATCTGACCGATAGGCGCAACAGGAAGGGAGGGAAGGACTTTCTTCAAGTCGGCGGACACCGAGGCCGCTTCATGAGGAGCGACCGCAATTACGAGGCCGATGCCCATGTTGAAGGTACGGTACATGTCAAGGAGAGGCACATTCCCTTTCTCCCTGATGACATCGAATATTCCAGGACGTACCCATGTAGAGGGATCAAAGACGGCATGCACGCCTGTCGGCAGGACACGGGGAACATTTTCCAGCAGGCCGCCGCCAGTGATGTGCGCAAGTGCCTTGAAGGGAGAGCCTGCCTCAAGAAGTCCGAGGATAGGATTGACATAGCTGGTGTGGATGGCAAGAAGCGCACCCTTGAGGGTATCAGAATCGCCGGGACGACGGACGGGGACTGGATCATCCAGTGACATCTGCGCCTGCTGGAACAAAACCTTGCGAGCCAGCGAATATCCGTTGGTATGCAACCCTGTGGACCCGATGCCCAGGAGGATGTCCCCTGGCTTGACGGATGAGCCGTCCACAATCATTTTCCTGTCAACGAAGCCTGTAATCAGACCCACAAGGTCATGGGAGCCGCGGGTGTATGTTCCGGGCATCTCAGCCGTCTCACCGCCGACCAAGGCTATGCCATCGCGTTTACAGGCACGTGCCATGCCTGCGACCAGTTCCTCGACTATCCGGGGATCCAGCGTATCATTGGCGATATAGTCAAGGAAAGTATAAGGTCGGGCGCCATGGACAACAATGTCGTTGGCACAGGCACTGACAAGGTCTTCCCCAATGGTGGAGAAATCATGAGCCATCTCGGCAATCGCGATCTTTGTTCCGACACCATCGGCACTCTGCACCATGACAGGATTAGCGTAAATCTTGAGTATATCCTTGATGTCAAAGAAGGAGGCGAAACTTCCCAAACCCCTCAGAACCGCAGGTGTGAAGGTTAAGGCAACATGCTCCTTGATTCTTTCTACAGCCTGGTTCCCCGCATCGATGTTGACTCCGGCATCCTTGTAGCTTGTCTCCCGTACATTATCATCTGCACTGTCATCTTTCATGGTATTGTTCTCCTCCCACTATCTTATATGGGCAGTCAGGCCGGTGGCATAGGTGTGTGCCGCCTGGCTTACCGGGATATCAACGACGGAATTTAGCCTAATCCTGGCATCCGTCCTGTCCGTCGTTCGTCCGATTTCTACGCATGATACGCCTGCTTCCTTGAATCTTTTCACCACTACTTCCGTTTCTTCCGGTGCTGTCTCCATGACAAAGCCGAAGCTCTCGGAAAAAAGCAGCCTTTCAACCTGGAGGGAACCAGGAATGATGACTTCAAGCCCATATCCGCTGGCAATCGCCTGTTCTGACAAGGCGGCGGCGATGCCTCCTTCAGAAATATCATGGGCAGACAGAATCCTTCCCTCGGCTGTCAGGTCGCAGAGCGTCAGTCCCGCTGCTTTTATTTCCGACAGGTCAGGTTCAGGAATCCGTGCGCCCAGCTCGTCATGAAGGGAATACCAGATGCTGCCTCCGCATTCATCTTTTCTTTCGCCTATCATAAGGAGCGTGTTCCCGCTTCCTGTGAAAGCCGGAGAGAGGGCGACTGCCGCGTTCTCCAGTTTGCCGACCATGGCAATCATGGGGCTGGGAGGAATGGCTCGCATCTCGTTCCTGTCTCCCTTCGATGATTCATTGTATAGGGAAACATTTCCGGCAATGACCGGAACCTCAAGAAAGCGTGATGAGTCGGCGACTCCTTTGGCACCGTCTGCAAACTGCCTCATGTGATTCGGTTTTTCCGGATTTCCGTAGCAAAGGCAGTCACTCAAGGCGACAGGCCGCGCTCCCGTGACGACAGTATTGCACCACGCCTCGACGACAGCGTTCACCGCTCCTTGGTAAGCGTCAATTGCATTGTGACGGGGATTCTGGTCAGTGGTGAGAGTAATGCCGACATTCCGTATTTCCGCAGGGTAGCGGGGGTCATCAAAGGGAGTCAGTACTCCTGCGTCGCCTGCTCCGGCTTCCTGCGCCACCATGCCTTGTACCTGCTTGTCGTAGGTATTGTACAGGGGAGCGCGGGACGCTACGTTGGGATGAGAGAGTATGTCCAGGAGGGTTTTGCCCACATTCTTTTCCTTGATGACCGGTTCCTTCTGGAGGGGAGGGAGGGCAGGAGCGACATCCCTCTGGTAGAGGAAACCTTTGGTGACATCTGAGGCAGGGGCATCGACTAAAACCTTAGCACCTGACGTGACTACGTAGCGCGTGTCGGCAGTAATCCGCCCAATGACACGCGCCGCAGCTCCGGCTGAGACACCACCTAAAGCATACGTCACATTATAATGATCCATAATCAGAGATGTGAGATCAGGCGGTGAAGCCCATAGATAGCGTTCTTGGGTCTCGGCACAGAGAACTACATGGGGAGCAAGGTTTTCCTCAGCGACATGAACCTTGTCAATATCGACTACCGCTCCGTATCCGCCACTTTCGGCGAGTTCGACGCTTGCGCAGGCAATTCCTCCTGCCCCAAGATCCTTGAAGCCGACTCTATGCAGCTCTCCCTTTTCCTTGAGGATTTCAAAGAGCTTTTCCGAAGAACGGATGATGTGGCGGCCGAGGAACGCATTGGGTTCCTGCACTGCGCCTTTGTTCACCTCTTTCTTGGCATCGTCCAACTGGAAGCTAGCAAAGCTGGCTCCTCCGAAACCGCTTGAGTCAGTGGGCTTGCCTACGAGAATCAAGTCATATCCGTCAGCGTTTTCCGGAGCGTAGGAGTGGATAATTCCATCTTCCTCTACGGCTCCCAAGGTCACTACGGTGACCAGACAGTTGCCTTCATAGGACTTGTCAAACTGAAGCCCTCCCGCGACCGATGGTACGCCTATCGGGTTGCCGTAACCGGCGATGCCCCTTACAACTTCTTCGTATAGCCACTTTGTCCGTGGCTTGGAGATGTCTCCGAAACGCAGGTCATCGGCCAAAGCAATCACACGGGCTCCCATGCAGCAGACATCCCGGACATTACCTCCCACGCCTGTGGCAGCCCCTTCATAAGGGACAAGTTGGCTGGGATGGTTATGGGACTCATGGCTGAGGACGATTGCGTACCCCTTGCCTGCGGCATCACGGGCGACACGGACGATTCCCGCGTCTTCCTTGGCACCGACAATGACATCCATACCCTCCGTCGTGAACTGTTTCAGGTAGGGGCGGCTACTCTTGTAGGAACAGTGTTCGGAACCTTCAATGCCGAACAGGATGAGTTCGGCAAGGGTGGGAGGTCTTTTCAGGATGCGTGTCTGTAGATCCTTCGCTTCTTGGACGGTCAGTCCTGTGCGCAGGCTATTCATAAGTTCTTCGATACGGCCATCATCCATCGTGATGATGTCAAACGAATCCGGATGGTCGGAAGCGGGCATGGAAACCTCCAGGAACGGTCATAAAGAATCTGGATATGAACAAAAAAATCCCAGACAAGGATGTCCGGGATTATTCATCAGGCACAATGTGCATGAAAGGCTTACATGTGGACTGACGGGCTGAGCCGTAGCCAGCAGATGAAAACATGTTGTGCTGGGGATATAGGACAAGCACGTGATTCCCTCTCATGCAAAGATGTGACTTGTATAGCGTTTTCATTCTCTTTTTGCAACAGGGTGCAGCATATTTATCCCAAAAAGAACAACAGGAGGAGAGCCGCCATTAGGTTGCTACCAGATTCCCGACAGGGTGGTTCTGGTCAAGTCAAGTCGGTTCTGGTATGGTGGAACCATGGAAAATACGGTTTCATCTTATCTTTCCCTGTCAGGAACATTTTCCTGCGGACAGTGTTTTCGTTGGCATCAGGATGAAGCAGGCCGCTGGTGCGGCGTGGCAGGAGGCAATGCATATTATCTTGAACAACGCATGGTCGGCAATCCTTCTTCCATTTTGCATGCCGATTCATTTCTCCGTTCCTATTTTGCCTTGGACATGGATTATGATTCCATTTTACGCGACATTGCCTCCCGTGACAGGCATCTTGCCCACGCTGTGGAAAACTCTCCGGGCATCAGGATACTGAGACAAGATGCCTTCGAGACTTTGCTTTCCTTCATCATCAGCCAGAACAACAACATCCCCCGGATTTCCGGCATCATCGGAAGACTATGCAAGGCATGGGGACGCCGTATCCATGACGGGACGGACATTGAGTATGCTTTCCCACTTCCACAAGCCTTGGCGGAAGTGTCCGAACAGGAATTCAGGGACATAGGGGCTGGCTTCCGCGCTCCATACCTTGTAGACGCGGTCAGGAGAGTCCTTGATGGAAGGCTCGACCTCCAGATTGTCCCGTCGTTGCCTATTTCCGAGGCGCGTTCTGTTCTTCAGGAAGTCCGGGGTGTCGGACCCAAGGTCGCTGAGTGCGTGCTTCTCTATGGGTGTGGGCATCTTGAGGCTTTTCCTTTGGATGTCTGGATGAAAAGGGCAATGGTTGAATTGTTTCCCGGCAGAGATCCGGGGTGGTTTGGTCCTCATGCAGGCATTGCCCAGCAGTATATTTTCCATATGATGCGTACTCAGGCGCGCACATGAAGATGAACCCGTAACAAGGATATAACGTAATCTAGTCAGGAAAACAGTGTTCTTCCGTATTTTCCCGCCTACAAAGGAAACGATTGACTATTTTACGCACAAATTGCATGAATTATGCGTAGAATAGCTTGTATATTCGATGCATCTTGGGGCAAGTTCCGGCAGGAAAGACGTAGTGCCGCGTATATGCTTGTCTGGTGAATTTCCGGTACACAAAGGAGATTGGTATGACATCCCGGCCTGATGATGCTTTTCCCGTGATGCTCTGCGGCATAGACCATGACAGCGCGGACAATGAAATGCGCGATATGTTCTTCCTCGATGACCCCAAATCACGCAGGATGGCCGTCACTGTTCGTTCGCGTCTTGCCGCGCAAGGTGTCGTGGTGCTGTCCACCTGCAATCGTACCGAAGTCTGGGTGCATGGAGGAAACGGAGATCCCTTTCCCCACATGTGCAGGGCTGCCGGAATATCTCCGTCCCGTTATCAGGATCTGTTCTACCACAAAAGAGGGGATGAGGTAGTGCCATACCTTTTTGAGCTGGCAAGCGGCATGCGCTCAGCCCTGTACGGCGAGACGACCATCATTCCCCAGATTATCCATTCAATAGATATAGCACGCGCAACGGGAGCTGCTGACGGAGTACTTGAACAATTGTTCCGCCAAGCGGTGACGGCTGCCAAGGAAGTTCATTCTTCCTTGCGTCTTGCCGCGGCGGATGAAACGGTAGCTTCCGCGGTACAAAGGATGGTGGAAAAGTATCTTGCGCCTGTGTCTTTGTCTGGTGAACCTGTGCTGGTCATAGGCAGTGGAGAGATGGCGCGTCTGACCGCTCGTTCCCTGCTGGGGCGGGGGTGCCGTGTCACCATGACTATCCGTGACATGGAGAAAGCTTCGGCACTGGTTCCTGAAGGCTGTACGGCAGTCCCTTATGAAAGCCGTCTTGAACACGTGAGTGGAAAACGAATCATCATCAGTGCTACATCAGGATTACATCATACCCTGCGCAAGACAGACCTTGCCTCCTATCTTGGCGGTCCTGTGCTTTTGATTGATTTGGCCATGCCAGTGGACATCGATCCCCGCGTCAGGGAGGATGAGAGGGTGAAGCTTGTCAGCTTGCGTGAACTTGATGTTGACCAGCCACGGCGCAGGGAACTGGAAAGGCAGGCACATGCTATCTTGGAACCCGCATGGGAAAGATTCTTTGCCTGGTGGCGCTTCCATGCTCATGAACCAGATGTCCGGATGATGGCTCGTGACGGCGCGGCTGATACTCTATGGAGACTCAGAGGTGTCCTTGATGGTATGGATATGGATGATGATGAGCGAACCGCTTTGCGCTGTGCAATAGAAGACTCAGCACGCAAGGCATTCAGTCACCAGCTCTACAGTCGTCGGTACGCCGGGTTGACACGAAAGGAAAAAATCTCCGATACGAAATCATGGAACTGAGAGATTTTTCAAGATTCCTCAAAGAATTACATCTTCCATCCACCATGCTTTTCCATGTCAGCGGCCAAAGCTCCTTCACTCCAGCCTGCCTGTATACGCCGATTTTTTTTCCAAGTAACAGCAAGCATGGTATAATAGGCACAGGAAGGAGGATTTTATGAAGACAACAACAGTATTCACTATCGGTAGACAATTTGGCAGCGGTGGACGTTCAGTAGGGCGCCGGTTGGCGGAAAAACTTGAAATCCCCTTTTATGACAGGGAACTGATTGCTCTGGCAGCCAAGGAAAGCGGTCTGAGCGAAACTTTGTTCGAAAACGCAGATGAGAAGGCGACGAGCAGCCTTTTCTATTCCATGGTCATGGGAACATATCCTTTGGGCGGCGGAGCTATCGCCGGCAGGTCTGAAATGCCTCTGAACGACCAGCTTTTTCTCATCCAGTCCAAGACTATTCATGCTTTGGCGGAAAAAGGATCTTGCGTCATTGTCGGGCGATGTGCCGACTATGTATTGCGGGATTTGCCCAATGTCCTGAATATCTTCATCCATGCCCGGATGCCCGAAAGGATAAAGCGGGCGATTGAAAACTATGGTGAGGATGAGAAAAAGGCAGAAAGCGTCTGCATAAAGAAAGACAAGCAGCGAGCAAACTTCTACAATTATTACAGCGATCGCAAATGGGATCAAAGCGAGACCTACGACCTTACCCTTGATTCCGGAGTACTTGGGCTGGAGGGAAGCGTAGACCTGATTATTGCCTATGATGAAATGTTCCGGAAAACCGAAGGGAAGAAACGCATGGTCTCGACCTAGGACATGATTTCCTTTATTCTTCTTCCATGGCCTCTCTTAACGAACTTAACGGACGCTTCGTAGAGGCGATGGAGGAATTCTGTGGTATTCGATAATCTTGACAAGCTGGAAATGTATCTACCTCTCCTGCCTAAGCTACAGAAGGTCATAGAAATCCTTGACCGCGGTCAAATTTATGAGCAGGCGGAAGGAACTTACACTACGGATGATTCTGACGTGTGCTATGTCATCACGTCATATGAGACGGACACGAAGCCTGGGCAGTTTGAAATCCACCGGAGGGACACTGATGTGCAGATTGTCCTTGCTGGTTCCGAACTTCTTGCCATGACGTGGCGTGAGCTTGTTTCTACGGCAGGTTCCTATGATGCGGATAATGATGTTTCGTTTCTCGATGGGGGAGAGCCGACAGTCGTGGTCAACGCCATTCCCGGACGTTTCGTTATATTCTTTCCTGGGGAGCCGCACAAAGCAAAGGTTGCTTCTGGAGAAATCTCAACCGTCAAGAAACTCGTCTTCAAGCTCAAGGATTGAATCGGCGTCATATATGAGAACACCCATGGAATCCTGCCTTACGGCTTCCATGGATGTTCACGTTCAATGCGTCACGGTTTGTTCCTGCTTACGTAGTTTCGGAGGCAACGATATCAAGCAACTCGACCTCGAAGATCAGGAGCATGTTAGGCTCGATGTAATTTCCGGCTCCGTACTCACCATAACCCAGTTCAGAAGGAATCCAGAAAATATAGTGAGAACCGACCGGCATCAAACTGACGCCTTCAGTGAATCCGGGAATTAAGTTTGGTAAAGAGAATTCGGCAGGAATACCGCGGCTGTAGCTGCTGTCCAGCTCATTGCCGGCAAGATTTACAAGACGGTAGTCTACCAAAACCGTATCTTCAGCAGAAGGAATTGTTCCCGTGCCTGTCCGGAGGGCTTTGTACTGGAGTCCGCTGTCCGTGGTGATGACAGAGGGGGTCGTCGCATTGGCTGCCAGGAAGGATTCCGCCTCACGTTTATTCTTCTGTCCAAGCTCCGCGGCATAGGCGTCCGCTTCCGCTGTCAGTTTTTCCTGCATTTCCATCAGAGCGCCATCCAGTTCTTCGAAAGACAGCAGAGAACCATAGTCATCTTGGGTAGCAATGCCTCCGGCTGCAAAATAATCTCCGTCCACAGGGATTCCCTGTGCCAGCATGGTCTGGAACACAAGATAACCATAGGCATAGCTGAAACGACTGTGCGTATCATCAGCGACTGTCAGGACGCGTACTTCGTCTAAGGACGTGAATGACTTGCTTTCTACGTTAGGAATACGTCCGGCTTCCAGATATTCAGTCTGGTACTGATTCAGGGCAGCGAACAGTTCTTCCGAGTTTTGAGCTATTCCCTCTGCCGCATCAAGCGAGCCCTTTGCAAAAAGCCCAGCGTCAAAGAAGATTCCCTGCCCCTGTAGATTGAGCATCATGAGATAACCATAAGCGTAGCTGAAACGATCTACAAGGTCTTCCGGAATTTCCACCATCTGCCCCAAGGAAATGGAAACGCCTTCCTCAAGGGCAAGGGGAGTGACCCAACGCAGGAAGCTGACCACGGGGTAATCTTGGTTTGGTACCGAAGCCGGAACCAGTTCTACATAGTCGCCGACAACGTAGACAGCTGGTGGAAGCTGACTCTGGACATCAGTTGGAACTGTCCATGCTGTCGTGTTGCCATAGATGTCCTTGATGGAAAACACATGGGATGAGTCTGATTGTCTTTCGATGGAGACAATACGTCCCCCCTGGCTTCCGGGTGCGCTTTCCCGTGCTCCAGCGGCGAAGATCATGGGAAGGGCAATGGCGAGGATGAGGCTGATGGTCACTATCCTGCGGATGAATTTGTTCATTTCTGATATCCTTTGGGTGAAGATTTTGCACTTGAACCAATGGTATGAAGTGTCAGGACATGCGTCAAGTGTGATTTTTGTGATGATGCGTTTCAATGATGCATCTTCAAATTTGATTTTTATGAGAAGGTGATTTATGGTATGTACATGTCGTCGGAAGATATGGAGGGGAGGGGGCGCATGATTAAAAAAGTGAAAAAGACACCTTCTTTGGAAACGACCGACCGAATCATCCGGGAAGCCCGGCCAGATGACGCAAAGGATTTTCTTTCCTATCTCAAAACTGTTGGCGGAGAAAGTGACAACCTTACTTTCGGTGTCGAAGGCGTTGCCATGGAAGTAGAGCTTGAAGCTCATCACCTTGAGGAAATGATGTTATCGCCGAACAGCCTCCAGTTACTGGCGTTGGAAGATGACAAGATCATCGGCAGCCTCACTTTCATCGCTGGAAAGCGTGAACGTATCGCCCATGCCGGAGAAATGGCAATTTCCGTGCTTCAAGAGCATTGGGGACAGGGAGTTGGTTCTGCGTTGATTGTTGCCTTCCTTACATGGATTGGCAGTGCTGGAACCGGTATCCGCAAGGTTAATCTTTTGGTTCGTGAAGACAATGAACGGGCAATCAACCTGTATAAACGGTACGGTTTTGTCAATGAAGGTCGCCGGTCACGCATGTTTCTCCTTGACGGACAGTTCGTCCATGGCATCCATATGGGCTTGGAAATTGATGGCGGGACGACATGATGCCCAGGTTGGTGGACGCTACGGCTTCAAACGTATGAGATGCAAGATAATGAAGATTATGAAAAAGGAGACTATGAAAAAAGGGGATGCCATTGCTCCCCCTAAAACGACTTGCTTGGAAGCAGTTTTCGGACAGTTTCAATCCATATAACGGATGTCATGCCAGAGATCGTTGTAAAGATCCAGTGATTCTCCCAAGTCTTCTATGATACTGTAGTTCGCTAAATCATCCGCTGAATACAAGGGAGTAGTCTCCATATACTCCACCGCACTGGAATGTACTGTAGGCGGCAGGTGGAACTCATCCAGGAATTGCGCATAGATTTCGGGACGATAGATAAAATCAATGAAAGCATGAGCAGCGTCCTTGTGCGGTGCATCCTTCAGGATGACCATGTTGTCAATGTACATGGAACCGCCTTCTGGAGGCAGGAAGAAATCAATTTCATGCCACCGGCTTTCAGGAAACTCCTCATAGACGTTTTCCGGATAAGAATGAACTGCCCAGAATTCACCGCTTCCAAATGATTTCCCGAAACTCTCAGCATCAAACTTCACAAGGTTTGGCTTCCAATTTTCTATGATGTAACTTTGCGCTTCGGCAAGCTGGAGCAGGTCGGTCGTATTATTGGAATATCCCAGATGAATCAGGGCATCCCCCATCACCTCGCGCATGTCATCAAGCATGGTCATGCGTCTGGCGAAGCGTTTGTCTGCGAAAATGTCCCAGTTCCGTTCATATCCGGATGGAACCAAAGTGGTGTTGACTGCAACTCCTGCCGCACCCATGAAATAGGGAACGGAATAGAGGAAGTCCGGGTCATAGGTGGCTTTCTCATGAACCAGCTTCGTGGCATGCTTCACGTTAGGCAACTTCTCGTGATCCAGCTTTTCAAGCATATCCAGTTTTATCATGATGGAAGTGTAGTCCGCCGACGGGAAAACGATATCGTATCCCACTCGGCCGCCTCCGGCCCTCAGTTTGGCGAACATTTCTTCATTTGATGAGAAATTATCCACGATGACCTGTATGCCCGTCTCCTCGGTAAAGGCCAGCAATATACTGTCTGGCGTATAATAGGTCCAGTTGTACAAGTACAGTGCTTCACCGTTTGACTTGGGTGACGAATTCCTGGAACAGGCTGTCAGACCTGCCAGGAACGCTGCGGCCAATAGGACCGCACAGGCGACTTTGACGGAATACGTCGATCGTCGCGTGTCGTGATGCATGCTCATAGGCATTCCTCCCGCACATGATGATCGCCTCCGATGGCTAGCCCCCGGAGGAAGGTTCTGGATAAGGTCGTCCAGACGACATCCTTCAGCTATTCGCTGCTATAGTCTTGAGGAACCGCCTGAAGACCCAGGCAAGAAGCATAGTTCCCACTATCATGACAAATGAAAGCGCATTGATGACCGGTGACACCCCATAACGAATCATGGAATAAACATACAGCGGCAGTGTACCGGAGCCAGGACCGGAAACAAAGAACGTGATGACGAAGTCCTCAAGGCTCATGGTCACGCTCATTAGAAATCCGGACAGGATGCCCGGCATAATCGAGGGAACCACGACCTTCCAGAGAGTTTGGGTCTCTGATGCTCCAAGGTCACGTGCGGCTTCAATGGTGGAATAGTCGAATTCATCCAACCTCGCTCCGACAAGCAGGAACACGAAGGGCAGGTTGAACGTCGTATGGGCGACATAGATGGTGAACATGCCAAGGGGCATCCTGATCCACGAGAAGAAGATCAGCATGGAAATACCTATGATGACCTCCGGCAGTACCATGGGCAGGTAGCTGATCGTGGCTATGTATGCCTTTCCTCTGAACCGGTTCCATTTTATGCCGATGGCGGCCAACGCGCCCAGGATGGTAGCTGTCAGCCCGCTTGTCAACGCTACGACAGCGCTGTTGTAGAATGCTTTCCATAATGCGGGGCTGGAGAAGAACAGATCCCGATACCAACGCAAGGAAGGCTGCGTCCATGCCATCCCCTTGGAATCGTTGAAAGAATAAAGAACGACCACGAAAAGAGGGAGGAACAGGAAAGTGATGGTCAAGCCAAGGATGATGTTCGATGTAGAAAACCAGCGTCTTTCATTAATCCTGTGGACGCGATGGGAGCTGGATAGGTTCATGCTTTACCTCCATCGTCCTGATGATGTAGGTGGACTCTTTTTTCGACTCCCTGTTGGGTAGTGTCTTGGAGTTTTGAAGCAGCGTTCAGCTTTTCACTATGCCTGTTGCTGCTCAACATCCAGAGGACGCCAATCATGGAGAGGAAGGTGAGTACGACGCTGAATGCGGCGGCGAGAGGCCAATTGCGCGTCTTGTTGACTTGGTCTACGATGATGTTTCCAATCATGGTGGAGTCCTTGCCGCCGACAAGGAGAGGAACAGTATAGGAACCGAAAATCGGAATGAAAGTGAAGATCAGCGCGGTGACCATGCCTCCCCGGATTTGCGGAAAGAGCACCTTCACCAACGCCTGGAGTTTCGTCGCCCCCAGGTCACGGGCGGCATCGAGCAATGAAAAATCAAACTTGTCGATGGTCGTGAAAAGAGGCAGTACGGCAAAGGGAACGAACATGTATATCAAGACCAGGATGACCGAGCCTTGGGTATAAATCATCTGGAGACCTTCGTTGATGATTCCCAGCTTCATCAGCATCTGGTTGAGGAAACCTTCACGGGAGAGTATGGAAATCCATGCGTAAATCCTAATCAGGGAGTTCGTCCAGAAGGGGATGATGATGAGAAAAAGAAGCAATGTCTGGTGCTTGCTCCGTGCCATGGCGTACCCTGCTGGCAGAGCAAAGACAAAACATCCGAAGGTGGACACAATGGATATCCAGATGGTACGAAGCACGATTCTGCCGAAACTCGGATTGAACATCTGCTGATAGGCCACCAGGGAAAATTCTCCGGTGACACCACCATAGAGCCCTCTCTTGAGGAAACTGTAGATTAAGATGATCGTCAGGGGAAGTACGAAGAAAATAGTAAACCAGAGTCCCATGGGAGCGGAATATGCCAGACCCCTCCGCGCTTCGCGGCGGCTCTGCCCGCTCATGCGTCCACCACCTTGACAAGATAACCGTCCGCCGCGCTCCACGATACGTAGACACTGTCCTTCCATTCAATCTCAGGTCCATCATCCATGTAGTTCACATGTTGCTTGTAAACCTTAATCATGGCACCGTTGGTCAGCTTTACAAAGAACTTGGACTGGAAGCCAGCGTACACAGGTTCATCGACGATGCCGAGGAACTGATTGATGTCCTTGCCTGGTTTTTCCGGTACATCAGTGGTGATGCGGATTTTTTCAGGACGGATTGTGAAGTCCAGCCGTTTGCCGATTTCCTGGGGATCGACATCCGTGACCCTGATTGTTCCGCCCAAGGCGGGGACATCAAGGTTGAGCATGAATTCTCCGTCAGATGTCGGATTACAGGAGAGGACGGTACAAGGGAAGATATTGGTTTCTCCAATGAACCGTGCGACGAATTCAGTGGCAGGAGCTTCGTAAATCTCGTATGGAGTTCCGATTTGTAGAACCTTGCCATGGTTCATCACCGCTATGCGGTCTGAGACAGACAGAGCCTCACTCTGGTCGTGGGTGACATAGATGAAGGTGATGCCCACTTTGTCATGGATTTCATCAAGTTCAATGAGGAGATTCTGCCGGAGCTTTGCGTCCAAGGCGGAAAGCGGCTCATCAAGGAGAAGAACCTTCGGTTCGTTAATCAGGGCACGTGCTATGGCGACACGCTGCTTTTGCCCGCCACTCAACATGGAAGGTTTCTTGGTAATATGCTCATCCAGCTGAACCAGATGGATGTAATCACGCACCCTCCGGTCTATCTCATCCTTTGGCCTTCTGCGTATACGCAGGGGGAAAGCCACGTTCTCATATACGTTGAGGTGGGGAAAGAGCGCATAGGTCTGAAAAATCGTATTAGCCTGTCTCTTTTCCGGGGGAAGGGGCAGGATATCTGCTCCATCAAATGATACGAAACCGACATCGGGTGAATCAAAACCGGCAATAATACGCAAGAGTGTTGTCTTGCCGCAGCCGGAGGGTCCGAGAAGTGAGAAGAACTCACCTTTCTTGATATCCACGCTCACATCATCGAGCGCCAAAAAATCACCGAATTTGCGGGTGACACCCCGTGCCGTTACTTCTACACCGTTCAATCGTTTTCCCTTTCCTCCCACGGCAGAGTTCCCGGCCCCGCAGAAAACAGGGTCATCGCCTCTCACCAACAAATGGGAATATGCGGTATTTCACCAGCGATGTCAAGCAATCGTTACGTGATGAAGATGTGAAGATGTGGAAAGGAACACTTTTTCATCCTTTCGGCTGTGGAGGAAGACTGTCTTCTCGTAAGAACCGCTTGGGTTTCCGCCACCACACGGGCAATCCTTTGGGAAAGATATGTCCATCCTTCTTATGATTTTCCGTGTTTTCATTCCGATTTTTTCACGGTACTTTTCGGACAATCCATGAATAAATCATCATGATGGCATATTCCTACTTGACATGCCTGTTTGTCTAGGTTACTGTTAGTAGCGTACCCAATGAACAAAGGCCACTACATATTGTGTCCCGTTGTTTTACATGAGTTCTATATAACTCTTATATCATGACGATGGGCATTATGTTTGGTTTTCAAGATAAAGATATGCCCGGACGTGTACCTGCGTCCACGATTCCCTTTTCCTGATGGAGCAAGGGCGTGTTGTATCACCACAGGGGTTCCGGGCGGGAGGCAACATGATTCAGACTATTGTCAAGAGAGACGGACGGGTCGTCCTGTATGATGAAGCAAAGATAGCACGTGCGATATTGAAAGCTATGGAGGCTGCCGGGACTCCCGATGCCGTAAAAGCTGCGGCGGCGGTGGCCAATACTACAAGCGCCTATCTTGAAAAGAAATTTGGCAGCGAATCCCTGCCCATCGAGGGCATACAGGATGCCGTAGAGACGCAGCTGATGCACAGTGGGTATGAGGACGTTGCCAAACGCTATATCTTGTACCGTGCTGAAAGAACCCGACGCCGCGAAATGAACAGCGATCTCATGAAGATGATGGATGAGCTGACCCATGAGGATGCCATGGATAGTGACACCAAACGGGAGAACGCCAACATTGACGGAGATACCGCTATGGGCACCATGCTCAAATACGGCTCCGAATCTTCCAAGGATTACTACAACAAGTATCTTCTCGAAGATGATATACGCCAAGCATATCAGGACGGTTGGATACATATTCATGATTTTGATTTCTACGGACTGACCACCACATGTTGCCAGATTGACCTGCTGACCTTGTTCAAAGATGGTTTTTCCACCGGTCACGGTTTCCTCCGCGAACCCAATGATATCCAAAGCTATGGAGCCTTGGCCTGCATAGCCATCCAGAGCAATCAGAACGACCAGCACGGCGGACAGAGCATTGTCAATTTTGACTACGGGCTTGCTCCGGGTGTCGCCAAGACGTACCGCCGCGTGTACCGGACTAACATCCTCAAGGTACTGGAGATTCTCCAACCTTCCCTGAAGGTGAGCGGAGCTGACATGAAGAAGCTCTACAATGACTTGGAGGCACGCACTGGACTGTATCCGAAACTCGCCTCCGATGAAGCATTCCTGGCCGAGGAACGGAAACTCCTCGCTTCTCTGGGAGTCCAGTCAGATGTCATTGCCAAGGCTCAGGAATTTTCCCTTTCTCACAGCCAGGAAGAAACCGAGCGTTCGACCTTCCAGGCCATGGAAGCGTTGATTCATAACCTCAACACCATGCACAGCCGCGCAGGAGCCCAGACGCCTTTCAGTTCGATTAACTATGGCACTGACATTTCTCCGGAAGGCAGGATGGTGATGCGGGGTATGCTTCATGCTACCGATGCCGGTCTTGGCCATGGCGAAACGCCTATATTTCCCATCCAGATATTCCGTGTCAAGGAAGGGGTGAACTATTTCCCGCAGGATCCGAACTATGACCTTTTCAAGCTGGCATGCAAAGTAAGCGCAAAGAGACTGTTCCCGAATTTCAGCTTTATCGATGCTCCGTTCAACATCCAGTACTACAAGCCGGGTCGGCCGGAAACCGAAGTTTCCTACATGGGTTGTCGTACCCGTGTGATGAGCAATGTTCACGATCCGTCCCAAGAGATTGCCAATGGTCGGGGAAACCTGAGTTTCACATCGATCAACCTGCCCAGGCTTGCCATAGAGAGCCATGGCGATGAGAAGGTCTTTTTCGGCAAGCTCAAGGACATGATGGACTTGGTAATCCGCCAACTGAACGCTCGTTTTGAGATTCAGGCGCGCAAGCACATCCGTAATTTCCCGTTCCTTATGGGACAAGGAGTATGGCTGGATTCCGAGAAAGTAGGCTACGATGACGAGCTGCGCGAAGTACTCAAGCACGGCACTCTTTCCGTCGGTTTCATCGGTCTTGCCGAGACTTTGATGAGTCTCTACGGGCACCATCACGGGGAAAGCGACGAAATGGAACAGAAGGGTCTGGCCATCATCAAGTTCATGCGTGATTATGTGGATGCGCTTGCCCAGGCAACCAAGATGAACTACAGCTTGATTGCCACTCCCGCGGAAGGTCTTTCCGGACGTTTCGTGAAGATTGATCGCAGGAAGTATGGTTTCATCCCCGGCGTCACCGACAGGGACTACTATACAAACAGTTTCCACATCCCCGTGTGGCATGAGATTTCCGCGTTTGAGAAAATCAAGAAAGAAGCTCCCTTCCATGCGTTGACCAACGGAGGTCATATTTCCTATGTGGAACTGGACGGAGACACTGTACGGAACGTAGAGGCTTTCGAGAAAATCATCCAGGCGATGCATGATGCCGGCATCGGATATGGGTCAATCAACCATCCTGTGGACAGGGATCCTGCCTGTGGGTATAACGGGATTATCGGCGACACCTGCCCGCAGTGCGGACGTCAAGAAGGAGACGGACAGCCGAACTTCGAACGCATCAGACGCATCACCGGGTATCTGGTCGGGACGCTGGAACGTTTCAATAATGGCAAGCGTGCCGAGGAACATGATCGTGTGAAGCATTCCCTTTCGTCTTCTTCGGAGAAGCGTTATACCTTCTGAGGATGTTGCATGGCCGCTAAAAGAGAACTTGGCTTCGTGGAACTGACCACTTTGGGCAAAGGAACCATTGAGCTCGCGGGTTTTGTCGATGACAGCATCGTTGATGGGCCGGGGCTACGGGTAACGGTCTTTGCCCAAGGGTGTCCCCATGCCTGTCCCGGTTGCCATAATCCCGAAACATGGACATCAGGCGTGGGACGTGAAATGACTGTCACCGATATTTACGAGCGCATTCACCGCAACCCTCTGTTCACTGGCGTCACGTTCTCTGGTGGAGATCCTCTGTTCCAGCCGTCTGGTTTTGCTGACCTTGCCACGCTCTGCAAGGCAGGAGGCTACGAGGTGGCGTGCTATACCGGATGGACTTTTGAAGAACTTCAAGAAAGGATGAAAAATGAGCCCGATGTCCGCCGGCTTCTTGAGCATGTCGATGTCCTGATTGACGGTCGGTTCGTCCGTGAGCTAAGATCCCTTTCTGCTGCATGGCGGGGTAGTACGAATCAGCGTATACTCAATGTCCCGGAATCCTTGCTCGCGGGTGAAGCGGTTCTTGAAAGTTCCGCCCGCTGGACTTGAACTAAATGTAATTTAAATGTGTGCGATTCTCCACATTATGTATCATCACAAAATGACGGTTCCTGTGTAATATTATAAGATGTAAGGAGAAACACAGATGATAAAAACCATTTCAATCGTGTGCCTTGTCCTTGGCATCCTGTTCGGTGTGTTTGGCGTTACAGCCGTCATGTTCAGCCAAACGGCCATGGTATCAAAGCCTTATGTCTACGAGAGGTGTAACGCTCCCTTTAGCATACAGTTTTCCGTTGGCAGTTCCATGATGTATGCTCAGCGGATGCAGAATGCACTGCCTCTGGCGGTCATCGGCACGGGCTCAATTGTCGGAGGTATTCTTTTTCTGTTCATGAGCCTGTACGCTTCCGTAGAGCAGCGCAAAATGGAAATGCGTGATAAGATGCGTCGTTTCCATGGATGCAAAAAGCCGCAGGATGTTCCTGTCACCGACAGAATGACACCGCTTGACGGAGAAGTCGAGCATGATGGGCAGAATCCAGGCACCAGTATCTGAGAACATCAGATGAGCTTGCGTGGCTCAGTCGTGTGGTGAGTCGTAGAGTGGAGGAAGTTTCTCCGGCCATGGGCAGAGAGCGTACAACGGACAGTTGTGGCATTGGGGCTTCCTTGCCGTGCAACAGTTTCGGCCAAAAAGATTCAAGGTCATAGAGAACCGGTACTGCATGTCTGGGGGCAGAAGCTCCTTCATCTGTTGTTCTATGATTTCTGGCCTCGCGCTGGTGACGAGTTCCAGCCGCTGGGAGACTCTCCCGAAGTGTGTGTCAACGATGATGACGGGTTGACCATAGACCTCACCCAGAACACAGCTTGCCGTCTTGCGTCCGACGCCGGGAAGGGCAGTCAGTTCCTCCATGGTAGAGGGTATCCAGCCTCCGTAGGTTTTCTGAAGGATGGTGGCGCAGTCGATGATGTGACGTGCCTTGGTATTGAAATGTCCAGTCGAGCGGATGATCTCTTTTACTTTATTGATGTCTGCGCCTGCCAGGGAACGCACGTCGGGATATGTTTCGAAAAGCACGGGAGCTATCTTCAGTACTTGGGCGTCCGTCGTCTGTGCCGACAGGATGACCTGAATGAGGAAACGGAAGGGAGAGGATGGATCCAAAAAGAGTATTTTCTGCGGACTTGATGCATCCAGCAGGCGGGCTATTTCCTTTGCTCTGTCTTTTTTCTGTGCAAGGTCCTCGTTCATGGGAAAAGCATACCAATATCCTCTTGACCTCACAAGTGGCGGTCTATATACTCGAACAGGTTTAGGACATCGGTTTTACTGATGTCCCTGAATTTCGGGGCGTTGCCTAGCGGCCATGGCACCTGCTTTGGGAGCAGGATATCGGAGGTTCGAGTCCTCTCGCCCCGACTTTGCATGATGACATCCTGCATGGTTTTCTTTTCAGAAAAAGATACTTGTTACTTTCTTCCCGCCCGAAATATTATAAAATCTAGATAGAAGTACAAGGGGGATAAGTATCATGGTATCTTTTATCGATCATATCCATATCACCGTCAGGGATATCGGAATTTCCGAATCATTCTATAACAAATTTCTTCCTTTAGTGGGGTTTGATCTTAGGGACAAGGAATATGCCCAGGTTCCTGAACATGCCTATGAACTAATCGAGTATAATTCCGCTTCGTTTTCTTTTGGTATTGTGAGTCCGCGCGCTGAATATCTGGATGACTGTGTTTCTCGACGTCGTCCGGGGGCAGTTCATCATGTTGCTTTCGGAACAAGAGAGAAGGTTGACGTCGATTCAATATTCTCTGCTGTCCAGTCGATTCCTAATGTCCGCATCATTAATAAACCGTGCTTTTACCCTGAATATTGTGACGATTATTATGCCTTTTTCTTTACGGACTGTGATGGCATAGAGCTTGAGGTCGTCAATTATTCCCGAACATCGAGAATCGGTAGTTCATTGGCATGAGAGAAACGTGTTGTCTGTGCCATACTCTCCTGAATGACAGGTTGCAAACGCTACATTTTGGAAACGAATCATTGACTAACGGAGTGTCTATAGTGTATGGTAGCAACGTTGCATTGGGAGGCTTTCAAACACTCCTGCAACGCTAACGATTTCGCGGTCGTGGTGGAATTGGTAGACACGCCAGCTTGAGGTGCTGGTGGCCGAAAGGCTGTGCTGGTTCAAGTCCAGTCGTCCGCACTCTTTATAAATCCTTGCTATACCACAAGTTAGCAAGGATTTTTTTATGCCAAAAATCCCTGTTAATCACCATTCTGTCTCCCAGCTGGCAAGGAAGGGGGAATTAATTCTCTTGGCTTTAAAGAGGAACATGGCCTCAAGGAACTTGCTGAACCTTTCTGGATATGGGGGAAATGTCCTTATGTGCGCGACAAGCTTCTGGACGATTCTGAGAAGTGGGGCAATGAACTTTCCTATTCTGCGTCATATCTATGCGCCTGTACAGGAATGCGAGCCGGTGAGATACGGGCTTTCAAGGTTGAGTGTGTTCATCCTGATCATCTGGTGGTCAAATACTCCTGGGATGAGAAGTCTGTACCGTAAGATGAGAGAAATAGGGATTACCGAAGAGGAGCGCCAGGAGCGCGGTCTGTCATTCCACAGCTGGCGTCATTTCTTCAACACCAGGCTCATTGCATCTGGAGTACAGAGGGCGGTCACCAGAGCCGTCGTCGGCCATGAATCGGAAAAGATGACAGAACACTACCTGCACCTCCAGCCAAGCGACATGGAGACTGTCATGAAGGTGCAGGGGGAGATAGGGGGGCGAACCCTGTATTTTTCTTCATCCTGAATATCTCCGCCTTCATAAGCCGAGATATATCGGATTGGATCTCGTGATCCTATGAACCACTCCAAAGACCACAAAATTTATTGTTGTGGTCTTCGAAAATGAGATAAGAATTCTATGTCTCAAAATGCTAAGAGGAGCTGGTATCCCGCTGATGGTTCTGATTGAATGGTCGAACCGCTACCACAATGATTCCGATGAAGCTCAGGAAGAAGCCCCACCCAAAACCACCATTATATCCTTTTTTTATATTCATTGATCGGGTAATTAACCCACAAATTATCCCTAGGATAATTGCAAACACAAAGCCCATATGTTTCTCCTCCTATTGGTATTAAAAAACTTACAAGTAGATTATAAAATGAGTTAATCTTTCTCTTATTCTTCTGAGATCAAATCGTAGAATGTTTTTTTCGCAATAATTGAAAGCCCATATCCTTCACTGATGAACTTCTCTGTTCTAATATGCTTACTGAATTTTTTTCAACAAGTTTGCTCCGTGTGAATGAGGATGAGTTACTAAAAGGCTAAGCTAAGGATGTTAAAAATTACATTACACCCAAAAAGAATAGAAAGCAATAAAATATGTAAGATTGACATATTATAAAAGAATAAAAGAATATTCATCTTACACGTTGCCTACGTGTAAAATCATATATTACGCAAGCGCTTTACTCATGCAGCTCTCAGGAGCCCTGATTCCCCATGAATCCATCATGGTGGAAAGGGTGATTTTTTGTGTTTCATTACACGCCAGGACACGGCACAATTGTACAATCCAAAAATTTTTGACAGAAAATCCAGCATTTTGACAGTGAAATCCAACTGAAAATGACAATTTTTCCGTGTTATAGCGTGTTTAAAACTGTTTTATCGTGTGTTTAAACAGGGTTTAATAATGAAAAACTGGCCACCGCGTCCGGTGACCAGTAAACCATTGTAGAAGACGGCTGCCTGATTCTGATCTACTTCTACATTATGGTTGATGAAACGATGCCACCTGTTCTCCCCGGTGGCCCAGCAGTCACTCCCTTTCAGCAGCTTATCGGACTTTCCACTGTCCAGCTGATTGATTTCAACCAGCATCATTATTTGGGTTTCAGACTGTGCCGGAATCGAACCGGACATACCAACAGCCTGAGTAAATAATATCAGATTTCAGTTATCGCCTTCCATTTTTTTGCTCCTCAGAACAGCATGAGCTGCTCTTCATCAATCTTTTCGATTTCTCCTGTCGACATTGGCAAATCCCGTTCGAATACAGGGAGATTGCAGACCTCCCGTTCTACCAGGTAATCAAAGGCGTCCGGCCAGGGAACCGTATGGCCGAAGTGACCATCCTTGATAAGTAGCGTTGTTGACACTTCCAGGATGTTTGCTAGTTCTTCTATCCGGAGATCAGTAGGGATATGTAAGTCTTTGAGTCCGTAGTAGTCCTGAGGCGCGTCTTCGTAGATATCCGAATTCTCCGATATATAGATGTCTTTTTCTGATACGTGACTGTTTACATAGTGTTGGAATGCCCAAAACTGCCGTTTAATCTGCGGTTGATTTTCTAAAAACTCGACGATTGAAAACCATGGAATTCTATACTCTCCACAGACCATCACCGCATCGAGCCTATAACGTGTAATAGCATAATATACTTGGAATCCAGAGACTTTCAGAAGCCGGGCGACATCCTTCGGCTTATAGAAAATGTGCCCTTCTCGGGCACGCTGTTGCAGCAGAGCTTTAAGTGAAAGGCTGGGGGGGAGTGGTGGAAAAAGTTCTTGTTGCAACAGCATTTTTTCTCCTGTATCAGATTGTCGAGAAGTCGAGGTTTACTAATGCATATGAACTGTCAGAATCCTTGCGTTTACGCAGCCTGAAACACTGCTTGCTGCTGATGACTTTTGTCGAGTCACTGATGATGTCCATTGCTTTCTTCCAACGGGGATCTTCTATGTTGTAACTCCGAAGTTCCAAGATTCTTTTGACATCGAGCTTTCCCTGTTTGACTCTGAAAGCCTTGCTCACCAGAATTCTAAGATCCGCCGCGGCATCCTTGGTGATGTCAGTCAGGTACTCATCGATAAGCTGCTTGGCTACATGAATACCTTCTGTGAAGTCAAGGCTGTCACTCATGGCCAGCAGGATCTGCGTGGATCCATCGAAGGAGGTCAGGGATAGATTTCCCTTCGCTCCACCGATGTTTACGCCATGCTGCTCCCCAGCGATCCGGACAAACTCATTGATGTCTGCCATAGCTTCTGCCTTGGCGTTTTCCATCTTTTGCTGGAGTTCAATCAGCCGGTCCTCGATCTTCTCAATCACCTGATCCCTGAGCTGATCAATCTCCTTGATCGCTTCGATGGGTACCAGTTCATTCTTTGCGTTCACCGCATATGTCTTGCCGTCACTTACCTGTGTTTTCATTTCAGTTTCTCCTTCTCGTATTTAGCTGTTCGGTTGATCCATCCGATTACCTTTCTCAGCTCATTTGGGTCGAGCCACTCCAGTGAAATTTTATCAAAGTTCTTCTGCATGAAACCTAACAGCCGGGATTCCCATGCAGCGCCCAGGACTACCGGAGCCCGGATTCTGATATGCCTGATAGTTCCGTATTTTGCTCTCCGGGTTTCCCCCTCAGGCGATACCCTGGGATATGCCTTGCTGAAACCGACGCGGTCGAAGAAGTCAGCGACCTTGACAAGTCTCTTGTCATCCATGAATGCGCAGGTGTCAGTTCCTCCCAAGGCTTTCAGGATTCCCCTGTATGCAAAGTCACTGAGCTCCACACCTTGGCGAGCAGGATGATCCGGACATGTCTCTTCGAAGAACAGCCGACCGCAGACAGGGCAGGTGAGAACCCTGGACTTGGCCATGTGGATTTTTGCGAGTAACGCATGCCTGTTATTCATTTTTTCCTTTCCTGATGGATGATTGGTCGATTGGAAAACTTGCTACAGAACCTGTAGAGAGGGACTTTCCCTTTGCGTCCAATGCAAACCAGATGACCTTCTCTGAGCCATGTCCGACACAGCGTAGCAGCATGAATCCTTTCGACTGACGCTATACGGGCAAGGTCTGAAGGATCAAATGTCCCAAGGATTTTGGCAGCCGACCACGTTTGGTCAGCCTTAGCACCTTCAACCTTGTATTTGTATGTCGCGATGTATACGCCTTCAGAATGGGATATGACTCCCCTGATGCGAAGCTGCCGAAGAGTTTCGACAAGAATTTCACGCCGAATGTCAGGGAATACCTTCAGAAGGGCATCAAGTCCGGTTTCTCTCTTTGCTTCAATGAACTTCTGTATCTGCCGGGCAAGGACGGAAGTGCCAAAAAGTACCTCACGTTCTTTTTGTCCTATAAGCATCCAGGACCTCCTCTGTCAGTGTTTCGTATCCGCTTGCATTCATTGCCTTGACCAGATGCTGCGCATCATTGACCAGGACACGAAAGTCCCTGTTCGCCCGGCTCAGCAGTATCTTGCAGACCTGAAGAGAATCCCTGATATCCAAGCCAACGGCCTCAAGATAGAACATGGCTACATCTGCGGTATTGAGAGGTTTGAAGGATATCTGGGGTTTTCTGACACGGCTCTTCAATCGGGGGAGGCTTTCCATTTTTGCGGTAAGAGACTCTTCTCCGACAAGTAGCAACGGAACTCCACAGTACTCATTGATGTTGCGCAAGGCTTCGATGTAGCGAATCGGCATACGATCCACTTCATCCAGGATGATGACTTTCCTGTATATGCTGGTTGCTTCTTTGATCAAAGCCAGGTTCTTTTCAAAGGTGCGCTGGCAAAAGCCCATGAGTGTACTGGCAATCTGCTTGCAAAGAGCCGTAAGTGTATACCCCTCCATGTAGAGGACATAATGTGCTTGATCCACGGTAGCACCTATGTGCTGTACGGTAGATGTCTTCCCGTATCCGGCAGCACCGGTAATCATCCCGATGCTTGCATTCAGCGTAGTCGCAGGATCCAGCAAGTCCTGAACCAAGGCATCCGTAGCCAGCACATTCTGCGTATGAATGAAAGCTGTTGGGTCAACACGAAGAATTCCGGTCTGTTTTTCCTCCCCGGTGAAATCTCCTAGAACCCCTATTTTCCCCATCTTGTTTACAATCTGAGGCTCCAGGATGTCCCAGTTCGGGTATTCATGACTTTTTATCCTGCTGATGGCAGCTTTCCCTAACGGAGGATCAAGCAGTTCCCCCACTTGCTGTAACGTCATCCCACTGATTTCCAAAGCTTCGGCTAATGTCATTTCGCACCTCCTGCTAATTTCTTGTACGTAATCCAATACGTCTCATTCTTCTTGTATTCTTCAGAAGCCTCATAACTCTGAAGAAAATCACAATCTTGTTGGGAAAGCTTGTTCCCAAGGGCTATCTGATCCAGACACCATTGATATCTCTCATGGCGGGAGGCATGGAGGACTGGGAAGGCAACGACTGCCCGTGCCATCCGTTCCTGTTCCTCAACCTGTTTCTTGAACTCCTCGTTGCTGAGGTCCGGCAGTTCATTCTGGATGACCTGAGCACGTTTCAAAGCCGGGCCCATGGGGCTTTTCAGGACAACTCCCCCAATGGGCGCTGTCAGACGTTTAAACGCTTCGCGGACCGCTGCCATCTGCTGTCTCTTTTGTGAAATTGCCTGGACCATCTTCTCGTCATCCAGCATCTCAACAGCCTGGACAGCTTTGAGTGGACGTACAGAGTTGTCTATAACGGCATAGGCATAATCAAGGTTGTGCTTGTTGTAACGGATCTCAACAGTCTTACCGTCATGACGCCACAACCCCACATCCGCCAGTAAACCATTCTCTGTCCGCAGGTCTTCTCCGATGAACTGAACGCCATCGACCAGGACACGGCCACGCTCGACTTTCCTTCTGACACGCTCGAAGAGAATCAGGTCGACTACTTCATGCTCAAAGAATCGCGGCTGCCATCCAGCCCTGAACTTCTGTTCCAGCTTCTGCAAGGGAGCCATGCCCAAGGTGGCATGGATGTTGTTTTCATATGCTTGCAGCTCTTCAACGACCACCAGCATGAACTCTTCTTGCGTGAGCAGTTCGTGATGGTTCTTCTGTTTCTCCAGCCGGGCGCGTTCAGCTTCATCGACTGCTGCCGTTGCGCCAGGTGTTGCGACACGACCGGGGAGCATCCGTCCTTCCAGGCGTTTCTCAAGTGTCCTGAAGAACCTCTCAATGTCCTTTGCTTTGGCATTCCTGACATTGGCAAAGATGCGCCGGTGCTTGCGTCTCCACTCTTCAGGGGAGCGGGCAGTATCCAGGACATCACCATCTTCATTGGTCACAACAAAGATGCCTTCAGGAGTCTTGTAGAGGTCGCTCATATCGGCTGCATTCATCTGAAGCTGGAGCAGGTCGTCAATGATGCTGTTGATTGCCTTGGAGCATTCTGAGGAACCGTTGTCGTTATAGGTACAGTCAAAAGCTCCAAAGCGATAGAGGCCGAGCCTGAGGGATTCCTTGACGGTATCACTGGAATAGGTCTTGTCGAAGGCTATGCCATAGATCAGTTTTGTACACATATCGAGCCAGAGATAGCACTGCGGTCTCCGGATTTCTCCGGCTTCATAGTCAGCAACCCACCAGTCGAAAATGTGCTGATCCCCAATCACTATCTGGAAAGGCAGGAGTGCATCCGCATCCCTTGTGATGTAGAAGTAGTTGTCCAGGGCTCGGTTGCCACCACGGGCATACGCTACCAGCAGATGGTCTACTTTTCCCAGGAGATTGAATGCAGAAGAGCGGCTGCCTATTTTCCACCCCTCCTGGACGGCTTTCAATTGAAGGGCTTTCCATGCGGTCTGCTTACTGCATTCCCCGACTTCACGGATTGCCTGGAGCCAGTAGCCTTTGATGTAGGCGGAGGCTTCAGGATCGAATGCGGATGTGCGGTTGAGTCCTTGCGATTTATCCAGCAGGATTCCGGTCTCCGCTTCTTTTGCAATCCGATAGACAGAAGTCTCTGACACGTCATGCAGGGAGGCGAGGGAGCGCACCCATTCAGCTTTCTTCATGCCTGTGGGCTTCTGCTTGAACTGTGTCGCTATGGCAAGCCTTTTGCGTTGTGTATCGGTCAGCTTGCCAAGAGACAGTTTTGACTGGACGATGACCTGAGCCGATGGGGTGAGGGAGGACAGCATCTGTGATACCGGCACGATGGCTCCGGCCTTGGCAAGTTTGGTCTGCCAGTCGGGAGGCAGGGATGGTACATAGATTTCTATGGACTTCCCGTCTTTCTTCCTTATCTGGAATTCTTTCTTTGCCCTGAGTTGTACAGTACGGACGGTCAGTCCCACTGCATGGGCGATTGTCTTTGCATCGGTCCACATTATGATACCGCCTCCCACGTTTTTGCTGAGGTGGGGCGGTTGTACATGGAAGAGAACAGCTCGGAGAACCATTCAGCTTTGTTCTCCAGTTCCTCCCAAGAGGTGAAGTTCAAGGCTCTGGCAATTTTTTCCTGCAAATCCCTTGCAACGGTTTTCCTTAGGAGAATTTGGTTGAGCGCGGGAGGCGTGCATCCGATACGGCGAGCCAGTTCAGTCTGACTCAATCCCTTTTCTCCCAGTATGAGGACTGTGTAGGTATGGATATATGATTTAGTTCTTTTCATGGGAGGCTTCTCCTTATATCGGCATGGATTCCGTTGTAATATCACGATATGAATGCTGTTGAATGTTTAGAGCGTCTGATTGCTGTTTTGTTTCCACCTTCAGAAGAATGGGACTATCAATGGATGCCAGATTTTGATTGGCGGAATGTAAAGGATGATGCGAAACAAGATACCGCATTGCTTGAAAAGCATAAGAAGACCTTGGATGCCCTGATTGTACGTGCGCTGAATAATCTTCCTCACACCACTGAGGTGAAAGGATTGTCCGTTGAGGAGCAACAGGCATTGAGATATCGGCTGGAGCTTGCTTGCGGCCTGATGCAAGCCTGTTTTTCAAATCCAAGGAATTCTCATTTTTTGGGTGATGATGAACTTTTATGTGGTGCAATAAGTGCATCGGTTCTTTTACAGCTTGAGTATTTTTCATCTTTACGCCTCGTCTTTGGTCTGCGGATGGAAGGTGAAACGGGCGAGTATTGATTTCCTATATTCTTTGTATTTTCGATGAGGCTTATGTCTGCAAGATATCCATAGGTCGATATAGGTTCTTAAAACAAAACACTCTTTATATAAAAAGCTACGTCTTCTGCTAATTGCTTTTAAGTTTCTCGCGCGAATGCGCCGATCTTCATTTTTGGCCATGCTTATCAGAAAACTGTTGAATTTAGTTTCCCTTTCTGGGTCTTCTGGGCGTAACGAGTTGATAAAGCTGTCAATAGCCTGTCTTTTTTTTCTGTTCATTTAAATTGCCTCCTCGGCATACAGCCGTGTCATGTCTGCCAAAGCCTTGGCGACATGTTTTCTTTCTCCTTCAGGGAAGTCCTGAAGCATTTTCTCAACGACCAAAAAAGCGTGAGCTTGTTTGTTTACTGGAATGCCTGGATAGGCGACCGGTTCTATCTTTTTCTGGATTTCAGCAAAGTGGACGACATCATCAGCCGATGCAAATGTGATGCGTGATGTCAAAGTCTCGTAGTATGCGGCATCGAACAGATCGAGCTGCTCGAAGCGTTTACGCTTTGAAATGTCCAGAAGTTTCTGGCCTTTCATCTTCTCCCGATAATATTGCTCGCATGCGGCAGTCCAGCCGTCTGGCCGCCATTCGGGGAACGTAGGTTTTAATTGTTTGATCAGGGCTTCGAATTCTTCTATTTGGATGGCCTTGAGTTCTTCTGATGTAAGAAGTCGATTTTCTTCTGGAAGATAGAATTTAAGCCAACGTTGGGCGGTACGTAAGGACAGACCGATATCTTCGCAATATTGCTCCCATGGACTTAACCTCGCGACATCTTGTCGTGAGGTTAGGTCTGTACGGGTACCGGATTTTGCCAAAGCTTCGCGTGCTGCATAGATTTCCCTGACTAGATCCAGAGTCACCCTGTTGTATAGGGTTACAAGGTTTTTTCCTGTAGTGACCGCAGTGGCATAATCCCATGCCTTGACTGTTGTCGCTAATTCTTTCCCCTTTGCCATGTTCTCTCCTTGCGCTCGTAGATTACGTGCGTTATGATGATTTCAGTTTATTTATTAACCGAATTTAGAATAAGTCGTAATATCGATAATGTCAATCGAAATTATGAATATTAATCGAAATAATGACTAGGAAGAGTAGATGGTTGGCGATAGGTTAAAGCAGGCACGAAATGAAATGAGACTTTCTCAAATGCAATTGGCAAAGGAATTGGGCCTGGCTCAGTCAACTTATGCGAAATATGAATTAGGTGGAGCCATACCGGAACCTGTCATGCAGTTTTTAGCTCAACGACAATTTAACCTCCACTGGCTCATCACCGGCCAAGGCTCCATGTACCTGGATGGCAGCGGGACCGATACTCTTGAACCCATCGCGGCATCGACCTTTATCACACCCAAAGGAAAGACCTACGCAGTCACCATCGCTGAAGGTGTCGTCTCCGTGCCCATCCTCACGCAGCGCGTATCTGCCGGACCCGGTCAGGAGTTCCTCCCGGCAGATATCACAGAAGAAAGGCTGCCGGTTCTGGAGCGCTTTGTCAGGATGTACCCGAAGGAATCACTTTTTGCTGCTGAAGTCCGGGGAGACTCCATGACGGGCATCCAGCTCTTCGATGCTGACCTGGTTATCTTTGTCCGGGAGCAGGTGGAAGGTGATGGCATCTATGTGCTGTCGGTTGATGGGGAAGTCTTCGTGAAAAGAGTAGAGTTCGACCCGTTCGACAAGAAACTGACCATCCGCTCGGAGAACGAACGCTATGCCCCCAGGGAGGTTGAAGCGGACAGGGTGGAGCTTCTGGGCAAGGTCGTGGGATGGCTGCACCACCATCCGTATTGAGCCAAGTGATTATGATCATAGGGAAGGCTGTAGGAAGATTCATAATGTATTGGTGAGGGGCTTATAGGAGAAACGAGAAAAGAATGCAGAAGACAATCAATGGTGTGATGTATGATATGGAAACTGCTATGTGTGTCGATGAGTTTTGTATCGGTCGCACAACCCAATCGTATCTTTGGCAACTCATAATGGTCTCTCCAGAAGGGGAATTTTTCTTGGTCTTTACAGAGGCGAATTCAATCGAAGAACTATATCCTATTTCGGCGATAACGGAAGGAGAGATTATTGCACTTACCAAAGGGGATGCAAAAAACAGATTGGAAACAAAACACTGGCAATGGGAAAAGGGGAGATTCAATGAGTTTATTGCAGCGCATATCAAAGAGTTTCTTGAAGAACAAAAAGAAAATCAGTAACGAAAAGAATGGTATGGACCATAAGGTTTCTACTACCAAAGATCAAGCTACAGATTCCGGTTTAATTAAGATTGAGTCCAGATTTCTTGGAAGAATCCAAGATGGGGTATGTTGTGAGATTTTGTTCACTGATGAAAAATCAAATTACTTCCTTGGTTATGAATTCCGACGTGATCTCTCCTCCGAATTTCGCTACATCGTAGAATTTAATTTTGAGCTTGCAGCAAGCTGGTATGAACTGGAGCATGGGGAAGGGACATTTGCTAAAAAATATAAAGCTTCTTGGGAAATATGATAATAGTTTTCTATAGATCCTCGTATGAGGGATTGAATATAAAGGATTTGTACTTCTGAGATAGTGCAAAGTAGGAGATTCTTGTGTATACACCGATTTTGAGATGGAAACGAGGAGAACAGAAAGCTCTCGAAATGCTTGCTGATGAGATCAAAGAAAAAATCATTCCCGTGCTTTCATTATCTGCCACTACACATCTTCCTAAGTTTAGCCAAGATGTGGCAAGGATATGGGGCAGAAAACCGTATTTTGTTTATTTTGAACAGGATTGGTTTAATTCAATTGAAGAAGATGGGCCAGAGTTTGCAGCAAAGGTGTATGCAACATGTGAACAAAACTACAAGCTTCTAGATCAAGTTTATGCAATTCCTGTTTTTGATTTGACAAACGAATATTCAATTGAGCATTGGCAAAAACAGCATACAGGAGATGATATTGCTGTCCGAATTGCTAGAAATGAGTTTGGAGATATTGAAGGAACTCTGAACAAGATTATATCTACGACCAGCAATAGAAATTCTACATATTTGTTATTGGATTTGGAAAGTGTGGACACAGGGAATCTGTTTGCAAAGGAAGCCGTGCTCAAGGGAGCTTTGGCTGATATTGATTTTCCCGATGAATACAAGGCGATTATTATTGCAAGCAATTCTTTTCCTTCGTCTTTTTCGAATCTTGAACAAGGAAAAATATATGCCTTTGATCGTCATGAAGTCAAAATTCATGATTTAGCAAAACGCTTATCTCAAAAATGGAAGTTTAACTATTTCTTTGCTGATTATGGTCCGACGGATTTAAGTGATACGGTGTTCATTATTGGTATGTCCCCGAATTTCAAAATTAAATACACCGGATTGGACAAGTATTATTACATCAAAGGGGTGTCAGTTAAGCGCGGAGGTTTGGACTTTGAACAAGTTCGGGAACTCTGCCGTGTGTTAGTTGCAGCAAAAGATACTTATTCTGGAGAAACTTTTTCTTGGGCAGATTCAGAAATAATGAGAATTGCCCGATCCTCTTCAGCTGAAAACACAAAGACAGGCAATCTAACAACATGGGTTAGTTATGGGTTCAATCACCACATGACCTTCATAGTTTGGGAACAGCATTGAAGATTTAACAAATACAACATGACAGAGCAAGCCTTTCATTGCTCTGTCATGTTGTTCTCCAGTCTAGTCTATGCTTCAGAGTCTCACGCGTAAAATTTTTTATCGTTGATAAATCAAATTGAGTAGCTATCATTTGCCTCAAAACACGTCGATTTTTTCCAGAATATCCTTTAATTCCATTGTTCTTCAGGAATGCTTTTAGTTCTTCATACCACAATAAATCGAGAAGAGCCTGTGCATCAACCTTGGGATTCAGCGTTGCTGGTCTTACTTTTCGAATTATTACTTTTCCGTCTTTCTTCTCACAAGCTGAATAAATTCCCCACCATTCTGGTACGATAGAATCAATCGTTTCAGAAAACTTTTTCCCAATCACTATATAGACTTCATCAAATGTCTGGTCATAATATATTTGTTGGGATCCTAAACGTTCCAAAGTATCGGCATCGCTTTTTATTTCATAGCCACACAATTTTCCGTTTGCCACCGCGACATCAACTCTTGCAAAGCCATCACATACAGCCATTTCTGGAATCATTCTATATTCAGTATTTTTATTTTTTTTTGCAATGATTTCAAAAAGGGAAGCTCTGATATCGATGTCTTTCAGCATAGGTATCTGCCTCCATCTAGTTTTATTTTTAATACTATTTAAGTATACGAAACTTAGTATCTCATGTCGAGTAACATACTCTAATTCCTTCTGTTAGATTTCATTCATCCTCCGTGTCGTACCATTTCGGCATGGAGGATTTTTTATGGACACATACATTTTGCCGCAGCTTCTCGTTCTGATTCCATTCCTGATGGGGCTTGCACAGGTCATCAAGCCGTACCTGGCCGATGATGCGAAACCGAACATCATCAAGAATACTCTCAAGAGTACCAAGCGGATTCCCTACATCCTGTGGATCATATCCGTGTTGATCAGCACAGCGTATGGATTCATCTATAATTCCGGGTATGCCGGAGGACTGGACAAGGCTATCTATGCCGTCCTTATCGTCGGTATCCTGCATGGCTCTGTCGTAGCCTGGACGGCCATGGGGCTGTACGACACGGCCAAGGCCGCAAAGGTCTAAGTATGGGTATTCTCGAAAAAATTCTGGGAGGGGCAGTCATGTTCCTCCTGGCTGCGCTCGCATATTTCCGGGCACGGCTGAAAAGCAAGGACTCCCAGATATCCACCCTGAAAGGGCAAGTCGTCCATGAACAAAAGCAGAGCGAGATTCACCAAACGGCTCAGGAGACTGTCCAGGCAGTTATCCAGCAACAACAGCAGATTATCCAAGAGCAGCAGGAAGAGGAGGAGCTCATACATGAAGCGGTCACGGATGAAGACCTTATTTCTATTGGCAACGAGCTTATTGATAGTTGGAATTCTCGCATCGTGCCAGACAGTCCCGAAGACTGAACCGCTTGAGGTGCCGCCCCTTGCCGCTGTGCGTCCTCAGCGTCCTGTGCTGGAAAAGCTGCCGGAAGGGAATACCTCAGAAGCCCTGCGGCTCCAGACCATCAACGTGACACGTCTCATGGGCAGCATCGAGCTGTGGGAAAAGTACGATGAGATCCGCAATGAGTACTACCAGACGGTCATCAGGATAATCCAGCGTTGAACACCTATTTAAACGCTGCTGAACCATTAGATTCCGGTGTTTAAACTCTTGTTAAACTATCAGCATTAGGGGGCATCCATGGAGTTCATGTCGCTAGTGAACCAGCTCGGTACCGTGCCGATTCTCATCCTGCTGGTAGTCATATTCATTCTTCTGTTCAAGGAGAACAAGAAGGCGAACGAAAGCCTTTCCCGGACGATCAGTTCGTTGAAGGACGACGTGCGCAAGCAACTGGAAGCTGCGGACGCCCGGAACGAGGAGCGGAACAAGAAACAAGATGAGGTCATTGAAACGCTCAACAAGCGTGTCAGCTATGTGGAACAGAACTATGCTGACAAGGCGTATGTACAGGAGAGCTTCGGCGGCTGGCGCACCGAGATACGGGAACTGGGGAAACGCATGGACAGATTCATCTTTGACCTGACAAGGAGAGAGAAGCAATGAGCGCACAAGATCAGGTTTTTCGGGGGGATCTCCTCCAGTTCCTGAACAACATCTACCCGTCGAAGGCAGCCGAGACCAGCATCATCGCGGCTTACTTCCAGTACCAACGCCCGGCGGTCATCCAGAAGGCGCTGAACTACCTGTCTGACTCCGGGTACATCGAAAAGATAGAACGCAAGCATCCTTTCCGACCGCTTGAAAAAGTCTTCTTTTACAAGATCGAACCCAAGGGCATCAACCTGCTGGAACACGCGATTACGGACGCGGGTGTGACCGTCATCGACGAAAGGACGCTGTGACATGGGTAAGAGACAGAAAGCGGAAATGCTCGGTTTGGTGCAGAGGATTATCCAGGCATACAATGATGAGAAGCTCACCTTTGAGGCCATCGAGCAGATGTTGCGTGACGAGGGATACGACATCTCACGAGAGGCGATACGCAGGACGGTCAAGAGCAACAAGCAGATCGCCAGCGAGCTTGAGAAGACCCGTACAGAGACTGTCGCGCTTATTGATGCCATCAGGGACAATCCGAACACGGATACCAACGAGGCCGCAGTCGACTGGCTGATCACCAAGTCCTTTGAATACATCAAAACCATCGAGAATGTCAATTTCAAGGATCTGCCCGAGATGTCCACGTTCATGAACAGCATCACCCGCATGAAGGGGCAGCTCGTCAAGCAACGGATGGATTACAACAAGGTCTTTGAGAAAGTGAAGCAGATGGTCATCGCAGACCTACAGAAAGCACTGGAAGACTGGCCTGAACTGTACCAGCAGCTCTTTACCATCGTCACGAACCTGGAGGCTCCGGATGTCGGCTGAAGACATGAAGGCGCAGGATTACAGCATACTCTTCAAGATGCTGGACATGGATCGCACAAAAGCCATGTCCGTGGCATCGTCCCAGAATGAAGTCCGTTCTCGGCACGAGAAGTTCAGGACTGACATTGGCGGATTCATGAAGTATTATTTTCCTCATTATATCAGGCTGGAGCCGCCGTCATGGCAGCGTCTCCTGTTCTCTATCTTCGAGAATACCCAGTTTGATAAGAGAGGAAGGCCCTATTGGATCGTGACAGAGAAGCAGGCCCGGCAGCTTTCAGCAGTACACCGCAAGGAGTTCTCCCATATTCCACACCAGGTGGATATCCTGCGTGGTCTGGCCCTCTGCGCGCCAAGAGAGCAGGGCAAGTCCACCGTATTCGCCCGCCTGCTCATCCTCTGGGGGCTGATCTATGGATACTTCCGTTTTGTCGTGCTGATTAGATCCAACGATGCGCTTGCCGGGCAGTTTCTTGATGACACCATGGTCGAGTTCGAAGACAATCAGCGGCTCCTGGCGGATTATGGGAACCAACGAGGCAGTGTCTGGAAAAGCGGTCAGTATCTTCTGAAGAACGGCGCTGCCTTGGTGTCTATCGGTCGTGGTGCCGGTGTACGTGGTCTTGTCAGCAGGGAGAAACGTCCGGATGTGATCATCCTGGACGACATTACCACTGACCAGGACAAGAACAATGTCGCCACCTTGCATAAGATCTATGACTGGATATCTTCAGCAGTTTTTGGACTGTCAAAGAATGCGGTCATATTCACCTTGAATACCATTTATAACGGAGAGGATCCCCAGTCGACCATCCTGAAGAAGATCGTGGCTCAGGAATTGCCCGGATGGGTAGGGGTGAGATTTTCCGCTGAGATTGAGGATGGCAAGAAGGCTCTCTGGCCGGAGTACTGGCCGCTGGCTGCGCTGCGGAAGAAAAGGATGGAGGTGGGATCAAAGACGTACAACATCGAATATCTGTCCATCACCACCGATGACGGTACGAAGATTTTCAAGGCTGAGCAGATGCTGTATGTTCCCGGAACGGAGATATCCATTCCTGACTATGAGATTGCATTCGGGGTGGACCCGAACGCGGAAGGAAGCGATGATGCCGCTATCGGTGTTCTGGGACGGCACAGGCAGACTGGAGGCTTTGTGACGTTCGAGCTCTGGTACAAGGACTATGGGACCATCAACCAGCTGGTGGACGAGATGGTGCGGCTGTGGCGTGTCTATGCTCCCCGGATTATTGGTTTTGAGAATGTCGGATTCCAGAACGTGTACATGAAGCTTCTCCAGGAGATTCTCATGCCCCAGCATCTGAACCTGCCGCTCATCGGTGTCGAGGCACGGATGAGCAAGGAAGCGGGAGCGACCATGATCCAGCCTTTCATGGAGAATGGGTCATGGCGTCATCATATGAAGCTTAAGGACAGCCTGTCCATGCAGCGTGTGTTGCAGTTCCCGACCAAAGGGGTGAACGACGGGACTGTGGATGCCTTGAAGCTGGCATACCTGGCACTGACCAGGGGAACCGGACAGCCGACAGGCCAAGCAGGGCGCAGACGACCTTCGGCACTGCCGGGACTCATAGGGAGGTATATGAATGGCTAAGACGCAGGCACACAAGAAAGACCCGCAGCTGTTGCTGAAAGTGATAAAGGATTCCTTGGTCATGCAGTATCTGCCCAATCCGGATGAAGCGATCAGGCGCAATCCCAAGGGGCTGAAGCTCTATGATGAGATGCTCCAGGATCCTCGCATCAGCAGCCTTTTTCTGGACCGGCGCAATGCCACGCAGAACCTGCCGCTCAGTCTGTCCAAGGCGGAGGATGTGGCCGTGAAGGACTATGCCGACCGCTATCTGTCTGAGAAGAGCCTGCGCAAATGGTCAAGCTACCTGCTGACTGATTCTCTCAAATATGGATTCCGTCCGGCAGAGATTGTCTGGCAGAAAGATGAGGATGGCTTCTATTACATTGATGCGCTCATCGGCCATGACATCAACCGGTATCGCTTTGGTGATGACGGGCAGATGTACTACGACCAAGGGAACACGCTGCTGGAGCAGCCGTATAAGTGGATCATCCATCGCATCGAGGGGGACAGGTATAACGCTCCCTATGGTCAGGCATACATGAAATCTGTCTACTGGGTCTGGGCTTTCAAAAAGCTCGGCTGGCAGTACTGGCTGACGGCGACTGAGAAATTCTCCGTACCCTCGGTTTATGCCATCTTTGACCAGTCTGATCCAGGAAAGGCCAGGGAAGTGGCCGCAGACCTTGCAGAAACTGTCAGCCAGATGGTCGGTGGATCGTCCGGAGCTTTTGCAAATGTGAAAGCCATCCAGCAGATTTCCATGACCGGTTCTGTTGCAGACTTCGACATCCTCATCAAGGCATGCGACCTGCAAATCAGCTACGGCATGACCGGCCAGGCTCTGGCAAATAACGTCTCCGATACCGGAACCCAAGCATTGGGCACGGTCCAGGAGAGGACTAAGGCTGCGGCGTATGAGAATGATGCACGGGCCCTGGCTTATACGGTGCAGCGCCTCATCGCCATGAGCATCGAACTGAATTTCGGTCCTGATGCTGATGCTCCGGAGTTTCGTTACGATACCGGGGATTATGCGTCTTTTGCCGATGTCGTGACTGCCATCAACACGGGCATCCCGGTGTCAAAGGCCGCCCTGTATGCACGGTACAATCTGCCGGAGCCGGAGGATGATGAGGATGTATTCACCCGTCCGGAGGGCATAGGGATGTCCATGACACCATCCTTGGGGGCATTTGACTTCGCCGATATGGGGACGGGTAAAAAAAAAGTCCTCAGGCCGATGATGATACTGACCCGGTCATTGAATCCGAAGCGGTAAAAGTCGGGCAGGTCATTGCCCAGGAAGAGACATATCAGGAGAAGATTAAACGCTCTGTAAACACTGAGTTGCAGGCGTTTATCGAGCGTTTACAGAAATCTCCAGGGCTGTTGAAATCCGGGGCCTACAAGCCACAAGCCAATGATAAACTCATCCAGGATACCTATGAGTTACTGATGAAGTCATGGCTTTTGGGTATGATGCATGCCCATCACGGTCGGAATCCTGACTTTGCCGATTACGACGTATCATTCCTGGATGAATCCCTGCCGTTCGATGCCGCCGTTGAATGGGCGCAGGGCAGGGTGACTCTTACTCCTGCTCACTATCGCAGGCTCAGCGACCACATGAAGCTCCGTGCTTTCACGGTCGGTCGGCTGACTCAGCTCGACATGGTGGAGAAAGCCAGGCGGATCTATCAGAAGCAGCTCTCAGGACAGAACGCGTCCATGACTGATTTCGTGAAGACCCTTCAGGCTGATGCCGATGGCGTTGGTTACGCAGGATATTACGAGATGGTTTACCGCACGAATATCCAGACGGACTACAACGCGGGGCGGGCCATGGAGATGGCGAACAATCAGCCAGTGGCACTGGAATTCATCGGTATCGAGGATAGCCGTCAGAGTGACATCTGCGCTTCACGCAGCGGAGTCATCCTGCCGTACAATGACCCTTGGTGGGAGAACAACTGGCCGCCGTTGCATTATAATTGCCGTTCAACCGTCCGAGCAATTTATCGGGAAGAGGCTGAATCAACCGGGCTCATGGGGAAACTCAAGAGTGTTTCTTCAGATTCCTTGAAGGTCGTGGCCCATGCGGAAAAACCGCAGGGTAGTTTTGGAAAGAACCCTGCTCGTAACAACCAGTTCTGGAAAGTGACGGCGAGTGAGAGATTTCGGATCAACAAGGCTCTCATCGATGAAGAACTGAACGGGATAGTCGGACAGACGATCTGCAAGGATTTTGACCGGATCATACCGGGATATCAGAATGTGCCGGTTGCCAAGGGTGGGGTACGGTATCCGGATGCTTTGCCACAAGATGAGCTGAAGAACATCGAGATAGCAAAAACACTGGTCGAAGACAAAGGATACTTCATCGAGTTGCGACCAAATGAGGCACTACAGGGGAATGTGCAATATGACGGCTGGCTGAACGGTCTGGAACGGATTGAAATCAAGGACTTTGTCACTGCCAAACGGAGCACTATGAGTGGAGAACTTGCTAAGGCTGCGGAACAGGCGCCGAATGTCGCGGTTCGCATCCATCACCGGGGACAGATTGATGATTTGATCCGTGCTCTGGGGACGAGGGTTCCTGAACTGAAGAAAGGTGGACGGACAATCTCAATGCTCGGAGTTATCTTCGATGGCAAAATCCGTTATCTGACGTGGGATGATCTACAGGATGTCGGGAGCATCCAGAAAATATTGACAGGACTGAGTGACTGAGGTACATTGGCTATGGGCGAAGAGCGGTGCAATCACGGTTGTACCCAGTAGCAAAAGGAGCTTCCGGAGGGGAGCTCTTTTTTTATGCCCTTCAAAAACGGCCTACAATCTACCCCGTTTCGGTAAGTCGAGTAATTCCATCACTTTTACTACACCCCCCCGTTTATAAACACGATTAAACACCTTTCCTGCAAGATATGTCTGCATGTACTCATGACGGTCTGCCATGAAACCGTCATTTCCCGGATTTTCATCAAAAACCCGTTAGATTCCGTGCCTTTCTGATTTGGTACGATTCTCCTGAAGATGAATTCGCAAATGAAGAAGGAGAATTCGCATGGATGATAAAAAACTCAAGCGCATGGAGATTGCCAAGACCGGCAGCTTCGGTGCCGACGGGGCGACAATCACACTCAAGGATCTGAGGGATGTGGTTGAGACTTTTGACGGCAAGGGGCCGGTCAGCCTGGGGCACTACATGACAAAACAGGACTGGTGGCCGTCCTGGGGCAATGTCGAGTCTATTGACCTGGTTGAGAACCCCAATGGTATTGACGGGGTCATGCAGGCTGATGTCTCCCTGAATCCGGAGCTTGCCCAGGCAATTGATGAAGGCTTTTACACAGGCTGGAGCATCAGCATGCCGGCCCGTGCGACAGATGGAAAGAAGTATCTTCATCACCTGGCCATGCTGGGGTCTGTGCCTCCTAAGATCAGGGATTTGAAGATTATCACGGCTGTGGGCAGTACAAAGCCTGACAATGCGATTGACGCGACAGGCGAGGGAACAGCCTTCGGAGATTACTCATATTTCAACTTTGCTGATTTCCCCAAGGAAGCTCCGCAAGATACCAAAACGTCGGCAGCGCCCCTTGCGTCGAATCCTGATTTTGCCGATGTCGAGAGACAGACGGCAAAGGCAAAGAAGATCTACAAGGAAGGAGTGAAGGCACAGCTGGTCAGTGCTGTCGGAGACAAGTGGCCGACAGGAATGAAAGGAAAGCTGGAAGAGTTTGCAGACCTGCTCATTGAGTCACATGACTATGAGTTTGCAGATGACGGGCAGGCAGGAAGCTTGGTTCAGTTCTTCATCAATCTGGTAAAGGGCATGAACGGCAGCGTACCCAAGCCGGGACGTATGACCGATTTCTCGGATTCCGGACGGGCTAAGCCGGATGTCGCAATTGACCGGGCCGGCATGGCCCAGAAGTTCTGAAGAACGGGAGGCCGACGCATATGCAGGCATCAAAGACAATGACGATTGAAGTCAGTGAGATTGTGGATGGCAGACATCCTGCGCTCATCATCAGGAAAGAAGCAGTGAAGGGCAAAGGTCAGATTGTCCCAGGGCAGATCTTGGCAATCAAGGACGGCAAGGTGCTGCCGTATGTGAAAGGGGACAGCACTGCCGGTACAGCTTTCGGTGTTGCAACCACGCCCGCTGATACTGCCCAAGGAAAGGATGACGGGGTGAATGTCCTGGTGCATGGTACCTGCCGTGCTGCGCTGGTAGTGACCGGCAGCGGTGT